>JAAYEA010000111.1 GCA_012689325.1 Chloroflexota bacterium
ACTACTATGGCGCGCGGTGGTACGACCCGGCGTTGGGCCGGTTCACGCAGGCGGATAGTATCATCCCGAATGGCGCATATCCGCAGGACTTTAACAGATACGCATACACGCGCAACAACCCGGTCAAGTATAACGACCCAAGTGGGCACTGGTTCGAAACCGCACTTGATATCGGCGGCATCGTCTGGGACATCTACGACATCAAGCAGCAAGGGCTGAACTGGAAGACTGGCGGCGCGCTGGCTCTGGATGTTGCCTGCTTGATCCTGCCTGTGGCCACCGGCGGGGGAGCCATCGTCAGGGCCGTGACAAAGGTCGATAACCTGGGGGATGTGAAGCATACCGCAGAGATCGTCGAGACGGCAGTTAAGACCGTTGACAAGGCGAATGATGTTGCGGATGCAGGCAAGGCCGTTGACAAGATCGATGACGCGGTTGATGCGGGCAAGCAGGCTGTACAAGCAATCACTACGGAGAAGCACCATATATTTCCCAAGGCGCTTCACGAAGCGTTCGAAGCGGTAGGTATCAAGGTGAACAAGTATACAGTCGAGATCCCTAAGGCTGTTCATACTGAGATCGGCAGGGGGGGCAGAGGTGGCCCGTGGTATAGTGCATGGGCAGATTGGCTGAGTACACACGGTGGGGCAACGGCCGAGGATATGTACAAGTATGCGGGTGAACTGCTGTACAGTTTTGGGATTGATGGTATTCCTGTAAAGCCCTACTAGCCGAGAGGACCTTGTGGACATCTACAGACTGAAACCAGATGACGACAACTGGGAAATGCGATATGGCCTCCTGGCGTCCCACAAGTGGCATTTGCCGGGAGTGAAATGCCCGCGGTGTGGCACTTGGGCTGTGGTAGGAGTTGCGTATCCTGCTGTCGACCTCTCAGTGCTTTCTTGCGAGGCCAAATACCGCAAAGCTCGTGCAGCGAGCCTAGAGGAGTACCAGAGACTCAGGGACGCGGTTCTCCCATTAGTTCCGAAAGGGTCTCTCGTTGTGCCAGGGACCAGTCTTGGGCCTCTCACGGGAGAGGCGCGAGGCAGGTTTGGGAGTTTTGCATGGATTGGCTCATGGACGATGCTAGTTCAAGCAGAGGTTATTCCACAACTTGAGGCAGTGGGTGTGAAGTTGCCCGTCTCAGCGCCAGCGGAGTTGCACAGCAGGGCTGGTTCACGCCATTGTTTCGTCGAGTTCCAGTTGATGTGTGATGCCCTGCTCGCGGCAGTATCATTCCGGGCGGAGGTCATGAAACCCCCTTGCTCGGTATGCGGTCGCGAAGCAGCGGTCTTGGACAGGGTGGTAGTCGAAGAGTCCACAGTGCCAAGAGAGGTTGACCTGTTTCGTCCTCGAAACCATCCTGCAGTAGTGCTGGCAACAGAGAGGTTCGCAGATGCAGCACGACAGCTAGGCCTTACCAACATCGTACTAGAGCGGGTTGATGTTACAGATTGAGTCCCGCCTGTTTCGAAGACCGCAGTGGTTCCGCCAGAGAATCGCCGCATTTCTGGTGTACCCAACCTCTGCCGTAGCCGCAGCCTCACAAAGAGACATTGCCCCAAGACCTGAAATGCAGGACCTTGCGCCGCTGTGGGAGGAGCCATGAGAAGGGCCTTCGTCGCCCCAATGCTTGTCGTCATCCTGTTGACCGCATTTCCCCATTCCGCCGCCCCGGTGCGGGCCGACTCTCCGCAAGCCATCCCCGCCGAGCGGGGGGTGCTGGGTTGGCGAGTGGCAGATGGAGCGGAGCCGCAGGCGCTCTCGTTTAGGCTGGAACACGGCATCTACTATCGGCTCCCCGACGGCATCCTGGTCATGGGGATCATCAAAAATACAGGAACGGCCAACCTGAGATATGTCCTGATCACTGTTGGGCTTTTCGATTCCCCCAGCAGCGACACTCCGGTGGCCACAGGCCAGAACCATACCTTCCTGTGGGGCTTGCGGCCGGGAGAGGTGACGCCTTTTACCATCAAGACTCCCTATGCTGACCCGGCGCGGATCGTGGGTGTGGGCATTATCCAGATCAGCGCGGATGAGACGGTTGATGAGCCGGTGGAAGCCGTCATGCTCGTCAACCCGCAACGTGTGGATAGCCCTGGCCAGACCGTGGTATCGGGGAAGCTGCGGAACGTCTGGCCAGATCGCGTGGTGAGACTGGGTGACTATTACAATGGCCTGCAAAGAACCGCCGCGAACGTTGCCTTCTACGACGACTCGAGAGAGCTTGTCTGGATAGATTCTTCTACCGACCAGAACCTGAACTTGTCCCCCGGCCAGGAGTGCGCCTTTGCCACGGGCATATCCTATAGCACCGATCTGCGGATCGGCCGCTGGGAGATCTGGGCGTTGCGCGGCAACCTGGATGAGTCGGGATACTATGTGCAAGATCCCTACGTCCGGTTCACATCTACCAGCCAGAGGTGGGAAGGCAGTCGTTATGTGGTAGACGGTGCGGTACGACACCTTGGCAAGGGTGCTATCGGCGTATATACCTCGCTCGTCTATCGCGACCAGCAAGGGCGGATACTGAATGTGGCTCGACAATACCACTTTGGTATGCAGGGCTGCGAGCAGCAAACGCTACAGCATGTGGATAGCTATGCGCCGCCTGGCTTTGCTTCGGTGGAGGTCAAGGCGGTAACCGAGACCACAGGATGGGCTCAAGCGCCCTCCCAGAACCCTCCCTTGATAGCTATAGATGTCCCCGCGGAAAACGCCGTGGTGTACCAGCCAAGCCTCGTGGTGTCGGGGTGGGCTATCAGCATCAACGAGGGTTGCACCCCTGGTGTGGATGCCATTGATATCTATGTGGACCCTGCCGACAATCCCTTGGGGCGACGCCTGGGTCCGGCCCAGTACGGGTTTCATCGTCCAGACATCTGGGACGCATTTGGGTCCTGGTACGACCAGTCCGGGTATCGGGGCACATTCGATATCTCGGGGCTGGCGCCAGGCACCTACAACCTCTACGTGCATGCCCACAGCCTCTTCACTGGGTGGTACTATCAGCGGCGCACTGTTCGCATTGCCCCGCCCCTGGCAAGCCCTACGCCCAGCGCGACGCCCACCATCACCAGGACGCCTACCCAAACCCCGACGCCCACCGCCACGCGGCCGCTCCTGCCCGTCGGGTATCTGCCTGTCCTGCTAAAGAACTATGTGCCGCCCACCCCGACGGGGACGCCCACCCCGACGGTTACGCCGACGCCTACCGCCACGGCCAGCCCCACCACTACGGCGACGGGAACCTGGACACCCACCGGGACGTCAACCCCAACGCCCAGCGAGACGGCGACGGGCACGCCCACCGTGTCTCCCTCGCCGCCGTCTACCGAGACGGCCACGCCTACGGAGACCTCGACCGAGGAGCCGGTGCCCAGCGAAACCGCGACGGCGACCGAGACGAGTCCCGCGACACCTACCGACGAGTCTGGGCCTATGGAAACCAGCACGCCCACCGCGACACGAACGCCCAAGAACGGCGCGCTCCCCACGACGACGCACACCCCCGAGGGCTAGAAAGGGGTATCCGGGGTGTCGCCTGGCCCTGCCCATGTTTCAGAGAAAGGGGACATATCCATGAAAAGGCTTTCGCTGCTGGCCTGTGCGCTCGTGTGCCTCTGCGCGTGCCGGAGCGCTGCGCCGGTTGCGCTCCCAACCGATACGCCAAATCCCGCCCTCAGCTTGACGGTGATCGTGGCCGCCGTCGAGTCGCCCACGGCCACATCTACCATCCCGCCGACCTGGACGCCGACGACCATCTGGACGAGCACGGCTACAAACACAGTGGTGCCCACCGCTACATCTACGCCATCTCGCGTGCCGAGCGATACGCCGACTTACACCGCCACGCCCGTCCCGTCGAATACCTCGACGATCACGTTGACGCCGACCGTCACCGAAAGCCCCACCGCGACCCACACCCCCACGCCTGAAGCGGATGCCGTCATCGCCAATGCCGCCCTCAACCTGCGCTCAGGCCCGGGGGATCTCTTTGACGTCTTGGGCAGCTACAAGCAAGGCACGCCTCTGACCATCCTCAGCAAGATCGCCTCCGGGGCCTGGATGGAGGTCGAAGCGCCTGACGGCAAGAAGGGCTGGATGTACGCTGTGCTCTTGCAGGTCAACATCCCGTCGAACAGCATACCTGTCAACGCCAACCCACCCACGCGAGCCTACAACACGCCCGGGATCTATGATTTCGAGGATATCTGCATCCGTTTCTACGTGAACGCCGCTTACGGTGACGAATGCCTCTGGAGCGTCGAGGTGCGGACCGACGGGCGCATGCAGTTCAACTTTCGGTGGAGCGCGGTCCACGTCAAGGGCACGGGGTATGACTTTCTGATCAAGTACTCGGACGAAGGCAATCGGAACATGTATATCACCGACAACCTGGGCAACCGCTACGACCACGTGGAGATCGGCGGCGCGGCGCGTGGCGACCACAGGATGTACGAAGGGCAGTTCGTGGAAGGCTGGTTTCTCTTTGAGCCAGCCAAGCCAGGCGTCACATCCTTTGTCTTCCACGACGACGACCAGCACAAGACCTTCGACGGGATCGTGTTGTTGCGCTGATCAGTGGGCGAGGCGTCAGCGCCGCTCGCTGCTTGAGCCCAGATCGCTTGCCTCCGGCAAGCCCTCTGGTCACTGGTGACCAGAGTCTCTGCTCCCTCCTGGCATCGAACCAGTCGGGATCAGCAGGGGGAAGGGGCGCCCGTCGTTTCTGCGAACCTTCCGGGCGCTCCCGCCGTCGGGCTCAGGCTCCGGCCTTGGAGGAACACCTCTCGCCCACGGGGCGAGAAGGCCTTCGCCGACCCCGACTACCGCTTTTTCGTCCCGACAAGGGTTCCCCTTGTCGGGCACCCTCCGTCGCTGCGCGACGTCGGCGACCGCTCGGGCCGCTGCGCGTCCCTCCCTAAAAGCGGTAGTCGGTCTCGGTCGCCTCTCGTGGTCAGCCAGGCATAGCCCTGCAGCAGGGTACAGCGCTGTCGCGCGCTTGCACGTCCGAGTATCCCGGCACCCTTCGCCCGACGGCGGGCCGGCGGAATTCCCCCTGACCCCCTTCCGCCGCCTCAGGAAAAAGCCAGACATGCTAGACTGGGGCGTGGCGAAAAAGCGGCGCATCTTGCCCCGACATCAGCGTGTGAAGCACCCCCCGCGCATGAGGCTCACCGAGAGGGATATCCGCGTCGTGCTGGCTGTGCACGAGCATCGGACCTTGCGGGCCGATCAGGTGCAACGCCTGTTCTTTCCCAGCCGCAACACCGCTAACGAGCGCCTCAAGCGTCTCTACCAGCACCGTTTCGTCCAGCGCCGCTGGCTACCCGTGGAGTACGGGCGTGGCATGGGCCAGGCGATCTATCTGCTGGGCCGCCGAGGGGCTGACCTGGTGGCGGAGCAGCAGGGGATCGAGGTCGAGGCAGTGGGCTGGCGCGGCGCGCGCAACCGCGTGGGGGCTTTGTTCCTCGAACACCACCTCATGCTCAACGACGTGCGCATTGCGCTCACACAGGCTGCAAAGACCGTGGGATACCTCGTCGAGACGTGGGTGGAAGATGAAGCGTTTCGGGCGAAGGCCGACCACGTCTACGTGCAGGCAGGCCGCAGCGGACGGCAGCGGGTGGCGATCATCCCCGATGCCTACTGTGTGGTGAACCAGGGCGACAAGCGCGCCCATTTTTTCGTGGAAGTCGACCGCGCCACCCTGTCCGGCAGGCGCTGGCGGCAGCGGGTGCGCGCCTACCTAGCCTATACTCTTGGTGGCGGATACACCCGGCGCTTCCGCACCCGCAGCCTGCGCATCCTGACGGTGACCACCAGCGACAAGCGGCTGACCAACCTGAGACGCGCGACGGAAGAGGCCGGTGGCGGGTCACTGTTTTGGTTCAGCACCTGCGATCGGCTCGAATCCGCGGATGCGCTCCAGAGTCCGATCTGGCAAGTGGCCGGGCAGTCAGCAATGACTGCCCTGGAGGAGAGGAGACGGTCGGAGCCGCCTGCGCGTCGTGTGACATTGTGATCGGGTTTGTGCCATTGCAGCGAGTCGCCCATCTCGGCGGTTTGGGGTATAATACGCCCCGATACCGTCGTTTCGCGAGAGGGCATCCGTGGCACAATGGCTCTCCGTCAAGGAGGCGGCAGCATATACGGGCTATTCCCGAGGCCACATCTGCTACCTCCTCGCCAACGGATTGGTCGAAGGCCATAAGTTTGGCCGAGACTGGTTCACCACGAAGGAAGCCCTGGACAAGTACCTGGCCACCAATCCCCGGCCAGGCCCCAAGACAGGGCAGTAGCCCTCGATTTGCAATTATCTGATTTAGATCATATAATTAAGATAACTCGGATCTTGGCGCCATTCTCCGGGTTGTGTGGATCATCGTCAGAACAGGAGGTATCGCCATGAGCGGTGGAGGTCAGGGCGGCTAAGCCCACACAGGATTTACCAGGCCCACTTGATGGTGTAGCAGTCGTGCAGCCTGGGACGGCGCGTCTCCCAGGTCAGCTTGCCTCTGCCATCGGGCAGGAGGGCGAAGTGCTTCTGGGGCAGGGGAGTCACCTGGCCTGTGCTCCGCCTGGAAAGCGTCGCCCTCCTGCAGGGCCGCCCCTTGGGAAAGACGATGGCAAGCCGCAGGTTGCGCATCAGGTGATCCACCTCCGTCTCCAGCCACTCCTCATCCCCGGTAAAGCCGTTCTTGATGGTGCGCTCCACCCACAGCTCCATCTCGTCCCCCTTGTTCTTGGTCTCGCGCAGCGAGATCAAGATGTTGTGCCTGGACCCATCCTCATAGATATCCACCGGCACGCCGGGCTGACACTTGTAGTTGCAGAGAAACTCCCCGTCGCCCCAGGCGTGATCGTGAATGGCCACCACGTTGTCCTGCAGAAAGCGGATGTGCTCCCGGCGAGTGAGTTTCGCCTTCTCTCCCTTGATGTCCGTGATCTCTAGCGTGGCGTCGTAGTCGAGGATCTCGTACATGCCGCGATAGCGCAGCCTGGCCCACAGGTGGCGCGCCGTATCCCACACCTTCAGCGTTCCAGTGAGGCGTCCGAGCAGGTCCTGCGAGCTGAGCGCGTCGCACAATGTGGACCACAACTGAAAGCCCCCGTCTGGTGCGATGTTGCCCATATGATGAAAGCTTATCACACGTCCGGGTGGCTTGACGAGGCATAGAGAACCACGGAGCGTCGCCATCAACGGTGGTTTCTGCGCCGGAGACGCTGGATTACGCCGATGGATTGGGCTGACCTGTCCTCCAGACGGAGGCTGTCATGACAGGTTTAGGCGTCTAATCACGCTTATAAGAAGGAAAAGGCACGCCTACCCTCCTTTTCTTCCTGATAAGCGGCGGCTAACGACTGGTTAGGCGAAGGTGTACGGACAGGGTGCCTGGCAGTATCTCCGGCAAGCCAAAGAGACCGCCGGGGACTCTATACTATGGGTAATTGGGGGAGTGGCCGGATCACCGCTCCAACTTGAGGAAGGCCAGAAACCCAGCCGGGGACAATATCTGGATGCCCTGATACGCGCCCAACTCCAGAAGATGCCTGTCGCCGCTGACGATGATCTGGGCCTCGCCAGTGACGGCGCACTCCAGGTAACGATTGTCCGTCGGGTCGCGCTCGATTACAGAGAGCTGGACAGTGGTCTCCACCAGGACACCCTGCGTGCGCAGGAGCTGCAGGAAGCGCGCTATCCGGCTCTCGGGCAGCCGGTATCGTTCCTGCAGCTTGGGGTAATGCAGGACACGGTCCAGCTCGCGGAGGATGGCCTCGGAGATGAGCAAGACGAACCGCCCCTCCTCCCACGCCCCAAGCAACTGAGCCGTAGCCCCGCGCGGGGAGATGAGCGCGCTCACCAGCACGTTGGCATCCAGGACGACGCGCGTGTCCGTATTCACTCGGCCGACCGCCGAACGGCCTGTTGCGCCTCCAGGACATCCCGCATCACCTGGTCCGGCTCGGCGTCGGCGTTCTCGGCTTGGACGCTGCGGATGAGATCGAAGAACTCCTCCCGCTCCCGGCGCCATTGAAGATAGACCTCCACCGGCACTACCGCCGCCGCTGGCTCGCCATGTCGCACAATGATATAGTTGTCACCCTTGTACTGGACCTCGTCGATCATCTGCGCGAACTGCTTGCGCGCCTCGGTGACTCCCATTTGTCGTTCCATAAGCTCTGCCTCGTTGGTCATGTTTGTGTATGTTCTGTACATTTATAACAGAATATACACCAATTGCCTCCACGTGTCAAGTTGGCCCCAGGACATCAATCGCCGAATGTGCTATCCTCGATCAGGATGTTAGATGAAAAAACCACCCCTGCTGCTGATAGGCGATCCCCTCCCCTGCTTCAGGTCAAGGATGCGCCAATCCCCAAGACCCTCCACGATGCCCTGGCCCACTATGAGCGCATCTATATGCCCTCACGCAACTTTGCCACCAAGACCCGCCTCAACTATCGCAACGATCTCCTGGACTTGGTCAGGTTCCTGATCCACCAGGGCAAGACCCACCTGGACCAGCTCTCGTCGCGCGACCTGGAGGCCTACCTGGCCGACCTGGACCGGCGACAATACGCCGGGGCCTCCCGCAAGCGCAAGACCTACGCCATAAAGTCGCTCTTCCGGTTCCTCTACGACTCGGGATATACACCACAAGACATCAGCCAGCGACTGATCCCCCCGCGATCCGAGTACAAGGAGCCGCGGGTGCTGACCAAAGACGAGTACACCGCTCTCCTGCGCGCGTGCAGCCACCACGCCCGCGACAGCGCCATCATCGAGGTGCTGCTCCAAACTGGCATCCGCCTCTCCGAGCTGGCCAAACTGCGGCTGGACGACGTGGACCTTCCCGGCCGCATCGGACGGGACCCCGACACGGTGGGCA
Source organism: Chloroflexota bacterium (assembly GCA_012689325.1). GTDB lineage: Bacteria > Chloroflexota > Anaerolineae > JAAYEA01 > JAAYEA01 > JAAYEA01. The sequence continues at coordinate 8,901 of JAAYEA010000111.1, forward strand.
GGCTGCACATCATGGGGAAAGGGCGGAAGGATAGGTGGATTCCTCTCAACTACAAAGCTTGCCTGGCGCTGAAGAGCTGGCTCAACACCAGACCGCAGGCGGAGCACGACGCCCTGTTCGTGTCCAAGTTTCGCACAGCCATGGGCGGACGATCCATCCAGCACGTGATCGAAAAGTATATGCGGGAGGCATGGATCAAAAACGCCAGCGTGCACACCCTGCGCCACACCTTCGCCACGCACCACGTGGCCATGGGCACGTCGCTGCGGACGGTGCAGGAGGTGCTGGGGCATGCGGACCTGAAGACCACGTCCATCTATGTGCAACTGGCCCAGGAGGCGGTCAAGAAGGAATTGCAGGAACATGCTCTATAAAGGGTTGATCAGCCTGACCGGATCAGCGAGCCATCGTCCATCACGGGAGGCGGTGCGTGCAACGCGCTTTCCTGTATTGTAAAATCAAACCATGGAGAGACTGCAAGTCGTTGACCTGGAATCAGGCGAGAAGGCCAAGGGAGCGGTCCGGCACAACGCCGAGAACGATCCCACCTGGAAGCACTTCGAGCTGGCCAGGCGGTTGTACGGCTGGACGGATACCTTTCGGGAGCGATTCCTGGACCCCATCGCCAGGATAGACCGAGGCAAGCTCCCCGGACCCGTCCTGGGCTTCGACAAGGAGGATTACCGGATACTGGCCTGGTATCGATTGGGCAAGAACGCCTTCGGGCTGGATGACGAGATCATCCTGAACGAGGTCAACCTGGAGAGGCCGCTGTATTCGATTTTAGAAACCGTGTTGCACGAGCAGGTTCACCTCTGGCAGCAACGCTTCGGCGAGCACCCGGTCAAGCGCAACTATCACAACCAAGAGTTCGTGGACAAGTGCGAGTCGCTGGGCCTGCACCCCCTGCCCGTGGTCGGGGCGCACTGGATGCCAGCCGACGGGCCGTTCGAGCAGCTCATGAGGGAACATGGGATTCTAAAACCGGACTTTGAGCCGGTGCCGGAGGGCGAGAAGCGGGAATACTGGATGCCGCCGGGCAAGAAGAAGGGCCGTTCAACCCTGACCCTGTGGGAGTGTCCCGACTGCGAGCTGAAGGTCAGGGTCGGGGTGAGCAAGGATATCGAGCTGGCGTGCATGCCCTGCACCAGGAAGCGAGGCGAGTCGGTGACGCTGGTCAGGAAGCAGTGATCAACCTGCCGCCGAGACGGGAAGCATGAAGCATGTGCCGTGGTCTGGCAGAGACGGCTTGCCTGTGCCTAGTTGACGAATGAGCAGTTGGTGGTAATATGCATAGCCATGTTCACAATGCCGATGTGAGGTCACAGAAGCCTCAGAATCCGGCCAATATGAATCAGGGGACCGCCATGCCTGCCAACAACGGCGATATCGAATCCCGCCTCTGGGCGCTGGCCGACCAGCTCTGGGCCAACTCGAACCTCCGCCCCGCCGAGTTCTCCACCCCCGTGCTGGGGCTGATCTTTCTCCGCTACGCCGACCACCGCTTCACCGAGGCGGAGAAACGCATCGGCCCCGTCGGCTCGCTGGCCCACGGCGGACGGCGCACTATCGGCGTGACCGACTACCAAGCCGCGGGGGTGCTCTACCTGCCGCCGGAGGCCCGCTTCTCTACCCTACAAAGGCTCCCCGAAGGCGCTGACCTGGCCCAGGCCCTCAGCAGCGCCATGAAGGCCATCGAGGCCGACAACCCCGACCTCAAGGACGTGCTGCCCAAGGACTATCGCCGCCTGGACAAGGCCGTGCTCATCCAACTGCTGCGCATTCTCGGCGGCATCCCTATGGACATCGAGGGCGACGCCTTTGGCAAGATTTACGAGTATTTCCTGACCAAGTTCGCGCAGCGGGAAGGGCAAAAGGGCGGCGAGTTCTTTACCCCCACCAGCATCGTCAAGCTCATCGTCGAGATCATCCAGCCGTACCATGGGCGAGTCTACGACCCCGCGTGCGGCTCTGGCGGCATGTTCGTGCAGTCGGCGGCCTTTGTGGAGCGCCACCGCCGGTCGCCCACCCGCGAGCTGTCCGTCTTTGGCCAGGAAAAGGCCACGGAGACGATCCGCCTGGCCAAGATGAACCTGGCGGTGCATGGGCTGGCTGGCGACATCCGCGACGGCAACACCTATTACGAGGACCGGCACGCCAGCGTGGGCAAGTTCGATTTTGTGATGGCAAACCCCCCCTTCAACGTCTCGGGCGTGGACCGCGAGAAAGTAAAGGGCGATCCGCGCTTCGCCCTGGGCACGCCCAGCACCGACAACGCCAATTACCTCTGGATTCAGGCTTTTTACCACGCCCTGAACGAGCAGGGGCGGGCCGGGTTCGTCATGGCCAACTCGGCCGCCGACGCCCGCGGCGCCGAGCTGGAGATCCGCAAAGAGCTGATCAAGTCCGGCGCGGTGGACGTGATGGTCAGCGTCGGCCCCAACATGTTCTACACCGTGACCCTCCCCTGCACCCTGTGGTTCTTTGACCGGGACAAGAAGCGGCGGGACACCATCCTCTTCCTCGATGTGCGGGGCATCTACCAGCAGGTAGACCGCGCCCACCGCGAGTTCACCCCGGCCCAGGTCGAGTTCTTGGGCAACCTCGTCCGGCTGCACCGCGGCGAGCCGCTGGAGCTGGAGGAGGGCAGCGCCGAGTTGTTCCAGGAGCGCTTCGGCGAGGTGCCCAAGGCCTACCGCGACGTGGCTGGGCTCTGCAAGGCGGCCACGATCCAGGAGGTGGAGGCGCAGGGCTGGAGCCTGAACCCCGGGCGCTACGTCGGCGTGGCCGAGCGGGAGGACGACGGCGAGGATTTCTACGAGCGCTTGGAGGAGCTGAACGAGGAGCTGGAGGCGCTCAACGCCCAGGCGAGGGAGCTGGAGGACCGCATCGCGGAGAACGTGGCCCGGCTGCTGGAGAACCCATAGGCGGATAGCGAGATCGCGCAAGGAGGCGGAACGATGATCTTGTTCCAGGAGGACATGGAGGCCATCAACGAGTTGCTGCAAGGCCGCGCCAAGCTCGACCAGCGCCTCTTGGACATGTGCCAGGAGCATATCGAGCACAGGCAATACACGGAGGTGGTGCGCAAGGCATTCATGGCACTCGAGGAGCGGCTGCAGCAGCGTGCTGACATGTCTGGCAAGACGGCATCCGAGGTC
>JAAYEA010000112.1 GCA_012689325.1 Chloroflexota bacterium
ACATCTTGGACCTGGTCATCTTGGGCGCGAACTATGGCCGGGCTGGCCCGCTCCCGTGGGCGCCCCTGCCGGAGCCCACGGCGACCCCCGACCCTTATCCGCAGCCCGGCGCCACGCTGACCCCCGAACCTTACCCAGGCCCCGACCCGACGCCGACATCCGCGGCCATAACGAGGTCTCTGACCGCCACTCCCAGCCTTCCAGCTGCTTGCATCCGGGCCGAAGAGGCGTGGGATCATCTGGGCGAGAGCCGCTGCGTCGACATGCGCGTGGTCAGCGCGTACTACGGCGACGCCGGCCTGTACCTCAACTCCCGCGACCCCTGGCGCGGCGCCTTTTACGTCTATATCCCAAAAGAGACCTGCCTGCGTTGTTGGTCAGGGTGCGAGAACGCCCACTTCGAGGGCCGAGATGTGCGTGTCTACGGCATCCTGCAGGAGCACAGCGACTCGCCGGAGATCGTCCTGCAGGGCTGCGCCGACATCATCGTGCAGGAATGAAGGGCCGGGCGTCGGCAAGACTTTGCGCGCGATGAGGTGGTCATGAGACAAGGGAGCATGAACACCCTGGGAGAGAACGCCCAACTGGCGTTGGAGTCGATCCTGCAGGAGCCGCGTGGCGAGGTGCCGAGTTGGTTGCTGAACATCATGGAGCACGCCGCCCTCGAGCGCCTCGCCGGCGCGGCGCTGGGCGACTATGCTCGCGAGCCGGAGCAGGTCTATCTGGCCTGCCAGCGCACCATCGGCACCTGCCTGCTCGACCAGTGGATCCCGCGTAACCCGCTGACCATGGGTGACCACGGGTTCGTCGGCGAGGCTCGCGGCGCCACCACCGGCGCGGAGCGGATCGCCCTCGACGGCCTGCTCATCGATTCGCCGGAGGCGGTGGCGGCGCACCTGGAGCGCTTTGCCTTCCCCAGGCTGCGCGCCGAGATCGCCGCCTTTGACGAGGATGCCCGCGCCCAGGAGATCTTGGCCGGGGAGCGGGGCTTGCAGGAGACACTTGGGCCGGATATCCTGAAGAGCGGCTACGGCTTTGTCCGCTTCCCCACCCTCGGCTACGGCGCCTATGGCTACCAGCCCTACTTTACGGCCTACGCCCTCTACCCGGAGTTGATCGAGCGGCACTTTTCCTTGCAGGCTGACCTGGCCCTGCGGCATAACCGCGCAGCCGCCAGAGCCTACGTCGAAGGCGGGCTGCCGCCGCTCTACCGGCTCGATCACGACATGGCCGATTCGCGGGGCACGCTGGTGGACATCCGCTCCCTCGTCCGCCTCTGGTTCCCGCATTTCGCCCGCTGCCTGCAGCCGCTGCTGGAGGCGCGGGTGCGCCTGATCTGGCATTGCGACGGCAACCTGATGGCCATGGTACCGTGGCTGCTGGAGGTCGGGGTGCGGGGCTTTCAGGGGTTCCAGTACGAGGACGGCATGGACTATACGCGCATCTGCGCCATGAAGGCGCGCGACGGCGAGCCGCTGCTGATCATCGCCGGCGTCTCGGTGACGCGCACGCTGCCCTTTGGCACGCCCGCCGACGTGAGGCGCGAGATCGACTGGCTGGTGGCGAACGGCCCGGCGAGGGGTCTGTTCCTCGGCGCATCCAGCTCGATCGCGCCCGGCGTGCCCTGGGAGAACCTGCGGACGCTCGTGGAAGGCTTGCGCTACTATCGGGCCCATGGCCGAGGAACGGCCTGACCGTTCGCGCCGGGCCGCTCGTGGTCCAGGTCGCCGGGGCCGCGCTCGAGGTGACCGAGCCGGAGCCGTTGCCTGGAGGACAGCCGCTCGTGAATCGCATTGCCTGAACCCCGAACTCCTGGCGCACCCCGCTGGTTTTGCCGTTCGTGTCGAACTATGCTAGAATAACGTCTGCCCCACAGCCTACAATCCCGAGTGACGAGATGATCCCAAGCAAGGCCGGAAAGAAGCCGCCGCTTTACGCCGTCGGGATGATCACCCTCTTGTTTGTGATCCTATCCACGGTCAACGTCTGGGCGAAGCCGCCCCAAGAT
>JAAYEA010000113.1 GCA_012689325.1 Chloroflexota bacterium
CGTGAGCGAAGCTACTCTTCCAGCGGCTCCGAGCCGATGGCCATGAGGTAGCCGCGCGCCCGCTCGGCGCGCGGGAAGCGGTTCACCAGCTCCCAGAAGCGCGACCCATGGTTCGGCTCCAGCAAGTGGGCCAGCTCGTGCATGAGCACATAGTCACGCACAAAAGGCGGCATCTGGGCGAGGCGGTGCGAGAGGCGGATAGTTCCGTCCAGCGAGGTGCAGCTTCCCAACTGGGTGTGCTGGTTGGTGACCCACCGCACCGAGCTCCAGCGCAGCGCGCCGCCAAAGTGCTCGCGGTTCAGCTCCCGCGCCCGCCGCTCGAGCAACTCGTCGCTGGGGGCCTGGGTAAGCAGCCTGCGCTCCATGCGGGCCTTCAGCGCGCCCACTGCGCGATCCAGCTCGGCCTGCGTGGCACGCTCGGGAGCGCGGACCACCAGCACCCCGTCCTGCAGGCTGCCCTGCACCGTCTTTTTGCGTCGCTTGCTGCGGATGATCTTGACGTCCATGGAAACCCAGTATAACATGGGCCGAGGTTCGCCGCAAGTGGCCCGATTTGACCCCGCCGCGCATTGGCCTACAATGCCCCAAGCCCTACCCTAAGGAGAGCCATGGACCAAGACATCGTGATCCTCCGCGACCTCGCCAAGCGCTACCTGGAGGCCGCCACCAAGCCTATCCAGGAGGAGCGCCGCAACCTCTGGCGCAAGCACAATAGCTTCAAGCGCCCCAAGCCGCTCATCTATGTCCGCGCCTTTGCCTGGGCTGAGATGCCCGCGCGGCAATACCAGTGCCAGGACCCCTTCTTCCGGCATTACGAGGATTTCTTCCGCCAAGGCCTCTTCCGCGACACCTTTGGCGACGACTATATCCTGGAGCCCTGGGTGACCGTGAACGCCGCGCTCGTGACGCCTCCCGGCGGCCTCTGGGGCCTGGCCGTCCCCTGGAGCGAGCGCACGGAGCCCACCGGCTCCCGGGTCTGGGATCCGCCGCTCAAAGAGCCCGAGGATTTCGCCAAGATGGTGGAGCCGCACCATGTCGTGAACGAGGAGGAGACCGCCCGCCGCGCCGCCCGCCTGCACGACGCTATCGGCGATATCATCACCATCTCGATCGACCGCGCTCCCGCCTACCGGAGTTGGGGCGGTGACATCTCGACGCACCTGGCCTATCTGCGCGGCCTGGAGCAGATCATGTGGGACATGATGGACCGGCCCGACTGGTTGCACGAGGTGCTGGCCTTCATGCGTGACGGCATTATCCGCGCCCAAGAGGAAGCGGAGCGCGCGGGCGACTGGCGCCTCTGCGATCACGAGAACCAGTGCCTCTCCTATGCCGAAGAGCTGGCCGATCCCGCTCCCGCCAGCGCCCCAGTCCGGCGCGGCGATCTATGGTACTTTTCCGCGTCCCAGGAGACAACGCTGGTGGGGCCCAAACTATGGAACGAGTTCATGTTCCAGTATCAGGCCGAGATCATGCGACACTTTGGGCTGGTCTCCTATGGCTGCTGCGAGGACCTGACCTACAAGATCCCCTACATCATGGCGCTGCCCAATATCCGCCGGATCGCCGTGGCCCTGACCGCCGACGTCCGCAAATGCGCGGAGCAGATCGGGACAGACCGCATCTTTAGCTACCGGCCCAGCCCTGCCGATATGGTCAGCTATGGCTGGGACCCCGAGCGCGTCCGTCGCATCCTCAGGCAGAGCTTTTCCTACTGCAAAGACCTGCACGTGGACGTGACGCTCAAGGACGTGGAGACGGTGCAGGGCGACCCGGATCGCGTCCGCAACTGGGTGGCCGTCACCCGCGAGGTGATTGACGAATTCTGGCCGGAGTGACCTATCATACTGGAGGTAACAGATCATGGCATTCTTCGAGTTGAGGCAGTACCGTTGCCGTCCCGGCAAGCGCGCCGACTGGGTCAAGTACATGGAGGAGGTCATCATCCCCTTCCAGATCTCCAAGGGCATGGTGCCGGTGGGCACCTTCGTGGGCGAGGAAGAGGACGACCTGTACGTCTGGATTCGCCGCTTCGACAGCGAGGAGGAGCGCAAAGCGCTCTACCAGGCCGTCTATGAGGATGACTATTGGAAGAACGTCATCGGGCCCAAGGCCGGCGAGATGATCGACCGCACCAAGCACGTCATCACCCGCATCATCCCGACGCCGAAATCGGTGCTGCGGTAGCCGTGCTCCCCGAAGGGATCGTCATCCGTCGGGGCCGTCCCAGCGATGCCGAGGGCATCTTTGCCCACTACACCATGGCTCTTCTCTTGTGAGGCCCACCATGTCCACGCTCAACCGAGCCATCGCCCTGGCGGCGCGAGCGCACGAAGGGCAGTTCGACAAAGCGGGCGCGTCCTATATCCTGCACCCGCTTCGCCTCATGCTGCGCCAGCCCAGTCCGGAGGGCATGATGGTCGCCGTGCTGCACGATGTGATCGAGGACACGGACGTCTCGCTGGCGGATCTGCGCGCTGAAGGGTTCCCGCCGGCGGTGGTGGAGGCCGTGGCAGCCCTCACGCGGCAGCCGCAGGAGAGCTACGAGGCGTTCATCCAGCGCATCGCGCCCAACCCCCTCGCCCGGCGCGTCAAGCTGGCCGATCTGGAGGACAATCTCGATCTGCGGCGTCTCGAGGCGCTGCAGGACCACGACCTGGAACGCGCCAGGCGCTACCATGCCGCCTGGCGCTATCTCTCCTTGCTGGAGGGCGAGCCGGCGACGGATTGGCGTTAGTTTGGGCGGATGTCGAGGTGCTACACCGCGCGGCGTTGCCAGTCGTGCGGTCGCTCGATATCGCGACTCGCATGTGATCGAGGCCATGACTCTCAAGAGGGAATAGATGCTTCCACGCGAACGTGTTTGGGCGGCCCTCCGCTTTCAAGCTCCCGACATCATCCCGCTGCAGATTCACCGCTCGCCAGGCGGGCTCTTTGAGCACGGAGAGAAGCTGCTCGATCTGATGCAGCAGACGCCACACGACTTTGGCGACTCGCGCTCCTTTGCCATGCCAGCCCCTCCGCCGCCGGAGGACTGGGATGCCGATGGCCGCTACCATGCCTTCCGCACCGATGAATGGGGCACGGCCTGGGAATACCGCATTTTCGGCGTCTGGGGGCACCGCCGCAAGTACCCGCTGGCTGATCTAGCCGCGCTTGCCAGCTATCAGGCCCCTGCACTGCCACCACCGGAAGGGTCAGCCCTTGCGTCGGAGCTGCAGGCGGCGCAAGAGCACAAACGGCGTTACTTCCTTACAGGCGGCGGAGCGCAACTCTTTGAGCGCATGCAGTCGCTGCGGCCCTTTGCCGATGTGCTCATTGACATCATGGAAGACACGCCGGAGATAAACCGCATCGCCGATCTCATTGTCGAGAACCAACTGGACTATGTGCAACGGGCTTTGGCGCTGGATGTGGATGCGGTCACTTTTGGCGATGACTATGGCATGCAGGATCGCCTTTTCTTCCCGATGCCGGTGTGGCGGCGCTTCTTCAGGCCGCGCTACCAGCGGCTCTTTGAACCGGTGCTGCGCGCGGGAAAGCAGGTCTTTTTCCACTGCTGCGGCTATATCCCTGATCTATTGCCCGAGTTTGCCGATCTCGGCGTCCGGGCCATCTGGCCGCAACTGACCGCCTTCCGCCTAGATGATCTGGCGCATCGCTGCCACGATCTTGGCCTGGCCGTGCAGCTACACCCCGATCGCGGCGATCTGATGCAGCGTGGCACTCCTGAGCAGATACGTGCCTATGTGCACCGGCTCTACGAGACCTTCGACGCGTCGCGTGCCGGCTCCTGGCTCTATATCGAGATTGACCCAGGCTTTCCCTGGGAGAACGTGCAGGCGCTGTTTGCGGCGGCGCTCGAGTTGCGGGGATAGTGGCGCCGGCTGCCGGCGCATTGGGAGCAAGCAGGACTCCTGTCCGCTCGACTGATGCGCCCCATTCGCCGCGCCCTGATATCGACCACCGCCCTCTGGGCCAAGAGCCTGCTGGCGATCGCCGTGGCCCGCGTGGGCCTGAGCGCCAGATACTGGGTTGTAGTGCCGATGCACCGAGTCTAGTGTGAATGGAGGAGGCGAATATGGATGCGCAGGGGTTTGGGGAGACGCACGACGTCGCCATCACCGTCCTGGTGGATAACCGCGCTGATCTCATCGTCAAGTCCACAGACACGGTCAAGCACTTCACCAAGCAGCCGCTGCTGGCCGAGCACGGTTTCGCCGCGCTGGTCGAGCTCAAGGCGGCAGGCCGGCGCATCCTCTGGGACGCCGGGGCCACCCGCGACACGCTGCTGGAGAACGCCCGTCGCATGAAGGTGGACCTGTCTACGGTGGACATGATCGCCCTGAGCCACGGCCACTTTGACCACACTGGCGCCATGACAGCGGTGCTCCAGATGCGAGAAGCCCAGCCCAAGCGCAGGCGCTGGGAGCCCGGGTGGTCGGAAGCGGAGCTGGCCGCCTACGCTAAGCCGCGCCGGGTGCCGCTGGTGGCGCACCCGGCCGCCTTCAGAGAGCGCTGGACTCGACACAAGAGCGGAGAGATCCAGGGCCCCACCGCTCCGCCGCCGCGGCAGGCTTGGGAAGCGGCAGGAGCGGAGATTCAGCTATCGGAGGCGCCGTTTGAGCTTGGGCCGGGTTGCTGGACCACCGGCTATGTCCCGCGCCAAAGCTTCGAAAAACTGGCCTGGTCGGATGAGGAGCGCCTGTATCGGGACGCCACTGGCTTTCACCGGGACAACACCGAGGACGATCAGGCCATCGTCATCAACGTGGAGGGCAAAGGGCTGGTGATCCTCTCTGGCTGCGCCCACGCCGGGATCATCAACACCATCCGGCATGCCCGCGCCATCAGCGGGGTGGACCAGGTCTGGGCCATCCTCGGCGGCTTCCACCTGGTGCGCAGCGAGCCAGCCGAGCTCGAGCAGATCATTGCCGAGATCAAGGGGCTGGCTCCCGCGCTGATCTCGCCCTCGCACTGCACGGGCTTTGGCCCCATCGGCCGGTTCGCCGCCGAGATGCCCGAGCAGTTCGTGCACGGGGTCGTGGGCGCCACTTACCTCTTCTAGCGCGCACAAAAAGGACGCGGAGCGGCTCTGGTGCTTGCTCCGCGTCCTCTATCTGCTGACCTACAGCTCGACCATCACCTCGCGCCCTGCGGCGACGGAGCGCCGGATCGCGTCCAGCACGGCCATCACGTGGATGCACTCTTGCGCCGAGGCGATCATGGGCTTCTCCGGATCGCGGATGCAGTCCACAAAGTGGCGCCGCGGGTTCAGCCCCTCCTCGATCAGCTTGATCTCGACGCTATCCGTGTGCATCTCGCTCCAGCGCGGCTCGCTATACACGGTCGGAGGGTAGACCTCAAAGCCGGCCTTGGTGCCAAAGATGCGCACATTCAGGTCGTCCTTCTGGTTTGCCACCCAGCTCACGTCAAAGGCCGCCGTCACGCCGCCCTCAAAGCGCACAAAGGCCGACGTGAGCTCGTCCACGTCGCAAGGGATCCCCCGCCGCTCGAATTCGGCGTTGGAGAGGTTGCGGTACCCGGACGCCGAGACGGTCAGCGGCTTGGGATTGCCCATCAGCCACCAGGTCAAGTCGAACATGTGCACGCCGATATCAAAGAGCGCGCCTCCGCCCGCCTGCTCCCGGTTGACGAACCATCGCCCGCGCCCCATGGAGCCGCCAGGCGCGAAGTGAATCACGGGCATGCCTCGGCGGCGGATCCAGGTGGTGCGCGCGTAATAGATGTCGCCCAACTCGCCCCGCTCGACCATGCCCCGGAAGGCCAGCGACTGCGGCCGAAAGCGCTGGCTCATCCCGATCATCAGCCGCTTGCCCGCCTTTTCCGCGGCAGCCACCATCCGCTTGGCGTCTTCGAGTCTCGTCGCCATCGGCTTTTCGCAGAGCACGTGCAGCCCGTGCTCCAGCGCCTCGATGGTCACGGCGGCGTGCAGGTGATTGGGGATCGCCAGGCTGATCGCGTCCAGGCCCATGCCCCACAGCTCCCGGTAGTCAGAGACCACCTGCTCGGCGCCGTACTCCTTGGCGAACTGCTCCGCCTCGGCCCGGTTCAGGTCGCAGACGGCCTTGAGCTTGACGTTGGGGCTCTCCACGAACTCTTTCATGTGGTACCGGCCCATGCCGGTGCCGATGACCGCCACGTTGAGGGTCTGCATCGGTGTCCTCTCCTTGTTCTGGATTATGCCCACTTTTCGGTGAGCTCGACCATGGTTCGATAGTTGGCCAGCGCGAGGTCGGTCAGCTTGCGCCCGTAGGGGCAAGCGGAGGGCAGCAAGACAAAGCCCCGCCCCTCGCCCTGCGTCCCCTCCCGCAGCGCCCGCTCCACCTTTTTGGCGAACTGGGGCGTGGGCAGGTTCTCGATGTCGCTGGCCTCGATGTTGCCAAAGAGCGCCATCTGCTTGCCGTACCGCTCGCGCACGTAGGCCAGCTCCACATCTCCTTGCGGCGGCGGCTCCACGGGGTCCAGTCCCATCGTCCCCATCCCCACGATGTCGTCCAGCACGTCCTTGAGCCGCCCATGACAGTGCACGCGCGGGTACCCGCCATGTCGGAGGATCGCTTGCACGATGGGAGTGTCGTACCGCACCACATACTCGCGGAAGAGCGACGGCGGCAAGAAGGGCGAGGTCGCGTACTCGGGGCCGACGACTCGCCAGAGCCGCCCCGGCAGCGCCGCCGAGGTCGCCTCCACCAGCGGGAGCAGGAACTCGAGGGCTCGCTCCAGCATTCGATGAAAGAGCGCCGGCTCGGTCCGCGCCACGACGGTGTACTCGCCCAGCTCGAAAAGCGGCGCCACCATGCAGATCGGGTCGGCAAAGTTCAGCATCACGATGCCCGTGTCGCCCAGTTGGGCCTCGGTCGCCAGCACCCGCGTCGGGTCCGCCTCGATCTCGAACTGGGGGATCGGCAGCGCCGCATAGGCCTCGGCGTCCTCCGGCCCCTTGAGCAGGGGCTCCAGCGTCCAAGTGGTGTTGACGCCGGGGTCGCGGCGCTCCAGGGAGGTCAGCTCCCGCGCGCCTGCCTGGATCGTCCGCCGGGTGAAGCGGCTCCCACCCTCCATCCAGCTCTCCACCTTGGCAAAGACGTGGGGCGTGCTGGGCGGCGCGCCCTTGAACGCCATCGGCCGCATGGGGATGCGGTCGGTGCGGTCCCGAGCCAGCTCGATGGCCGGCAGCCACGAAGGATCCGAGTACACGTTGAACTGGTCGTCCCAATCAGGCCGCTCATCCAGCCCGTTGATCTCGTAAAAGCACACCCCCGGGCGGTCCACCGGATCGCCCCGAAGCGTGGCCATCAGCCTCTCACGACGATTCATGCCTCTCCTATCCCTCGCAGTCTAGCTCAGCCTCGCCCCGTGCATGGCATCTCCGACCATGCGCCGGTAGCGTTCCAGCAATGAACCCCTCTCCAGGCGGGTACTCCCCGGCAAGGCCCAGTCGGCCTTGCGGGCCGCCAGCACCTCGGCGGGCACGTCCAGATCCACCGTCCCCGCCGGGATATCGATGCGGATGGTATCGCCCTCCCGCACCAGCGCGATGGGCCCGCCCAGATAGGCTTCCGGCGTCACGTGCCCGATGCAGGCCCCCTGGGTCGCCCCGGAGAAGCGCCCATCGGTGATCAGGGCCACCGACTTGCCCAGCCCCATCCCGATAATGGCCGAGGTCGGCATAAGCTGCTCGCGCATCCCTGGCCCGCCCTTGGGCCCCTCATAGCGGATCACCACCACGTCGCCGGCGCGAATCCGCCCGCCAAAGATGGCCTCCACGGCGTCCTCCTC
>JAAYEA010000114.1 GCA_012689325.1 Chloroflexota bacterium
GCCAGCAGCCCCAGGTCGGAGGCCAGGTGCGCTGGCCCCGCGGCCTCGAAGAGGTCGCCGTTGACATAAACATAATGAGTCAGCAGGGTGGCCGCGCCCCAAAGGAGCGCCCCGCCCATGATCAGCAGGTGCATGACGCCGCCCAAGGGGCGCCGGAGCGCCCGCTGGTGCGCCAGCGCGATGGTCACGACCCGCGCCAGCCGGCGCCCGACCTGGCCGCGCCGCCCGGCCGGCCGCCCCCGCGCCCACCAGATCGCCGCGCGCGTCAGCGCCGCCGCCGCGATCCCCAGCGCCGCCAAGAGCGCCAGGTACAGCAGCGGGTACATGCCAATCGAATGGACCAGCTCTTCCCAAAAGATCATGCCGCCTCGCTTATGAACGCTTATCCACCACGAAACACACGAAACACACGAAATCAGGACGGGCCTGTTCTATTTTCGTGTTTTTCGTGTGTTTCGTGGTTCTCATCCTCCCGAGACCCACCAGACGACCAGCGCCACCGCGGCCAGCGCCAGCCACGCCGCCGCCCACCAATCCCGCCGCGACATCCGCACCTCGCGGAGAAAGGTCCGGTCGGGGTATTGCCCAAAGCCGCGCCCCTCCATGGAGACGGCCAGCGCGTCCACCTTGCCCAACGCCGAGACCAGCAGCGGCAAGAGCAGCCGCCGCAGCAGCGTCAGCAGCCGCAGGGGCGAGCGGGCGTCGTAGCGCACGCCCCGAGCGAGCTGCGCGTCATAGACCGTGTTCCCCTCCAACTCGAAAATCGGCATCAGCCGCAGCGCCGTGACCAGCATAAAGCCATAGCGGTAGGGGAGCCCTGCCGCCATGAGCGCGTAGGCCAGGTCGTTCGGCTCGGTGCTGAGCAGCAAGGCATAGCTGAGCAGGATGATAGCGAGGAACCGCCCGCTGATCAGCCAGCCCACCGCGAGCCCGGCGTCAGTCACCGGCAGGGCGCCGCCGCCAAAGGGCCAGAGGCGCACCACCACCTCGCCCTCGCGCCGAAAGAGCGCCTGCAGGACAAAGAGCAGGGCGCAGGTGGGGAGCAGCAGCCGCAGGCCGGGGAACTCGCGCCAGGAGCGCAGGCCGGTCGCCCAGAGCGCCAGCAGGGCCACGGCCAGTGTCACGGCCACCAGCGCGCCCGTCGGCGCCACGAACAGGGCCAAGCTCAGGAGCGCCAGCCAGCCCAGCTTGACCAGCGGGTGCAGCCGGTGCAGCCAGGAGCGGCCGGGGCGATAGGCCAGACGCTGGCGGGCCATGGCTAACCCTCCCCCGCGGGCAGATCGTACAGGGGCAGGTAGGGCTGGTAGCCCGTTGCCTCCAGCCGGGCAAAGGCCGCTTCCGGCGCGTCGTCCACGATGACCCGGCCGTCGTCCAGAAAGACCAGCCGGTCGGCGTAGCGCAGGGTGGTCAGCGGGTCGTGGGTGACGTGGACGATGGCGCGCCCCGCCGCCGCCAATTGGGTCAGTTGGCCCAACAGAAAGGCGGCGTTGGCGGGGTCCTGCCCCACCAGCACCTCGTCCAGCAGCAGCACCGGCGGCGCGTAGGAGAGGACCGCGGCCAGGTTGAGCCGCCGCTTCTCCCC
>JAAYEA010000115.1 GCA_012689325.1 Chloroflexota bacterium
ATGACGGAATACACGCACGACACCTTTATCTCGCCCTTTACCTGGCGCTATGGCAGCGACGAGATGCGGCGCCTCTGGTCCGAGGTCCAAAAGCGGCGGCTCTGGCGGCGCATCTGGGTGGCGCTGGCCACGGTCCAGGCGGAGGCCGGGCTGGTCTCGCCGGAGCAGGTGGCTGACCTGGCCGCCCACCAGGACCAGGTGAATTGGGAGCGCGCCCAGCAGATCGAGGCCGAGCTGCGCCACGACCTGATGGCCGAGGTCCGCGCCTACGCCGAGCAGTGCCCGGTGGGCGGCGGCATCATCCACTTGGGCGCGACCAGCATGGACGTGGAGGACAACGCCGACGCCCTGCGGCTGCGCGATAGCCTGCGGCTGGTCCGCCAGCGCCTCGCCGCCGTGCTGCTGGCCCTGGCCGAGCGGATCGAGCAAGAGGCGGGCACGGTGATGATGGCCTACACCCACTTGCAGCCCGCCGAGCCGACCACCCTGGGCTACCGGTTGGCCCAATACGCCCAGGATTTCCTGGAGGATCTGCAGGCGCTGGACCTGACCCTCTCGCTGGTGCGTGGCAAGGGCTTCAAGGGGGCGGTGGGGACCTCCGCGTCCTACGCGCATCTCTTGGAGGGGCGCGGCCTCTCCCCGCGGCAGATGGAGGAGCGGGTCATGGCGCTGCTGGGCCTGGGCGCCTATCCCGTGAGCACGCAGACGTACCCTCGCAAGCTGGATTTCCAGGCGCTGAACGCCCTGGCGGGGATCGCCCAATCGGCCTACAAGTTTGCGCTGGACCTCCGGCTGCTACAATCGCCGGTCTTTGGCGAGCTGGCCGAGCCGTTCGGCCGCAGCCAGGTGGGCTCGTCGGCCATGCCCTTCAAGCGCAACCCGATCACCTCGGAGAGCATCTGCTCGCTGGCCCGTTACGTGGCCGAGCTGCCCCGCGTCGCCTGGGATAACGCCGCCTATTCGGCGCTGGAGCGCACGCTGGACGATTCGGCGAACCGCCGCGTGGCCTTGCCGGAGGGCTTTATGGCGGTGGACGACATCCTCATCCGCCTGGAGCGGGTGATCAAGGGGCTGCGCGTGGGTCGCGAGGCGATCCAGGCCAAGCTGGAGACCTATGGCCCCTTCGCCGCCACCGAGCCGCTGCTCATGTCCCTGGCCCGGGCGGGGGCCGACCGCCAAGAGATGCACGAGCGCATCCGCGAGGCGAGCATGACGGCCTGGGCGGCGATCCAGCGCGGCGAGGCCAACCCGCTGGCCGACCTCCTGGCGGCGGACCCGCGCGTGCTGGCCTATTTGGCCCCGGCGCAGGTGCGCGAGGTGCTGGCCCAGGGCGCGGGCGTCGGCGACGCGCCGGAGCGCGCGCTGGCGTTGGCGCAGCGCCTCCGCCAGGCTGTGGCATAGCTACAACGAGATCCAGCCGGTCTTGATGGTATCGAGTCCGAAAGAGAGAAGGGAGGTTGCCGCATGACCAAGTATGGGGCGAAACTGGCCGAGGGCAAGACCAAGATCATCTATGCTCATCCCGCTGACCCGACGCTCATCTATATGGTCCACAAGGACGGGCTGACCGCCGGGGACGGGGCGCGGCGCAACACCTTGCCGGGCAAGGGCAAGATCGCCTGCCGCACCACCTCCAACGTCTTTGCCCTGCTGGAGCGGGAGGGCGTGGCCACCCACTACCTGGACCGCGTCGAGGAGCACGTCAACGTGGTCAAGGGCTGCGCCATGATCCCCCTGGAGGTGGTCATGCGCCGCATCGCCACCGGCTCCTACATCCGGCGCAACCCGCAGGTGGCCGAGGGCACCCGCTTTGACCCCGTGCTGGTGGAGACCTTTCTCAAGGACGATGCGCGGCACGACCCCTTGATCGACGACGCCGGGATCGTGGCGCAGGGCCTGGCCACCCAGGCCGAGGTTGACTATTTGCGCGAGGCCGGGCGCCGCGTCTTTGGCATCCTGGAGCGGGCCTGGGCCAAGCTGGGCGTGACCCTGGTGGATTGCAAGATCGAGTTCGGCCGGACCCAGGCCGATGGGCAGCTCGTGGTGGCCGACGTCATCGATAACGACTCCTGGCGGCTCTGGCCCGCCGGCGACAAGTCCCGCATGCTCGATAAGCAGATCTATCGCAACATGACCGAAGTGACCGACGAGCGGCTGGCGGCGCTGTTGGCCAAGTACGCCCAGGTGGCCGACCTGACCGACCAGTTCTCGCAGCCGGATCGGGAGGCCAGATGACCGGGCACGTCGTGATCGTGATGGGCTCCAAGGGCGATCTGGACCACGCGAACAAGATCGCTGCCCAACTGGCCGCCTGGGAGATCCCCAGCACCCTGCGGGTGGCCTCGGCGCACAAGAGCGTCCGGCACCTGCTGGACCTGCTGGACCTATATAACCGCGGGGGCGAGCGCATCGTCTTTATCACCGTGGCTGGGCGCTCCAACGCCTTGAGCGGCATGGTGGACGCCAACTCGCCCTGGCCGGTGATCGCTTGCCCGCCCGTCTCGTCGGCTTTTGGCGGGGCGGATATCTATTCTTCGTTGCGCATGCCCAGCGGCGTGGCGCCGCTGGTGGTCCTCGAGCCCGAGGGCGCCGCGCTGGCCGCCGCCAAAATCCTGGCCGTGGGCGATCCCGCGCTGCGCGCCAAACTCGCGGCTTTTCAGGGCCAGATGGCCGCGTCCATCGTCGAGGCGGACCAGAGCCTCGGCTAGCGGCTGGCCCCGTATTCTGGAGAGATGAGCATGATCGATTCATTGGAGCATGACGGCGACCGACAGTCGGAGGCCTGCGGCGTGTTCGGCATCTACGCCCCAGGCGAGGCGGTCGCCCGCATCACCTTTTTCGGCCTTTATGCCCTGCAACACCGCGGCCAGGAGAGCGCCGGCATCGCCGTCTCGGATGGCCGCCATGCCTATGTGCACAAAGAGATGGGGTTGGTCTCCCAGGTGTTCAACGAGGACAACCTGCGCCCCCTGCAAGGCGATATCGCCATCGGGCACGTGCGCTATTCCACCGCCGACTCGTCGCGGCGGGTGAGCGCGCAGCCCTTCCTGCTGGAATCGGCGCTGGGGCCCATCGCCCTGGCGCACAACGGCAACCTGGTGAACACCGAAGACCTCCGCCAAGAGCTCTTTACCCGCGGCGTGGGCCTCACCTCCTACTGCGACACCGAGGTGATGATCCAGATGCTGGCGGGGGCGCGCGGCGACACCTGGCTCGACCGCATCCGCCACATGATGAGCAAGGCGCTGGGCGCCTATTCCCTCACCATCCTCACCCGCGACGCCCTTTTTGCCGCCCGCGACCCCTGGGGCTTTCGTCCCCTGGCCATGGGCAAGCTCAACGGCGGCTGGGTGGTGGCCTCGGAGAGCTGCGCGCTGCACACCGTGGGCGCGCACGACATCCAGGAGATCCCCGCCGGCAAGATCGTCATGATCGACGGCGACGGCGCGCGGATCGTCGATGGCGTGCCGCCCGCCCGGCCGCACCTCTGCGTCTTTGAGTACATTTATTTCGCCCGCCCCGATAGCCTCATCGGCGGCCAGTTGGTCCACGAGGTCCGGCAGGCGCTGGGCCGGGAGCTGGCCCGGGAGCACGCCGTGGACGCCGATCTGGTCATCTCGATCCCCGACTCGGCCACCGCGGCGGCCATCGGCTATGCCCACGAGGCCGGCATCCCCTACGGCGAGGGACTGATCAAGAACCGCTACATCGGGCGCACCTTCATCCAGCCCGACGACCGCCTGCGCAAGGCGGGCATCGCCCTCAAGTTCAACCCGCTGCCCGAGATCTTGAAGGGCAAGCGCGTGGTGGTGGTGGACGATTCCATCGTGCGCGGCAACACCAGCCGCCCCATCGCCGAGCTGCTGCGGCGGGCGGGCGCCGCCGAGATCCACATGCGCATCTCCTCGCCGCCCATCAAACACCCCTGCTTTATGGGCGTGGACATGGCGACCTATGACGAGTTGATCGCCCACCACCTCAGCGTGCAAGAGATCGAGCGGCGGCTGGGCGTGGACAGCCTCGGTTACCTGAGCCTGGAAGGGCTGGACCGCGCCTGCAAGGATTTGGAGGGCCGCTGCTGCTCCTCCTGCTTTACCGGCGACTATCTCTTTGAGCAAAAGGCCGGGGGGTTCATCGCGCGGGAGGAACAGCGGCGCTTTTGCGTCGGGTAAAGGGGGGCGCGTGAAAGTACTGGTGGTCGGTTCCGGGGGGCGGGAGCACGCCCTGGTCTGGGCGCTGAGCCGCTCCCCGCAGGTGAAGGAGCTCTATATTGCGCCGGGGAACGGCGGCACCGGCGGCCTGGCAACCAACGTCCCCATCCCCGCCGAGGACGTCGCCGCGCTGGTCGACTATGCGGCGGCGGGGCGCTTCGATATGGTGGTGGTGGGGCCGGAGGCGCCCATCGCCCTGGGACTGACCGACCTGCTGCAAGCCAAGGGGCTGCGCGTCTTTGCGCCCAGCGCGGCGGCGGGGCAGCTCGAGTCCTCCAAGGCGTTCAGCAAGGACTTTATGCGCCGCTACGCCATCCCCACCGCCGCCTATGCCACGTTCGCTGACCACGCGGCGGCGGCGCGTTACCTGGAGGCCCACCCCGCGCCCATCGTGGTCAAGGCCAGCGGGCTGGCCGCGGGCAAGGGGGCCATCGTCTGCCAGACCGACGCCGAGGCCCAGGCGGCGCTGCGCCAGATCATGGTGGAGCGCGCCTTTGGCTCAGCGGGCGACCAGGTGGTGATCGAGGAGTACCTGAGCGGCCAGGAGGTCACCGTCCTGGCCTTTGCCGATGGCCGCACCGTCAAGCCGATGCTCCTCGCCCAGGACCACAAGGCCGCCTACGATGGCGACCGCGGCCCCAACACCGGCGGCATGGGCTGCTACGCCCCCGCCTCGGTCCTGGATGACGCCCTGTTGCGGCAGGTGGTGGCGCGCGTCTTGCAGCCCGCCGTGGACGGCCTGGCCGAGCTGGGCGCGCCCTACGTGGGCGTCCTTTATGCCGGGCTGATGGTCTCCGGCGGCGATTTCCGCACGCTCGAGTTCAACTGCCGCTTCGGCGACCCGGAGGCGCAGGCGATCCTGCCGCTGTTGCGCACTGACCTGGTGGACGTCATGAACGCCTGCATCGATGGGCGGCTGGACCAGGTCGCGCTAGAGTGGGCGGCGGGCTCGTGCGCCTGCGTGGTGATGGCCTCCGGCGGCTATCCGGGCGACTATGCCCGCGGCTTCGAGATCGTGGGGCTGGACGAGGCGGCCAAGCTGCCGGACACGGTGGTCTTTCACGCCGGGACCCGGCGAGAGGGCGGGCGCGTGCTCACCGCCGGCGGGCGGGTGTTGGGCGTCACCTCCTGGGCCGGCGGCCTGCCCGAGGCGCTCCGCCGCGCCTATGCCGCCGTGGAGCGCATCCATTGGGACGGGGCCATCTATCGCCGGGATATCGGGGCCAAAGGGCTGCGGGCCGGCAAGGAGGCAGCATGACGAGCAAGAGCGCCTATGCGGCGTCCGGGGTCAATATCGACGCGGGGAACCGCGCCGTCGAGCTCATGCGCGAGGCGGTGCGCTCGACCTACGGGCCGGAGGTGCTGCTGGGCATCGGCGCCTTTGGCGGGCTCTTTGACGCCGCCAAGCTGCAGGGGATGCGCCACCCTGTCCTGGTCGGCTCCACCGATGGCGTGGGCACCAAGACCAAGGTCGCCTGCGCCCTGGGCAGCTATGAGACCATCGGCCACGATATCGTCAACCACTGCGTCAACGATATCCTGGTGCAGGGCGCCGAGCCGCTCTTTTTCCTCGACTATGTGGCCTCCTCGGTGATCGACCCGCAGGTGATCGCCAGCGTGGTGACCGGCGTCTCCGCGGCGTGCCGCGCGGCGGGGTGCGCGCTGCTGGGCGGCGAGACCGCCGAGATGCCCGGCGTCTACGAGCCGGGCGAGCTGGACCTGGCCGGGACCATCATCGGCGTGGTCGAGCGCGACGAGATCATCGACGGGACGTCCATTGCCCCGGGCGACGTCCTGATCGGCTTGCCCTCCGCCGGGCTGCACACCAACGGTTTTTCCCTGGCGAGGCGCGTCTTTCCGCCGTCCACGTATGGGGAATACGCCGAGGTGCTGGGCCAGCCGCTGGGCCGCGCGTTGGTGGAGCCGCACCGCTCCTACCTGCCCCACTTTCGCGCCATCCGCCAGGTGGCGGCGATCAAGGGCATGGCCCACCTCACCGGCGGCGGCTTTGTGGACAATATCCCGCGCATCCTGCCGCCGGGCGTCTGCGCCGTGGTGGACCGGAGCGCCTGGGCCGTCCCGCCGCTCTTTCGGTTGATCGAAGAGGTGGGGCAGGTGGACCACGACGAGATGTACCGCGTCTTTAACATGGGGATCGGGATGGTGCTGGCCGTGGCGCCTGGCGACGCGCCGGCTGTGCTGGCCGCGGAGCCCGCCGCCGTCGTCATCGGCGAGGTCGTCGCCTCGGCCACCGAGCGGGTGCGGCTGCGATGAGACGATTGGCGGTCCTGGCCTCCGGCAACGGCTCCAACCTGCAGGCGATCATCGACGCGGCCGAGTCGGGGGCGCTGCCCGGGGTGCGCGTCGCCGTGGTGGTCGCCGACCGGCGGGAGGCCTACGCCCTTGAGCGGGCCAAAAAGCACGGCATCCCGACCCTCTATCACCCCTTCCTGCCCTATCGGAAGGCGGGGCGCTCCCGCGCCGACTATGACGCCGATCTGGCGGCCAAGCTGGCGCCCTACGAGGTGGACCTCGTCGTCCTGGCGGGGTGGATGCGCATCTTGTCCATGGCCTTCCTGCAACACTATTCCGGGCGGGTGCTGAACTTGCACCCGGCGCTGCCCGGCACGTTTCCGGGGACGCACGCCATCGAGCGGGCTTACGAGGCCTCTCGCCGCGGCGAGATCGCCCATACCGGGGTGATGGTCCACCGCGTGCCCGATGAGGGGGTGGACGTGGGGCCGGTGGTGGTGCAGCAAGTGGTGCCCATCTACCCCGAGGATACCCTGGAGATGCTGGAGAGCCGCATCCACGAGGCCGAGCACGCGCTCTATGTGAGGGCGATCCAGGAGACCCTAAAGGTTTTCTGAAACCTTTAGGGTCTGCAAGCAAGACCTCCGAGCTCTGTCAGACCTCGGAGGTCTTTTGTCGTTTGGAGGGGATACGCCGTTACCGCGAGTAGGGATCGGCGGCGTCGCGCAGGCCGTCGCCCAAAAAGTTGAGCGCCAGCACGGTGATGATCACGGCGATGGCGGGCGTCAGCACCCACGGCGCCAGCACCAGCGACCGTAAGTTCTGCGCCTCTTGCAGCAAGACGCCCCAACTGATCGCCGGCGGGCGCAGCCCCAGCCCGATAAAGCTGAGGCCGGTCTCGTTCAGGATCATGCCGGGGATGGAGAGCGTCAGCGAGGCGATGATGTAGCTCAGGAACGAGGGGACCATGTGGCGGACGATGATGCGCATTTCGCCGGCCCCCGCCAGCCGCGCGGCCATCACAAAGTCCTCCTCGCGCAGCGCCAGGAACCGCCCGCGCACCACCCGGGCCATGCCGGTCCAGCCGATGAGCGAGAGGATCACCGTGATGCCGAAATAGACCCGCACCACCGGCCAGTCCGCGGGCATGGCCGCGCTGAGGCCCATCCACAGCGGCACGCTGGGGATCGAGCGGATGAACTCGATGACGCGCTGGATCATGTTGTCTATGCCGCCGCCATAGTAACCCGACATGCCGCCCAGGATGATGCCGATGATCAAGCTGAGGAACACGCCCACCAGCCCGATGGAGAGGGAGAGCCGCGCCCCGTAGCAGAGCCGCGAGAAGAGGTCGCGCCCCATGCGGTCGGCCCCCAGCAAAAAGACCCCCTGCTCATCGTGGGTCACGTTCAGGCCAAAGAGGTGCCAGTCGGTCTCGATCAGCCCCCACATCTTGTAAGGGGTGCCGCGCTCAAAGAACCGGATGGTGTAAGGCGGCGCCTCGGTGTCATCGCGATAGATGCTCCGCATCGTCTCCGGGTCGCGATCGCGGATCGTCTTGTAGACAAAAGGCCAGCGGAACCGCCCCTCGGTGTCGCGAAGGTGGATCTTGGTGGGCGGCGAAAGCTTGTATTGCGTAAAGAACTGCTCCGGGTTATACGGCGCGACGAACTCGCAGAATAGCGCCACGGCGTAAAAGATGATCATGATCACGCCGCCCACCATGGCTGCCTTGTGCTTGCGGAAACGCCACCACATGAGTTGCCACTGCGTGGCGATAAAGACCTTATCATCGGCGGTCTCGACCAATTCCTCCACCGCCTCGGTCGCGTTTCGTTTCACTTCTTCCATGTTTTTACCCTTCCTGGCCTTATCCGGCCATGCGGATGCGGGGATCGACGACGGCCAGTAGAATATCCGAGAGCAAGGTGCCGATGACGGTGAGGGCGCTCGTCAGCAGGATAAAGCTGCCCGCCAGGTACATGTCCTGGGATTGCAGCGCGCGCAGTTGCAGAGGGCCCGTGGTTTGCAGGCTCAACACGATCGAGACAAAGGTCGTGCCGGAGATCAGGTTGGCCAGCGACCAGCCCACCGTGCTAAAGAAGGGGTTCATCGCCACGCGCACCGGGTACTTCCAGATCAGCTTGCCTTCCTTCAGCCCCTTGGCCCTGGCGGTGATGACGTAGGGCTTGTGCAACTCGTCCAGCAGGTTGGCGCGGGTGGTGCGGATGCCGCCGGCCGTGCTGCCCAGCGCCAGGATCAGCAAGGGGATCCAGATGTGCTTGAGCATATCGACGAACTTGGCCCAGTTCCAGGGCGCAAGGATATACTGCTCCGAGAAGAGCCCGCCGACATTTAACCCCAGTTTGCTCATGGCCAGCCACATCACGATCAGCGCGATCAAAAAGCTGGGCGTCCCGATGCCGATAAAACTGATGGCGGACATGATATAATCCAGAATCGAGTATTGGTGGGTGGCCGAATAGACGCCCACGGGGATCGAGATGCACCAGCCAAAGACCATGGTGGAGAAGGAAAGGATCATGGTCAGGGCCAGGCGCTCCCAGATGAGCATCTTGACCGGCTTTTGCCACTCCATGGATTGGCCCCAGTCGCCCCGCAGGATGATGCCGCTGATCCACTTGAAGTACTGCACATAGACCGGCTCACCCAATCCATAGCGGACGCGCAGCGACTCGATCTCTTCTTCGTCCACGATATCGCCCTGCTGGCGCAATTGGGCCACATAGGAGGTCAAAAAGTCTCCCGGCGGCAATTGGATGATGACGAACGAGATGACCGAGATGACGAACAGGGTCGGAATCATCATCACCGCGCGCTTTAGAATGAATCGCAGCATTAAACCCCTCCTCTACTCGATCTATTAAGTCAACGACAAGTTCGACGTATGATGGCGGACGCTTTCGGCGACGCTAACCCGGATAAACGCAAACAGGGCTTGACCACGGCAGCCGTGTCAAGCCCTGCAGGAAGAACATGCTATGAGGAAACGAGATTGCGAACGACAAACAGGCGATTCTGCTGTGCACTGGGC
>JAAYEA010000116.1 GCA_012689325.1 Chloroflexota bacterium
GCACGGGGGCTCTTCCGCGGCGTTCCTGGTTCTGCTTGTGACTAGGGAGTGGGGAAGCGGCGCGACGAGGAGTCGTTACGCTTTGATATACTTGCCGATGAGAGGCGCCAGGTCGCGCTTCACGCGCTGAGGGATGACATCGCGGTTCGTGATCATGGCAGTGGCCAGCGCGGAGCCGCAATCACACTCGCGAGCAGCGGGGATCATGGACACCAGAACCTCGATGGCTCGCTTGGTCACAGCCGCATTGGCTGTCAGGTTCCCGATGAGCATGTCGACGCTCACGGGTTCTTCCGTCTCATGCCATACATCATAGTCGGTCACATGGGCCATGCAGGCATAGCAGATCTCGGCCTCCCGCGCCAGCTTGGCCTCTGGAATAGCGGTCATGCCAATGATATCGACGCCCCATTGCCGGTAGATGCGTGATTCAGCTTTGGTCGAGAACTGCGGACCATCGATCACGATGAAGGTGCCGCCTCGATGCACGGTGGCCCCGGTCTGTTGAACCGCCTCGTAGAGCAGGTGGCTGAGCTCGGGGCAGAACGGCTCCGCCATCCCGATGTGTACGACCAGGCCATCGCCAAAGAACGAGTTGGCTCGAGCCTTGGTACGGTCAAACAACTGGTCAGGAATCACAATGTCGCGGGGAGCGTAATCGGCGCGCATGCTGCCGCACGCGCTCACCGAGATTATCCGCTCGACTCCCAGCGTCTTGAGCGCATAGATGTTGGCGCGCGAGTTCAACTCATGTGGCATGATGCGGTGACCCCGTCCGTGCCGAGGCAGGAAGGCGATGCGGCGGCCCTGCAGGGTCCCAACGATGATCGCGTCGCTGGGATCGCCAAACGGAGTCTTGACTCGCACCTCCGAGACGTCAGTTAGCGCCTCCATCTCGTAGATGCCGCTGCCCCCGATTACGCCGATGCTGACTTGCTCTTGCATATCCACTATCCTCTCTATAGCCTAGTTCGCGCCAATGGCCTGCAGTCGCTCCGCAGCGCGATCTTCCCAGTCAGTGCCAACGCCGATCTGCATGGCCTGGGTATAGGCCCTGCGCGCGCCGGTGCGGTCCCCCTGACTCTCCAGGGCTGTACCCAGATGGAAGAAGGACTCGGCGAACCCCGGATCGGCCTGAGTTGCCCGCTCAAAAGCTTGTGCTGCCTCGCCCCAGTGCTGCCGCTCCAGGTAGGCCATCCCCAGCTTGTTGAGCGCGGCGGGGTTATCAGGGGCCACCGCCACCGCCCTGGCATACTGGGCCAGGGCTTGTTCGAGATCGCCCATCAGAGCGTATGTATCGCCCAAGGTGTGATACATGGCAACGTCCTCGGGGTGCAGCTCGAGCGACGCCTCGAAAACGCGCGCAGCATCCTCTGGTCGCCCCAACTGACGGTAGCGATCGCCCAGCTCGAACTGCAGGCCGGCATTTCCCGGGTCAGCCTTGGCGGCGCGCTCCAGGGTCTTGAGCGCATCCCTGCTGATGCTGCTCTCTGCCCTCGGCGCCACCGTCGGGATGGCAACGGCTTGGGCTGCACCGGACACGTAACCGGCGAACTCGCGCCTGACCTGATCGAGCACGCGATAGATGCGGACGGTATCCTCATCGTAGACCAGCGCCAGGTACTCGCTCATCGCATCGAACTTGGCGAGGCTGGCCTCAGAGTAGACCGATCTTTCGAATGGCCCCACGTACACATAGGAGACGCCGTACTTGGCCAGGAGGCGCGCCGTTTCCTCCGCGTCCATCGAGCGGTACATCTGCTCTGCGTCGCGGTGGCGGGGCCCGATCAGCTCGTCGTAGCGCTGTTCGTTTTCGTGCAGCGGGTTGAGCACAGTGGGCAAGCCGGTGTTCACGGCGATCCGCACACCATTCTCGCGATAGTAGCCGTAAGGGGCCTGCAGAATGATCGGCGTGCCCTCGAGGTTATCGATCAACCACTTGATGGCCTTCAGATCGGGCTCCAGGTAGATCTGGTGCCCATCCCAATTGTACGTTGCGGTCTCCATGTAGGCCAGCCCATCGAGGGTGCCCCAAGCAGGCGGGGCCGGGAATCGGTCACGCCAGCGACTCTGAATCGCCACCAGTGGATAGGCCGCCGCCAAGAGCAGCAAGCCGCCCAGGATCACCTTCCATATGGCGCCCAAGGCATGTCGCCGCACCCACCAGGACCGAAGCAGAACGCCAAGACAGGCCGCCGCCGAGAGGGCAAGAAGCACCCAGGCCTGGATATAGAACTTGAAGATCGTGTTCATCCGATACCAAGTATCACCCAGGTGGTCCCGGATATAGATGACTTCCACGCCAATGGAGATCAGCAGGCCAGCCAGGCCGAGCCATAGCGCGAATCGCTCCGGCAGGATAAGGTCGGCGCGCCCCATGGCCGCCAGCGATAGCAGGATAAGCTCCGCGATGCTCCAGAGCGTCAGCAACTGCCGCCAGTTGACATCAGGATACAGAAGCTGTGCTATGCCAAGAAGCAGCGGGAGCAGCGCCAGGCTCACAAGAAACACCCACTTGCTGGACAGCCAGGCCAGCAGGCGCGACCTGGCCGTGGCCTCTGGGGCCTTGGCCGGCGCCGCCGCAACAGCAGCAGAAGGCACCTCGTCGCCGAGCAATAGGCTGGGGACAGGCTCGGCCAAGGCCAGCACGTCCGGCACTTCCGCAGCCAGCGCGTCCAGGTCGAGGACCAGCGGGCTCGGTGTGGCGTCCGGCAGCGGAGCATCCCGAGGACCGTCCTCGGCGCTTGTGGAAGCCACCGAAACCTCTGCCGAGAAGCTGCGAGCGGTGGCCCTCCGCCCGGCGACGCGCCAGACGACATAGGTAGCCAGGACAAACAGGAACAGGCCAAAGAAGGACCAGTAGTAATTGAACTCGGTGGGATAGCGAACGAGTCCTATCCCCTTGATGAAGGCCTGGAAGTGGGTGAAGAAGGGGAAGAACAGCGCCAGGCCAAGGCCTGCCAATGCCAGGGCGCCAACGGTGGCGGCCAGGATCGTCCTCACCTTCCGTCGCCACCCAGCGGGCTGATCATCACCATCGCGAGGGGCGTGCGCCAGCAGCAGCGCCCCAAACGCCACCAGCGCGAACGCCGGGAAATCCCACGAGTTCGTGACAGCCAGCGTGCCGAGCACCAAAGCCGCCAAGAAGCCGACCAACCACGGCGCCGCCCGGAGACGTTCCTGGGTATGGCCCTCGGTCTCTGTTACCTGGCGAACCCCCTGGGCGATGCGCAGGGCAAGGGCGATGGACAGGATGGTGAACGGGATATTGATGGTATGCGGGTGAAGATCCGCGAACAAAAAGCTCCAGAAGGGGAATTCGGTGATGGTGTTCTCATAGAATCCATGGGACCGAGAGGCGTCCCAAAACCAGTCGGTGCGCAGGGGCAGAGTGGCAGGCCCGAGCCATCTCCAGAAGCCTTGCCAGAGCCGAGCCAAGGCGCCGGACGTGTCCGGGTCCGCCAGCTGCTGGAGCGCCGACACGACCTCGCCAAAGCCGCCACGTCCGCGGACCGGGAACGCTCCGCTGAGAGGGCCCACCCAGACCACCAAGAAGCCAGCCACGACGCCAAAGAGCTTGCGGCCGGTCAGCGTAGCCACAACAGAAAAGCATCCTGACACGGTGAGGGCGAACAGGGTAGCAATGATCAGGTTGAAGGCGACTCCTGGCATAAGCCCGGACAGCTTGACCAGGGTAGACACTGCGAATAGCCCATAGTAGTAATAGTTGATGTATCCGCCGGAGAAGAAGGGGTCAAGAGGCGGCATGGTGGAGCTGCGGAGAATGGCATTTAGGAAGCCAAACTCCATGGGCTTTTCTCCGCCGTTCACCGGGTGCCAGATATCCGGATTGCCAAGCCGCAGCAACAACCCTGCCGCGAAGGCGGCTAGAAAGACCAGCTCGAAGGCCAGCAGTCGGCGATGCTCCCGCCAGAAAGCTGTCACGCTGAGCCGCCGCTTGCGCAGTAGCAGATAGGAAAGGAATGCAACTGCGGCGATCGCTCCCCACACGGCCCAGACGGTGTAGTTCCAGAGTCCCAGGCTCACCGGCATCCAGACGAGGTAGGAAACCAGCACCAGGCCAAGGGCCTTGGTGAGCAGATAGCCCCTATCAAGGAAGGTTGAAAAGACAGCGCTCGTCACCGGCCAGGCTACTAAGGAGACAAGGGCCAGGCCGAGAAGCCAGACCACGATTGCGAGCGGGGTGCTCGAGCTGGCTACGCGGTTCCAGCCATAGTCAGAGACGGCTGGCAGGGCTTCCACTGGCACGTCCAGCATCAGTGGCTTCTGATATTGGGGCACGGGCAACACCACTGGCGCATCGGACCCCATGCGTGTGACCGCAGGCGCGGCGTTGAGGACATCGCCAAAGAGCCCGCGGATCTCCTGCTCGGGCAAGTCGCGGACCTTCTGGTAGATGAGCACCTTGGGATGATCATAGACGCTGAAACTCTCGTCGGCGGCATCGTCCACGAACGTCAGTCCCCAGATGGAAGGGTAGGACATGGCCGTGTGCGCGAGCTCGAAGCCCAGACGCTCGGTGAAGAGCAGCTCATAGTACTTGAGCTCCACGGGGTACCGCCAGGGCAGCCGCCGGATGGCCCCATACAGCCGCGGGGTAGCCAGCACGATATAGTCGGATCGCTGCATGGTCTGAATCAGATGCTGAAGCTTGGCCTCTGGGGCCATGTCGTGATAGATGTCAAAGGTCACGTTGCCGGCCAGCCTGGACCGATTGAACCCTTCGAGGGCCAGGTCCACCGGCAGGGCGTCATCCCAAGCTTCCGCGCTCACCGTGGAGCCACGCGGGGCATTGGCGTATAGCCACCGAGAAGCGTCGTGCCAGGTGTGCGGCTTGGCATAGATGCTCATGAAAGCCAGCGCCCAGACCAGCGTCGGGAGCAGGATGGCCACTACCGTGAGGGTGCTCACCACCCGCGAGAACCGCTCCGCTACGCTCGGGCTCACTTGCCGATCGGCCGTCAGGTGCGCCTGGACCCAGGGACGTGCCGCCAGATCGCGCCCCCAGCGGCCAAGGAGCCTCGCGACGCCGAGCACCAGCCAGGCCCCCAGGACGCACAGCGCTGGGACCAGCGGCAGCATGTACCGCATGAACTTGACCTCGTACCGGCCCACCACGGCCAAGTAGGGGAGTACCCAGCCAAGGAGCACCGCCATGCCACGCAGCCGATCGTCATAATACAGGGCGTGCATGGCGCGATGCCACCAGTTAAGGCCGCCTGCGCCACGCGGCCGAAGGAGTGTCCATACGATCAAAGCAGCTGCCGCTATCACGCCCGCAAAGGCAGCGATTCCCAGCGGCCAGCCCAGCCCCCAGCGCCCGAGGTTGCCCAGGTGGTACAGGTAGGGAAGGGTGTTGATATACTGGCGGGTGAATGGCCAGTCGTTCGCGCCGCTGACCATCTCGGATTGGTTCGCGAGGGCGGCGAGATACGTCTGGGGGTCAAGGAAGACATAGAACTCAAAGACACCGTAGATCAACAGGGCGCCCAAGAGAACCAGAAAGACATAGCGGAGCCCGTGCAGCCAGGGTCGGCGCACCCTCTTGGCGGCGGGACCCAGGGCCCAGAGCAGCAGGGAGACGACAACCGCTGCAAGGGTGGTTGCTCCGCTGACCTTGCAGGCCATAGCCCCGCCCAGCGACAGCCCGAGGAGAAGCGCGTTGCGCCAACCGCCGCGGCGCGCCAAGCGCAGCCCCCAGCACAGGGCGCCGGTGGCGAACATGGCCAAGGCCAGATCAACGGTCATAAAGTGGCTGAGCTGTATGTGCGTGACGCTGAAAGCCAGGAAGGCGGCGCCAAGCAATCCCGCGCCGGGGCCAAAGAGCGCCGCGCCGATGGCGTATGCCAGCACAACCGTGATCAGGGCAAAGACAACCGTCACGGCGCGCCCGACGACAAAGTAACCATCGTAGGTGTCGAACTGTGGGTAGCCAAGCCAGCGCAGCGCCGCAGTCGTGGCGCGGTAGATGTAGATCGGGAGGGTGCCGTACGCGAGGTCGTAATGACCGCCGTCGGCCGGATTGATGCGACGAGGGTTCAGCGTGCTGACGTCGGGGTCGGCCAGGTTGCGCCAGTCGGGCGGCCAGGGCAGGGAGATGCGTCCCATCGTATTGGCCAGGTGGCGCTCGTCGGGATGGGGATATGCCCCGAAGTCGGCGTCCCACCCCAGGCCATAGATGCGCAGGGCGCCAGCGCACAGCAGGATGATCGCCAATGCCACAAACGCCAGGTTGCGGCGCCAAGTTGGGCCCAGTCGGTCTTGCAGCGACACGGAGCAACCTCCAGCGGCCATAGTGCAACAGGGCTATTGTAGCGGAATCCCGGGGCAGGTCAAAAAGCAAAGAGCCCACTGGCGACCCAGCAGGCCCTTTACTTTACATAACATGGAGATGGCGGGAATCGAACCCGCGTCCAAAGAGTTCGCCCGCAAGCTTCTACAAGCTTAGCTGGTCTGTTGTTTCTCGCCCAACGACCACCCGTCCAGCAAGGATGTCATTAGGCCAGCCGATGATCTTGAGCCTCCTTATCGACATGGGGAAGCAGCACCCCGACTTTTATTACGCCCAGGGCTTGTCCCATCGGGGTGGGGGCAAGGTGGACGTGACCGCGGTTAGGCGGTCAGGGCCAGGAATGCGCTAGGACCGCTTACGCAGCGCCGGCTGGGGATGCGCAAGGCACCCCTGCCCAAGGCTGCTTAGGCAGCCATCGCGTATTCGTAGGCCGGGAGTTTGGCTGTTTTGCCAGTTATTGTTTGCCCCATTTTACGAGAGCGAGGCGCCTCGGCTTGCAGCTCACGGACAGCCGTCCCTGTCGAAACCTGTCATCCCCTGGATCAAGATCCGACTGGCAATCCAAACCCCACCATATCAACATCCCAAGGTGCATGGAACACCCATACTGTACCACAGATCACGTCGCGCGTCAAGTACCGCCAAGGACGCGATCAGTAATCCTGCTCTTTCAGCGCGCGCTGGATGGAACGGTCCGCTTCCTTCTGCGCCAGCGCCTCTCGCTTGTCATAGAGTTTCTTGCCGCGAACCACGGCGATCTCCACCTTGGCCAGGTTGTTGAGCAAGTACATCCGCAACGGGACAATGGTGATGCCCTTCTCCTTGACCTGACTGTGCAGGCGCAGGATCTCTCGTCGATGCAGCAAGAGCTTGCGATCCTGGCGCGGGTCGTGGTTGGCGCGGTTCCCCTGGTCATAGGGCGCGATGTGCACGTTGACCATCCAGGCCTCGCCGTTGCGGAAGGTGACATAGCCATCCTTGAGGTTGACGCGGCCGGCGCGAACCGACTTGATCTCCGTCCCGGTCAGCACCAAGCCGGCCTCGAGCTTGTCATCCACGAAATAGTCGTGATAGGCTTTGCGGTTTACCGCGACGTCTCTTACCTTGTCGTCTTTCATCGCGCCTGCTTCTCAAGGAGATACTCGATCGCGCGCTGCAGTTGCGCGTCCTGGTCAGAGAGCACGGCGGAGGGATCCATCTCGACCAGGATGTCCGGCTCCAATCCCTCGCCATCGATCCCACGGCCATTCGGCGTGTACCAGCGCGCGATGGTCAGCACCAAAGAGGAGCCATCGCTCAGAGCGTAGGGTATCTGCATAGACCCTTTGCCGAAGGTGGTCGAGCCAATCAGCGTCCCACGCTGGCGATCCTGGACAGCCCCCGCCACGATCTCGGAGGCGCTAGCGCTGCCCTCGTTTACCAGGACCACCAGCGGGATCTCGGTGGCGATCCCGCCGCCCCGTGCGGTATACTCGACGCCCTCATCGCCCAGGCTCTTTCGCTCTATCAGCACGAGCCCCCGATCCAGGAACTCGCTGGCGATATCCACCGCCGCCGAGAGCAAGCCTCCTGGGTTGTTCCGCAGGTCGAGGATCAGGCCAGTTGGGCGCTGCTTTATCAGATCGGCGAGCGCCTCGTGCACCTGATCGCTCGCCTGGGCGTTGAACTCGTTGAGCCGCAGGTATCCCGGCCCCTCCGGCAAGACCCTGTACTCCACCGTGGCAAAGTCGAGCTTGGCGCGCACGATGGTGACCTCGAACTCGCTCGCCTCGTCCTCGGCCAGCCGCCGGACAAGCAGGCGAACAGAGGTACCCTCAGGGCCGCGGATCAGCGCCACCGCCTGGAGCACGCCGAGCCCCTCGAGCGGGCGGCCGTCCGCCTCCAAGATAATGTCGCCAGCGCGGATTCCGGCTTGCTCCGCGGGGCTGTTCGGCAGCGGCGCCACCACGGTCAAGAAGCCATCGACATTGTTCACCGACGCGCCAATGCCCTCAAAACTGCCGCTGAGGTCCTCTTCCAGGACAGCGGCCGCTGCTGGGTCGACCCAAACCGTATGGTCGTCGCCCAGGGAGTCCACCGTGCCACGGATCGCCCCGTAGATCATCTCTTGCTGATCGAGCGGCGCCTCGGTGTAAAAGCTCTCCTCGATGCGGTGCCAGGCCTCCCAGTACACGCGGAAGCTCTGCTCGAGCTCCTCGGAGACCTCCCCAACGGGGTACTGGACATCCGGGCGGCTGAACCAGGATACGCCATAACCCGCCAGAAAGGTGCCCGTCAGGAGCGCACCCGACAGTGTCGCCATCGCCAGCAGCCGAAGTAGTGGCTGCGCCTTCTGGTCTCCACTCTTGTTCGTCATCTGTCACCCTCGGATTGCTCGGCCAGATACTGCAACGCCCGATCCAACTGCGGGTCGTTCCCTGCCTGCATGTCTTCCGTTGTCCGCGGCACCAGGATGTCCGGATCAAGCCCCAGGCCATTGATCGGTCGCCGGTGCGGCGTCAGCCAGTGGGCGGCGGTCACGTGCAGGCTCGAGCCATCGCTGAGCTCGTGAACGTATTGCATGGAACCCTTGCCATAGGTCTTTTCGCCGATTAGGACGCCCCGCGCATAGTCCTGGATCGCGCCGGCGACAATCTCGGCCGCGCTGGCGGTTCCCTCATCCACGAGGACCACCAAGCGCCCCTCGGCGTACGACGTAGCCGCGTCGGGAATCATATAGGCTTGCTCAACCAACTCGCCGTCCTCCCCGCGTCGCCTTTCGTAGAGCAGCACGCCCTCCGGGAGCAGCTTGCTGGCCACCTCACCGGAGGCGCTCAGCAAGCCGCCACGGTTCCCTCGCAAGTCCAGGACAATCTCCGAAATCCCCTGCTCGCGAATCTCGGCCAGGGCGCCAGCCAGCTCGTCACCCGTGGGCTCGGCAAAGAAAGTCAGCTGCACGTAACCAACCTGGCCATCCTGCAAGGGTTCCCAGGTGACCGTGATCTGCTTGATCTCGGCGCGAACCACTGGCACGAGTAGCAGGTCCTCCTGGTCCTGGCGCTGGATGCCAAGGGTCACCGTGGTCCCCACGGGCCCGCGAATGAGCAACACCACCTCGTCCTGTGACAGGCCATCCACCGCGACGCCGTCCACCTGCGCGATGATGTCTCCGGCGCGCAGGCCTGCCCCTTCCGCCGGCTGGCCCGGCATGATCGCCGAGATGAACGGCTGTCCTTCCTCGGTCATGCCGACATAGGCGCCGATGCCGCCAAAGCTGCCCTCGTATCCGCTCTTGTCTAGCTCGGCCTGGGGCGGCTCGACAAAAGAGGTGTGTGGATCACCCAGCGTGCCGACAAGCCCGCGAATGGCGCCATAGGCGGCCGCCTGGTAATCCAGGGCCTGCTCGGAGTAGAAATCGCGCTGGATCAGCTCCCATGCCTCGGAAAAGGGCTGCAAGCGCGAGCCCGGAGTTGCCTGTTCATCGGCGGCGCCACTCTCCGCTTGCGCGGAAGCGTCACCTCGCGCGGGATCCGCAGCCTGTGCATCGGGCGGTGGGGTAGGGGGGCGCACTTCGCTCACCCCAGGGGCAGATGGGCGAAGCGATCTCCCGTACCAACCGATTCCCAAGCCTGCAAGAAACGATGCGCCGCTCAAGCACAGGGCGCCAAACACCGCCGCAACAAGCCAAACAGACGATTTCCGCATGAGAGAGGGCCTTCCGCTTATGTTAAACGATTGCCGATTATTGACATAATCGCTAGGCATGTTAACTATTGCTATTCTAGCACATATCGGGGACAGAACCAAAAGCCTGCGCCTCCGGCCAGGGCCGGTCACATCCCAGTGGCCGAGGTGGAGCACAGGACGGCCAGGCCGTGCTCCGAACAGGGTCACCACAACGAATCGAGACGGGTGTG
Source organism: Chloroflexota bacterium (assembly GCA_012689325.1). Classification (GTDB taxonomy): domain Bacteria; phylum Chloroflexota; class Anaerolineae; order JAAYEA01; family JAAYEA01; genus JAAYEA01. The sequence continues at coordinate 10,210 of JAAYEA010000116.1, forward strand.
CGCGAGCCAACCAAGGAGCGATGCGTCGACTGCGCGCGCGGGTTCGGCCAGTCACATGCTCGGTGCTACGTGGGCTTGAGCACGCGGCCACAAGACAACCAGCGATCGGAGAAGCCTGTTTGGGGGGGCTTGACACCCGGACAAGGTTATGGTATAATACTTCGCATAATGTCACTTATACGAAGTATTATCTGCGCGAACACCCTGATCTCCGCCCCACTCACAAGGAGCGCCTGATGACCATCGATGAGGCCATGCAAGCATTTGCTGATCATATCCGTGCGGCGCAGTCAGAGGGCACGGCCCGAACCTATGCGACGGGCGTCAGCCACCTGCGAGCCTACCTGCTGGAGCAAGGACTACCCGCCGAGAGCACCCCCGTCGACCGCCTCGATCTTCCTATCGCCACCGGCTTTGTCACCTGGCTCTACGAGTACCTCCTTGTAGAGACCGCCGACGGCGACCCGGAGCAGATCTCGCAGCCGACCAAGGCAACCTATCTGGCGGCCATCTCGCGCTTCTTCGAGTATCTCATCGTCGAGTCGCAGGCGCTAGCGATGTCGCTTGATGATTATGACAAGTTGCGAAAGGCCATCGCGCGGGCCAGCAAGGTCCATGCACGTCAGCAACTGCCGCCGGACAAGCTGCCCTCGCACCAGATCGTGGAGGCGCTTCTCGCTGAGGTGAGGATGCCGCCTCCCTTGCCGGAAGGGACGCCCCCCGGGGAGCAGCGCCGCCGGCAGTTGGCGCACTTGCGCGACGTGGCCATCATCGAGTCCCTGCTCAGTTCGGGGATGCGCGTCTCCGAGTTGGTTCGGCTCCGCAGAGGCAATCTGTTGCACGACGATCGCGGCGCGCTGCTCAAGCACACCAAGGGGAACCGGGAGCGCGAGATCCTCTTTTCCGACGCGGCCTGGGAGGCCATCTGGGCCTATCTCGCCGAGCGCCAGGACGGCGCGCAGGTTCGCGCGCTGGCTGATTTGCCCGTGTTCTCCCGCCATGACCGGCGCGCCGGAGCAAAGCCGCTGCCTCTCTCGACGCGCAGCGTAGAGAACATCCTCCTGGACCTGGCCGCGCGCGCCGGTATCCTGGAACGCTTCCACCTGACGCCCCATACCCTGCGCCACTTTTTCGCCACCGAGTTCCTGAGCCAGACAGGCAACCTGGCCTTGACCCAGTACGCGCTTGGGCACGCCTCCCCGAACACGACGCGCATCTATGCTCAGACGAAGCGAGAGGACTTTCGTCGGGCGCACCGGCAGGTTTTCGGGGAGTAGAAGGCAGCCCCCTTCCCCGTACCCAGCGCGCCGGTGGGTGCTTTGCCACCAGGCCCAGCAGCGCTATAATGGCGTTGGGTTGGCGTCAGAGTCGGGCGGACTTGCCCCTGGGAAGCCAAGGTAGCCGTTGCGGCTCTCCGGACTCCCCCGCCCTACCGGACGGCCAGCCACATTCAGAGGAGGTTGGAACATGGCGCTACTGGACCTGAGCGGCGAAGCATCCATCGTCCTGTGCGGTGCGGCAGGACAAGGCGTGCAGACCGTCGAGCAGTTGCTCATGCGCATACTGCTCAAGTCGGGGTACCACGTGTTCTCCACCAGCGAGTTCATGTCGCGCATCCGCGGCGGAAGCAACTCGACCGAGATTCGCGTTGCCGGGCACCCCGTCGATGCTTTCGTGAACCGCATCGATATCCTGGTGGCCTTTCACAGGGACGCCATCGCGCATCTGCGCCACCGCATCTCAGCCGACACCCTCATCCTCGGTGAAGAGGAAGCCATCGGGCCTGCCGCGGCGGAAGGCCGCGCGGCGCTGCCTGTCCCCTTCACACAGATCGCCACGGAGGTGGGCAACCGCATCTATGCGAACACGGTTGCGGTAGGCGCCTTGGCCGGCATGCTGAGCGTCGATCCCCAGCTCATCGCGGACTATGTGGCGCACGTCTTTGCCAGCCGGACCGAACAGATCATCAGCGACAACAAGGAAGCCGTTCGCCGGGGGTATGAGATCGGCCACGAGTTCGTGACTTCGGGCAAGCTATCGGTCTCGATCCCCAAGGCTGCCAGCGGCCGTCGCTTGCTGCTGAGCGGGACCGAGGCCGTCAGCCTGGGCGCCGTGGCCGGGGGCTGCAACTTTATCTCGTCCTATCCGATGTCGCCGGCGACGGGGGTCTTGACCTACCTGGCCCAGCACGGGGCCGAGTTAGGCATGGTCGCGGAGCAGGCCGAGGACGAGATCAGCGCCATCAACATGGCCTTGGGGGCCTCCTACGCGGGCGCCAGAGCCATGGTCACCACCTCCGGCGGCGGCTTTGCCCTGATGGAAGAGGGCGTCAGCTTGGCGGGCGCCGCGGAGCTGCCCGTGGTCATTCACCTTTCGCAGCGTCCAGGGCCTGCCACAGGTCTGCCCACTCGCACCGAGCAGGGCGACCTCCTCATGGCGCTGCACTCCGGCCACGGCGAGTTCCCGCGCATCATCCTGGCGCCAGGGACCGCCCAGGATGCTTTCTACCTCACCCAGTCCGCGTTCAACCTGGCGGACAAGCATCAGGTGCCGGTCTTTGTCCTGACCGATCAGTACCTGGTCGACTCCTCCTATGCCGTTCCTGATCTGGACCTCGAGGCCCTCAAGGTCGAGAGGCACATCGTGGAGACCGATGCTGGCTATGGACGCTATCGCGTCACGGACGACGGGGTATCGCCCCGCGGCGTTCCTGGCTTCGGCGCGGGCCTCGCGGTGGCGGACTCGCACGAGCACGATGAGGCCGGCCACATGACCGAGAGGATGAGCGTCCGTGTGGCGATGGTGGACAAGCGGCTGCGGAAGGCGCAAGGGATCATCCAGGACGCCCTCCCGCCAGAGCTGCTCGGCCCGGAAAGCTATCGTACTCTGGTTCTTGGCTGGGGCTCCACCTACCATGCCATCGCCGAGGCCGTGCGGCGCTTGGGGCGCCCGGACGTGGCGTTCTTACACCTCAAACAGGTGTACCCGCTGCCTCCAGAGGCGGAGCGCTTCCTCCGCAGCGCCTCCAAGACCGTCGTCGTCGAGAACAATGCGACAGGCCAGTTAGCGACGCTGATTCAGGCAAGCTTGGGGATCAAGGTCGATCACACCGTGCTGCAATACGACGGGATGCCCTTCGCTGTCGAGGACCTCGGGGACCAACTCGCGCGGTTGGTGGAATAGGAGCGGGAACCGATGAGCAAGAACACTTTTGACCTCCCAGACATCGACATCGCGTGGTGTCCCGGTTGTGGGAATTTCGGGATCCTGAACGCCGTCAAGGACGCGCTGGTCGAGCTCGAGCTGACGCCCCAGCAGGTAGTCTTTGTCTCGGGGATCGGGCAGGCGGCCAAGTTGCCCCACTACCTGCGGACCAACCTGTTCAATGGGCTGCACGGACGCGGCCTGCCGGCGGCCACCGCGATCAAGGCGGCTAACCCAGACCTGGTGGTCATCGAGGACAGCGGAGACGGCTGCACCTATGGTGAAGGCGGCAACCACCTGATCCATGCCATCCGCCGCAACCCCGACCTGACCTGCCTGGTGCACAACAACATGGTGTATGGGCTGACCAAGGGACAGGCCTCACCCACCAGCGCCGAGGGCTTTCAGACACCGGTGCAGCCTGCCGGGGTGATCCTCGAGCCATTCAACCCGATCGCCGTGGCTGTGGCGCTCAATGCCTCGTTCGTGGCAAGGTCGTTCGCCGGCGACCGCGAGCACCTGACCGCCATGCTGAAGCAGGCCATCCAGCACAAAGGCTTTGCACTGCTGGACGTCTTCCAGCCCTGCGTGTCTTTCAACCGCGTGAACTCGTACCAGTGGTTCAAGGAGCACACCTACAAACTGCCCGACGGCTATGACCCTCAGGATCGCGCCGCTGCCTTCAGCAAGGCTCTGGAGCAGGACCCGATGCCGCTGGGTGTCATCTACCGGAGCGAACACAAAGACACGTTCGAGGAGAACCTGGGCATCTATCGCGAGTCAGGGGCCCCGCTGTTCCGCCGTGAGCCGGATAGGGCCAAGCTGGCGGCGCTGATCGAGGCGCAATACCCCTAGACAAGCTATGGCGGCCAGGCCAGCTCGTCTGGGAATGCCTTGCCTGGCCGCGCTCGCTGGAAAGGAGCGCCATGATTCTGAGAGCGCGAGATATCCCCACCGTGAACGGCCGCAGACCCTACCCGCTGGATGGGCGAGAGATACTGGCGAAGCACTTTGTGGTCCGGGAGACGACGCCCACCAACCCCTTCGGGCCTCACAAGCACGAACAGCCCGAGCTCTGGTTCATCATCTCGGGCGAGGCGGTGGTCAAGCTGGGGGATCAGGAGACCACTGTCGAGCCTGGCGACCTCATTGTCATCGACCCGTGGGAGGAGCACGGTCTCAGTGCTAGCTCGCGTGCCACCTGGATCTGCCTGGGCTAGAAGGCCCCTGCTCACAGAAGGCTCATAGCATCTTCACATTGCCTTGACAATTGTGGGGTAGCATATCGCCGTCTGTAGCATTTCGGTAAGGAGGCAAACAACCATATGTCGAGCACCCGCAAGCGCCGACCCGCGTCGCGCACCCAGGTGATCCGCAGGGTCGTCCAGGCCGCGTTCGCCGCGTTCATCCTGGTCGCGAGCCTGCGCCATAACCTGTTGGGCGAGAGCGCATCCACCGCTTCCATTGATGCCCTGTGTCCATTCGGCGGCATTGAGACCCTCTGGCGGTTTGTGACGGAGGGTCAGTACGTGCCCAAGACCCACCCGTCGAACCTCGTCCTCGTCATCGGATTCGCGATCGGCGCGGTGGTCATGGGCGGCGCATTCTGCGGCTGGATCTGCCCCTTCGGCAGCGTCCAGGATCTGCTCACCTGGGCGCGCACCAAGCTGCGCCTGCCGGAGCTGCGCGTCCCCGCGCGCGCGGATCGGTGGATGCGCTATCTGCGGTTCATCAGCTTGGCCTTCATCCTGTACAAGACCATCAGCACGGTCAAACTGCACTTTGCCGACTATGACCCCTACCGCACGCTGTTCGGCCTCGGTTGGGCTTTCGAGTTCAACCTATCCGAGCAATGGCTGGCCTACACCGTCACGCTCGTGGTCCTGGTCCTCTCCTTCTTTGTCCCGCGTTTCTGGTGCAAGTACACCTGTCCCTTCGGCGCCGTCCAGAGCCTGCTTGGGCACCTGAGCTTGGTGCGGATCAAGCGCAACCCGTCCACCTGTCGCGGCTGCGCGGTCTGCAACAAGCCCTGCCCCGTGGGCATCAATGTCGCCGAGGCGAGCCCGCGCGTCAGCACGAACTGCATCGGCTGCCTGGCTTGCTTGGAGGCCTGCCCGGTGAACGGCGTCCTGGAGGCCCGGCTCGCGCCGAGCTGGTGGGATCGGATGGTGGCTCTGTTTGGGCGAGCGCGTCGCGCCGAGACGACGCGATAGAATGGGGATCATGCGCATCAACAAGTACCTGCTCCCGGTCTTTGTGATCGTTGCCCTGCTCGGCTCCGTGTTGGTGGCCAAAGCGACTGGTCAGTGGTTCGTTAGCGGCAAGCAGATGGTCGACGTGGAGAACCTGCAGTCGGGGGACGATATCCGTGGCTGGATGACGTTGCGCCAGGTGGCGGAGGGACTCGGCATCCCCCAGGCCGACCTATACAAGCTCCTCAGCCTGACCGAGGATATCCCCTTCGAGACGGCGCTCAAGGACCTGGAAGGCCTCGTGGAGGGGTTCGAGGTTAGCCTAGTGCGCGAGGTGGTGGATGCGCACTTGGCTGGGCAAACCGCCGCACAACCCGCCAGTCCGATGCCCACGGAGACCTCGACGCCAGCAGCCGCAGGGAGCGAGGCGACGAGCGATCACACGGCCAAGGGCGAGGGCGCCGGCACAGGCCCCACGCCCCTGCCCTCCGGCGTCCTGCTGACGGGCGCGGACATCAAGGGCAGACACACCTTGCGCGAGATCGTCGACCAGGCGCAGGTGCCGTTGGCGGACCTTCTGGCGGCGCTCAAGCTTCCAGCCGATACCGACCCGAGCCTCAGCGTGAAGGCCTTGGTCGATGGCGGCAAGGTGCCGGAAACAGAAGACGTGCGCGACGCCGTGACGGCCCTGCAGGCGCGCTAGGGCTACTGGCACAGGGCTGGGGCGCACCAGCCTTGTGCCGTGCTGGCCCTCACGCTATCAGCCCCGCCTCACTCACCAGGCAGCATCGGCGGCGGCCGGGTGGCCGCGCCAGAGCCACCAGAGAAAAACCAGCGTCCCGGCGATCGCCGAGAGATCCACCCTGCCCCACCAAAGCAGCAGGACATAGTTGGACAGAAGGACCAAAGCGGTGCCAATGGTGCGCTTCTTTCCTCCCGGCGTCAGCAGCAGCCACCAGAGCGCCGCGGTCAGGATCAGCGCGGCCACGCTCTGCCAAGTCACCGTGGTTGGCGTCCAGCCAAGCCAGCCTAGCAGCACGCCATCGATGCCCAAGACGAAGAGCAAGCCGATGATCGCCAGGGGCGAGCGGCGCCGGCTGAGCAGCCACCAGACGCTCACGGTCAGCAGCAGCGGCAACGCGCCTTTCATCACGGTGTCCAGGACCTCGGATTGCAGATGGACGGTCTTTTGCCCAACCACCACGTTGGCGGCCAGCGAGAGGCTGACCTGCTGGGCCGCTAACGCCCCCACCACCATCATGCCCATTACGCTGGCGGCCTCGGTGAGTTGGCGCAGCGCCCCGCCGGCCAGAAGCTTCTCCACGGCGGCCTTGCCCAAGGAGTATCCCTGGCTCCACATCAGGTAGGAGAGCGAGATGATCGCTCCAGATGCGAGCAGAAAGTAGAGGAGAGGACCGGCCAGGCTCCCCTCGCTGGCGAGGCTGATGCCGAGGGCTAACAGGATGGGCGTGATCAGCCCTTGAGTGATCGAGTCACCCAGGCCCGAGAGAGGCCCCATGAGGCCGCTCTTGACGCCGTTGATGGCTTCGTCAGAGATATCCCCGCCGTTGGCGCGCTCTTCCTCCAGAGCAGCGATAACGCCCGGCACCAGGGCGCCCACCTGGGCCTCGGTGTTAAAGAAAACCAGATGCCTCTTGAGCGCCGCCGAGATCTCCTGAGGGGTGTGATAGAGCTTGCGTATGATCGGCACCATGGCATGGGCAAAGCCCAGCCCCTGCAAACGCTCATAGTTGTACGTCGCGTGCGAAAAGAACAGCCACGTCAGCCAGGAGCGGACCAGGTCCCCACGCGTGAGGCGGTTAGGCTGCTGGCTCATGGCTTGGGCCCCCTTTGTACTGCAAGTGCAGATAGGCCGCCGCCGCGCCCAGGAGCGCGACCACCAGGATGGGCAGGTCCAGGTAGGTTGCCAACAAGTAACCGATCAGGAAGAACGGAATAAGCGGTCGCCTCCCCATATAGTTGAGCAACATGCCAATGCCCACGGCGGGCAGCATCCCGCCGACCGTGGCCAGTCCCGTGACCCAGTTAGCGGGGATCTTGGCGATCAGAGCCTGGACCGCATCGGCGCCGTAATAGACCGCCGCAAAGGTGGGGACCGCGTAGAGCACGAACAGCACGATCTGGCCGGTCCAGATGTTGGTTAGCGCCACCCCGCGGAGGTCGCCCTTTTCCGCAAAGCGATCGGCCCAGTGGGCAAAGAAGGAACAGATGGTCATGCGCGCGAACCACAAGGCGCTCCCCAAGAGGCCCAGGGGCACCACCAGGGATACGGCAGTCTGCGCATCCAGCCCCGCGCTCAGCGCCAGGGCCGTGCCGATATACCCCGCAAAGATCAGATCGCTGGGCAGCGATCCCCCCGTCGAGATGAAGCCAAGGTACATGGCATTGATCGCGGCCCCGATCTGCATCCCGGCCGTCACGTCACCCAACACCCACCCGACCAGCGTGCCCCCGATCAGCGGGCGATAGGTGGTGAAATACCCTACCCCCAGGATCCAGGTGCTGATGCCCAAATAGGCCAGCAGGGCGATCAGCAGCGCCTGGACCAAAGACACTTGCATATGCGCCTCCTGTGCGAACGGCCCGAGCGGGTTCTCGACGTGGACACGCAGGTGTCCGATCCGTCACAGCCTGAGCGATTCCAGGGGAACCGCAGACTCTTCGGGCTCGGGGACGGTCTGGAAACGGACCAGCACCCCGAGCTCCCGGATTCCCTGCAGTATCTCCAGTTGCTCGGGTGTAGCAGACACACTCTTGTAGATGCGACGGCTGCCGGGGCTGGGAGCCATTCCGCCTACATTCAGGCTGTCCAAATGCACACCGCCATCCAGCAGCGCGCGGACGGTGGCCGGCGACTTGACCAGCAACATCACCTTGAGGTCTTCGGCGGGCAGAGGGGCTGCGCCGGACGGCCTCGCGGGCGCGCCATCGCCCGCGCCAAGATAGCCGACAGCCTCGGCGATGGAGAGGATGCGGAGCTGGATGCTGGGAGGCTTGGCCAGGGTCAACACGCGCCGCAGGAACGGATCGGCGCTCACTTGATCATCGCAGATGACGATCTCTCGGCAGGGCACAGCGCGCAGCCACTTGATCACCACCTGCCCATGGATGAGCCGATCATCGACGCGCGCCAAGACGACCGTTGGCATATCGACGGTCTCTCGCTATGACCCTACCGCGGCCGGAGTGTCCAACCGCGATAGCGCCGCCCTGACGTCCACCACGCTCCTGAGCCCGGCCTCCACGGCCACCCGAGAAGCCTGTTCGACCGAGAGCCGCCCCCACTGCATCAAGACCTCGAGCAACATGGGAAGGTTGACCCCAGCAACGATCTGAAAGTCGCGGCCCTCCAGTGCCCAGGCGGTCGCGTTGCAGGCGGTGCCCCCAAAGAGGTCCACAAGCGCCAACGCCGGGACGGCATGGCCAGGCTCCTCGACTGGGTCCAGCGCAGCCGCGATCTTGGCGCGCATGGAGTCCAGGTTATCCTCGGGGCACAGGCACACGTCCCGCGCCCCATCGGGGAGCTCGCCAAGGATCAGTCGAGCGCTGTCCAGCAACGCCTCCCCCAAGCGCCCATGCGTCACAACGATCAAGCGATTCATCGACCCTTCCAACGCTCCGAGTGTCCTGCCTCTCCCAAGATGGCCCCATTCTACCGCCCGTGCCGCCGCTTGTCAATTGCAGCGTCGGATGTTATGATTGGAGAGGCAAGCGCAAGAGCAGGAAGGAGTGCACGATGGCAGCAAAGGCAACATTAGCATACGGGCTGTGGCCTTCCCCGCTGACGCCGATCAGCATGTCGCTCCAACGACGACTCTCCGATGTGCAGTGGGACACGGACGGCCGCACGCTGGTCTGGCAGGAGGGGCGCTCGGATCAGAATCTGCTGGTGGCGCAGACCATGGAGGGCGGTGCGCCACGCGATCTGACCGAAGGGCAGAACGTGCGAGCCTCTGTGGGCTATGGCGGAGGCGACTTTGCGGTTGCGCACGGTTGCGTGTATTATGTCGACGCCGCCACCAAGGCGATTCACCGTCTTGCGCCGAGTGGCGGGGCTTCGGCTCCGGTGACGCCCGCCTTTGGCGCAGCGGCAGCTCCGACGGTGTCCCCCGACGAGCGGTGGCTTCTCTATGTGCACTCGGATCATGAGGTCGACAGCCTGGCCATCGTGGATTCCGAGGGCGCCCTCTGGCCGCAAAAGCTGGCCTCCGGGGCAGACTTTTACATGCAGCCCACCTGGCACCCCGATGGACAGCACATCGCGTGGATCGAGTGGGATCACCCCAACATGCCATGGGACCACGCTCGCCTGGTTGTCGCCGCGCTCGAGGAGGCTCCGGGCGTGCTTCCTCGGGCCATCGAGGTGAGAGTGCTGCGCGACCAGGGTGGAGTCAGCGTGGCTGAGCCTCAGTTCACCCCGGACGGCCGTAACCTGATCTATCTGTGCGACCAAGGGGGTTGGTCCAATCTGTGGCGCTACGATCTCGAGAGCGAAGAGCACGTCCAACTGACCTTCGACTCGGCGGATATCGGCCTGCCGGCCTGGCGGCAAGGCATTCGCACCCACCAGCTCAGTCCGGATGGCGCCATCGATTTCTACATCCGGTCATCCCGTGGCCAATCCAGCCTGTGGGCCGCGCCCCTGGGTGGGGGGCCGGCCTATCCGGTCCCATCGCCGCTGGAGCGCTATAGCAACCTGAGCCAGCTTGCGGTCGCCCCGTGCGGAAGAAGGCTAGCGCTGGTGGCCTCGGGCAACGGCATCCCGCCCCGGGTCGTCAGCCTCGACCTGCAGGACAGCCCCACGGAGCGCATCCATGCCTACAGCTCTGCCGAGCGCGTCCCCTCCGACGCTTTTTCCACGCCCCAAGCCGTCCAGTGGGCCAGCAGCGATGGAGACGCCATCCACGGCCTGTATTACCCGCCGCATAGCCCCGCCTACCAGAGCGGCGGCAGGCCCCCCGCGATCATCTTGGTTCACGGCGGGCCCACTGGGCACGTGAGCGCCGGCTTTAACCCGCAAGCGCAGTTCTTTGCCATGCGCGGCTTTGCCGTGCTGGCGGTGAACTATCGCGGCAGCTCGGGATACGGGCGCGCCTACATTCAAAAGCTGCGGGGCCAGTGGGGCGTCTATGACGTCGAGGACGCGGTCGGTGGCGCCCATTTCCTGGCCGATGGCGGGCTGGCTGATCCGCGGCGATTGGTGATCATGGGAGGCAGCGCTGGCGGCTTTACGGTGCTGCTCGCCCTGGCCAATCATCCTGGCGTGTTTAGGGCCGGCATCTGCATGTACGGGGTAAGCAACCTGTTCACCCTGGCCACCGACACGCACAAATTCGAGAGCCACTACCTGGATTCCATCGTGGGCCCGCTGCCAGAGGCCGCCGCTCTCTATCGTGAGCGATCCGCCATCTATCGCAGCGATCGCATCGTCGACCCCATCGCCATCTTTCAGGGAGACGAGGATCGGGTCGTGCCGCGGGAACAATCCGACTCGATCGTGGCTTCCCTGCGGCAGCGGGGCGTGACGCACGAATACCATGTATACCCGGGCGAGGGCCATGGCTGGCGCAAGGCCGAGACCATCGGCCAATTCTACGAGGCGGTCATGCGGTTCCTGCGCAACCACGTCGTTTTCAGCTAGACGGAGCGCACGATGAAGGCGAACCCACCTGTGGCCGTGGCCCTGCGGGGCCTGTGCTAGAGTGAGCCGCAGACGCTACAACTCGCCGCGCAGGATGACAGAGAGAGGGTGGCTCAGGCGATAGCGCCAGACATCTCTGCCCTTGGCGCCATAGCGGGCCTCCAGCCAACGAGCATCCGGGAAGAGCACCTTCAGGCCGATCCAGGGAGCGCGCTGTGGCTCGTCCAAAAGGAGCAGCTGCAACAGGAACTTGGCCCAGCCTCTGATCTCGGCCGTGGGGAACCCGCCCCGCGCGCCCGACAGCAGGCGCGCCAGGATCCTCCTGCGCCACCTGGATGGGGCCAGCGCGGACAACACTTCCGGCGGGACGGGGGTCCCCAGCCACCGCGCGCACCCCCAAAGAACCGCGTACAGGGCAACGCGCGCTCGGGCCCGCGCCGCCAAGCTCACCAGCCCGGCATCCACCATCCGCTGCCCCTCCAACCGCCACAACCGATCAATATCGACCAGTTGCCTGAAGCTGCCTTGCCCGAACTTGTGTTTCAGCAAGTGGAGCGCCAGGTGGAGCAGTTGGTACTCGGGGGAGAGCCTTCGCAGCGCGCAGGAGCCGAGGGCCCATCGCTCCGAAGCGGACCATACGTCCTGCAGATCCAGGGACACGGTGCGCCTGATCCACTCCGAATTGGTCAACCGCCAGTGCAGATCGAGCATCCACGTCATGCCGCCTGATCGGCGGCAGTGTTCCGCTGACCCGCCGTACTCGCGCAGAAACGCGGGGGGCCGCCGTGTTGGATCGAGGGCCGAGCCCCGATATCCGAGGGCGGAGAGCGCTGCCTCGGCAGCTTCGACCTCTTCTGGCCGGACCATCAGGTCGATATCGCCCATCGGGCGCAAGGACAGGTCCCGGTAGAGCATGGGGGTGAGCGCCAGCCCCTTCAGGGCGATGGGCTCGATACCCACAGCGGCCCAGGCTTCGAGTACCCTTTCGGCCTCGACCATCAACCCAGCGTTCTGCTCGGCGGTGTGAGCGCGGGCCCGTTGCAGCCGCAGCCGCGCGCTGGCCGGGAGGCGGTCCAGCCAGCCCGCCTTGCTCAATGTGGCGTGCAGCAGCGGCCCCACCCCATGAAAGAGCGCCCTCGCCGTTACGCATTCCCACTCGACATTATGTAGAGCTACAGCCCCCCCCTCTGGCCTGGCGCCGAGCAGATCGAGCAGCCAAAGGTCGGCGTCCGCTTCCACGGCCCTCTCCGTCTCAAGCTTCCGGGTGATGGTGCGGGCCAGTTGGCGAGCCTCGCCGCGCGGCAGCCTCTGCCGTCGAGCCAGGAACCGGGACAGTCTCCCCCAGCCAGCGTCGGGGTGCCCCCGCAGATAGGCGGCTACCTCGGTAAGGTCGAAAGGTCCGTCGGGCGGGGCTTGCTCAGACAGTGCAGGCCTCCGTGTCTTCTCTGCCATGCGCGTCACCAAGGACTTGGCTGGCGTACCGCCGAATGCTCAGGTTGCGAGCCACCACACGACATTCGGACTCGCAGGGGTCATAGATGCTGCCGGTTGCGGCATAGTTGGTGGCGAAACAGCCGCCGGAGCAGCTATCGGCCAGCTCGCAGGTCATGCAACGAGTGTTCCGCTTGGCCCACATGCCGATCAGCTCCGCCCGCGCCCCTGTCTCGGTGATGCCACGCGCCAAGTCTCCCAGCTTGTAGATGCCGTCCAGGTCGTTCAGGCCCAGCATCTTGGAGCAGGCATGGATGTCGCCGTTGCAGGCGACGGTGATGGAGTGTCGGCCAGCCTGGCAGCCCCAAACCCCCACCTTGTCGCGGAGGTTTTCCAGCTCTCGCAAGAGATCGATGCGCAGGTTCGCCCCCTTGGCGAGCGCCTCCCTGTGCTCATCGACGACCTGGCGCATCTGCGCCTCGTAGACCTCTAGGCCCTCGTCCGACCAGTCGATGCCACTGGCCGGCCCGATGATGAAATAGTTGAACCCGTGTTCCACCAGGAAACGGACATTCGCCGCGATCTCGCCCACCGCATCGGGGGTCACGGTCATGCGCGCGCCCATCCACGGCTGATACCGCTTCATGAGCGGCAGCCGATCCATGATCATCTGAAACGACCCCTGGCCACCCGCCGTCTTGCGGTGGCGATCTTGGGTCTCCTGCGCCCCATCCAGGCTGAGCAGGATCATCATCCGGTGCTGCGCGCAGAACGCCAGCGACTCCTCGGTGAGCAGCGTCCCGTTGGTGGTCACGCTGAACTTGGCGTGCTTGCCTTGGGCCTTGCCCAACTCGGTCGCATACTCGACCACCCGACGCATCACGTCAAAACGGAGAAAGGGCTCGCCGCCCATGAAGAATATGGAGAGGTCCTTCTGGTCCCTGGACTCGCGGAACAGCAGGTCCACCGCCTGACGCGCCGTGTCCCAGGACATGGAACCCAGGGCGTTCTTGCCCTCGACGAAGCAATAGTCGCAGCGCAGGTTGCAGTTCTCGGTGAGGAACAGCTCGATGCGGCTGATCGGCGGGAAGAAGCGATCCTGCCACTTCCGGCTGACCGCCTCCGCCACGGCCAGCGCATCCGCCTCCCCAAGCTGGCAGTCCCTCATGAGGAGAGGCGCCACATCGCGCAACGTGGCGATCTGGCCAGCCTTCACTGCCTCGCCAATGACGCGCGCGATGGTCTCGAGCATCGAGGAGCTCACGTTGTCACTCACCTTGTTGTCCTTTCTATCCGTCAACCGCCGCGCACCCGGCTGGTCCGGACATCGCAGGGCTCGCGGGAGCTCAGAAGCTCCTGTATCCGCGAGGCAAGCAGCTTCAGCTCCTCGCGCTCCTCCGCCTCGCGGCCAGTGGTCTCCTGCGGATCGCTGCTGGCGAGATCCTTGAGCACGGCATGGTTGGCGCCTATTGGGCCCAGCCTGAGCGCATGGCAGCCAGCGTTCTCCACTAGGTTGGTCAGTGTCTTCACCGCTGCTTTTTTCCACGCAGCGCTGGTCTGATACACGATCGCCGAGGCTGATAGCCGCCCCAACGCCTCGGCCTTGGATAGATGCGCCAGGCTCGCGTTTTCGGCAAAGCCTTCGAGAACGATAATGTGCCGCACCGGGGCCGCCTCGCCTAAAGATAGCGCCGCGCGCGGGTCGAGCAGGCGCCTCTCAGCGCCTTCGTCATCGAGAAAGGCAGCCTCGGACAACCCCGGAGCCACAAGGCCGTCCAGCAGCAGGCTCGCCGCCTCCTGGCTGATCTGCAGCGGGCGAGGATAGGGCAGGACCTGCCCGGTCGAGAGGCAGATCGGCGCGAACTCGTCCGACAGATAGTCGCATCCATGAATCGCCAGTTCCAGCGCCAGCGTGGACTTGCCCTGGCCGCTGTCTCCCGGCAGCAGCAGCCCCTGTCCGCCGATGGATACAGCAGCGCTGTGCAAGGGCAGCAGTCGGGCGCTCGCGGACCATAGCTGGGCGTGCATCATGCTGAACAGGTAGGAAAAGGCGACCTGCCACCACGGCGATTGGATGGAACGGCCGGCGCAATTGACCACGCGATAGCCTCTCCGCCCATCCCCAAGGACATAGAGCGGCGCCAGGGAAACCTCGTTCAGCGGTTGGTCCTGCCAGAAGGTAGCCAGAAATGGCCGAATCCGTTCGGCCGCCTCCTCGCTCTCGCAGCAGATGGAAAAGCTGGCGCCAACGACGCGGTATCGGTCTTGATGGATGCAGCGCTCCCGGCACGTGGATAGGAGCTCCAGGTCCGGGTTGTTGCGGACACGCGTCGCCTCTGCCAAGGCTATCCTTCCTTCCCTGGTCGATTCTAGCCGCCGAGCAAGAGCAGCAGCAGCCTGCGCGTGCGGGCCTGCACGGTGACCTTGGTTGGCTGGCCTGACGTCAGGAGCCGCTTCACCTCCGCGCAAGAGCCCTCCGCACCCCGCGTCAGGTCGACGGTAGCGACGGCAACAC
>JAAYEA010000117.1 GCA_012689325.1 Chloroflexota bacterium
ATGCGCTGCTGCACCTCTGGCTGCCGCTCGGCGAGGGCGAGTTCGCCGTGCGGGCCCTCTCCGCTTTTGCCGGCATCCTGGCCATCCCTTTCCTGTTCCAACTGGGCCGCTCTCTCTATGATGAGCAGGTGGGGCTGCTGGCGGCGCTGCTGCTGGCCGTGTCGCCGTTGCACGTCTGGTATTCGCAAGAGGCGCGCATGTACGCCCTGGTCACGCTGCTCACGCTGGGGGGGAGTTATTGGCTCTGGCAGGCCACCCAGCGCGGGCGCGCCGCGGACTGGCTCGCCTATGCTCTGTCCATGTCGCTGGCGCTTTATACCCATTACCACGCCGTGTTCGTGATACTGGCGGTGAACGCCTTTGCCCTGTTGCGTTGGGCGCTATGGCCCGCCCCTCGGCCGAGCCTCCGGCGTTGGCTCCTGGCCCAAGCGGCCATTGCCCTGCTCTTCCTGCCCTGGCTGCCGGTGCTGCTGGATCAGATCGCCACCGGCGGCGGCTATTGGATCGCCGAGGCCATCGGCCACCCCGGCCCCCGGGTGCTGGTGGAGACCTGGATCGACTATGGCATCGGCAACGCCCGCCTCTGGTACCCGGTGGAGGTGCGGCGGTTGGGGTATGCGCTCTTTGCCGGAGCGTCTCTCTTGGCGGTAGGGGCGGCCATCGGCCGGTGGCGGCGCAAGCCATCGTCGCGCCTCAGCCAGGCTTTCCTTTTCACCTTCCTGTACCTGGGCCTCTCCCTGGGCGCGGTCTGGTTGGTCTCGCAGTTCAAGCCCATGTATGCCCGGCGGTACCTCTTGCCCTTCCTGCCGCCCTACCTGTTGCTCCTGGCCATGGGGGTGCGCCAGATCCCCTGGGCCCGCTGGCGAGCGGCGCTGGCCGCGGCCCTGGCGGCGCTCTGCCTATTGGGGATCGGGTTCATGGCCTATTACCCACAAAATGACGCCTGGCGAAGCGCGGTGAGCTACGTCCAGGCGCACGCGCAGCCCGGCGACGTGGCGGTCTTTGTGCCCCAATGGAACCACAAACCCTTCGACTATTACGCCCGCGGCGCGCTTCCCCTCTATCGCGAGCTGCCGGTGCCGCTGCCTCAAGATGCGGACGTGCAGGCGTTGCTGGCGCCGCTGGCCCGTTATCAGCGGCTGTGGCTGGTCTGGACGCCCGGCCACTATGCCGACCCGGACGGCCGCGTGCGGGCCTACCTCGATGGCCGCTTCCGCCGCGAGCTGCGGGGCGACTTTGCCGGCGCCGGGCAGATCAGCCTCTACGACCTGGGCGCGGCCCCATGAGCACGAAACAGTCGGCCCTGGAGCGGTGGAGCCCGGCGATCCTGCTGCTGGCGGCTGCCTTGCTGCGGCTCTGTTGCCTGGGCCGCGAGAGCCTCTGGTTCGACGAGGGCTGGAGCGCGGTGGTGGCCCGTCTCGATGGGCCGACGCTGCGCAACGTGCTGGCCACGCAGCCTTTCCCGCTGTATTACGCCCTGTTGCACCTCTGGGCCCGGCTGGGCGATAGCGAGTTTTCGCTCCGCCTCCTCTCCGCACTGGCCGGGGCGCTGACCGTGCCCGTCATTTATGCGCAGGCCCGGCATTTCTGGGGTGGGGCCGCGGCGCGGTGGGCGGGGTGGCTATTGGCCCTCTCGCCGCTGCATATCTGGTATTCCCAAGAGGCGCGCATGTACGCCCTGGCGACGCTGTGGGCGGCGCTGGCCGGTTGGGCCCTGTTGCGCGCCCTGAGCAAGCCCGCGGCCAAGTGGTGGGGGCTCTATGTCCTCTTCTCCGCCCTGGCCCTGCATACCTTCTATTATGCCGCGCTGGTGCTCGTGGCCCACGGGGCCTATGTGCTCTACGAGTCCTGGCGCTCCCATTCGGGCGGGGCGAACCTTCGCGCCTGGTTGCTGGCGTCGGGGGCCCTCATCATCTTGTTCCTTCCCGGCCTGCGCGTGCTGTTCACGCAGCTCGAGGGCGGCACGTGGGGATGGTTGGCCGCCAAGTATGGGCGGCCGGGCCTGCGCGACGTGGTGGACGTCGCCCTCTCCTTTAGCGTGGGCAACACCTGGGCGGGGCCGGGCGCGCTGCGTTGGGCCGCGCTGGGGGCCTATGGCCTGGCCATCCTGGCGGGCCTGAGCCGGCTGGCCCTCTCCCGCGACCGGCTGCGCTGGGAGGCGCGCCTGGACCGGGGGGCGATCTACTGGGGCGCGGGGCTGGCGCTGCCCATCGCCGCCATCCTGGCGCTGTCTCAGTTTCGCCCCAGCTTTATCGCGCGCTACCTGGTGCTCTTCCTCCCGCCCTATTGCGTGCTGGCGGGCCGGGGGCTCGCCGCGGCGCGCGGCCTGTGGCGCTGGGGGCTGGCGGGGGTGATCTTGCTGGGCTCGGCGCTGTCGCTTTGGAACCTCTACCAGCAGCCGCAGAAGGAGGGCTGGCGCGAGGCGGCGGCGCGGATCGCGGCGCAGGCCCAGCCCGGCGATGTGATCTGCCTGGTGGACGAGGACATCAGCGCCGTGTTCGGCTATTACTATCAGGGCCCGCAGCCGGTGCTCCAGGTGAGCGGGGCGCTGCAGGATGGGCCTGGGCTGGCGGCCGTCGCCGACCGGCTGGCCGACGAGGGACGGCGGGCCTGGCTGGTGATGAGCCACACCACCAACGAGGCACTCTGGCGGCGGCTGGAACAGGATGGCCGCTTCGCCTTGAGCGAGCGGTGGGAGTTCATCGGCATACAGCTTGCACTTTTCGCCCGAGTCAGGTAAAATATCTTGCTTGTAGCGTTCCCGGCCATGACACCGGCGCAAAGCGCCGCCTTCTCGTTCGCCCCAACCCGCGTGGCCGGGGCATGAAGAGGCCTCTTTATGTCCTTGGCAGCTCCCAAAAACCGGCGGCTTGCGATGGCCGCGCTCGCCCTCCTTGTCGTGGGGGCGGCGGCCTACTTTGCCGCACCCCTGGCCCTCTCCCCCGTCGTGGCGCGGGCCTACCACAGCGATTGGGCTCCGTTGAACGCGCTGATGGGCAACCGCGCGACGATCGGCGTGGAGGCTTACCAGGCCAAGGTGCTTGTGCTCTTTCGCGAGGCGCTGCTGGTCGCGCTGACCCTGGCGCTGGCCGCGTGGTGGGCGCTCTGGGACCGGGAGGAAGGCTCGACGGGCAAGGCGCTGGGTTGGCCGACCCTGAGCGCGCGGACCCTGGCCATCCTGGGCGCCGCCGCGTTGGCGCTGCTGGCTATCCGCGGCGAGCTCCCCTTTCTTCTTCCGCTGTTGGCGGCCCTCGTGCTTGTGCTGGCCCGGCCCAGCGCTTGGGCGTTCCCGCGCTGGTCGGGATGGATGGATGCGGTGTTGCAGCCGCGGGTCTCCCTGCCGCTGGTGCTGGCGCTGCTGCTCGTTTCCTTCTTGGTCAAGTTCCCGCCCGCCCAGTTCGACGAGCTGGTCTTTTTCGACGACTATCCCACCATCTATACCGTGACCTTGAAGGGCTGGGAGATGCTCAAGCAAGGGGGCATCTTTGGCTGGGACCCGGCCATGATGGGCGGCTACTATACCGTCTCGGACGTGAGCCACAACGAGATATTCTTCCTGCTGCCCTTCTTGCCTTTTGGCCCGCGCGTCGGCTTTCATCTGATGATCCTGTTCTTCTACCTGGCCTTTCCCCTGCTTCTCTACGGATATGCCAGGCTGCTTTTCGACGAGCGCGCGGGGCTGCTGGCGCTGTGGGGCGGGGCGTTTGTCGCCTTTGGCTTCTTTGACAACCTGCTCTATTGGGGCATGGTCAACTCGTTCATCGGCCTGTGCTTTTTGCTGCTGGACCTGATCCTGGTCCAGTTGATGCGGCGGGGCAAGCCCTGGGCCAGCTTCGCCCTGATCCTGGCGCTCTCCCTGACGCTCTATGCTGCGACGGGCTTTTTCGTCTATGCCCTGCTTTTGATCGGCCTGGATTTCCTCTGGCGCTTTGACCGGCGGATGATTCCGCGGCTGGCTTTCGTCATGGCGGCGGCTTTTCTGATTACCCTCACGTTCACCTTCTCGTTTCTGGCCTATTCGGGCTATTTCGTCCAGAGCGACGAGATCTATGACCCGGTGCACTACACCATCCCCGAGATCGTCGCGCAAAGCGTCCAGGCCCTGGATCGGGTGACCGATCCCCGGTTCTGGCTGCTGGGCAGGCCGGTGCGCTATCAGGGCCTTTTCATCGTCTCGCTGCCGATCATCGCGGCGGCGGTCTGGGAGCGCCTGCGGGCGCGGCGGCGCCTCTATGGCGATCCTCTGCTGGGCGTGGCGCTCATGGCCGCGGTGGTCATGCTGCTGACGCTGGTGGTCTCGCCCAGCGTGGACATGTTCGTCAGCCGCATCCGCTTCCTGTTGCCGGTGCCCCTCGTGCTGATCTATGGCGCCTGGCTCAACCAGGAGCGGAGCCTGCACCCTGCCGCCGTACTCGTGGTCCTGGCGATCCTTTTGCCGACGTTGCCCTCGCGCCTGTTGCTGCCGATCGAGCACACGCCCAGCCTGCGCGCCTATAACGCCGGGTTGGTGGAGGCGGTGGAGGGGCTGGATAGCGACCTGATCCTGCTGGAGAGCATGGGCGGATACGACCTGGCCACCGAGGGGGAGGGCTCCACCGAGGCCCAGGAGTCCCACGCGCACCTGGAACCCTATTTCCCCTTCGAGACCAGCAAACGGTTCATGGCCAACAACCAGGAAGGCTATCATCACAGCGTCTATCGCCGCAATTTCATCACTTCCGGGGCTTTCCGCGGCAAGCTGCTGCCCGACTGGCCCCGGGAAGAGATCAGGGCCTTCCTGGAGCAGTGGGGCATCCGGCACCTGGTCCTTTGGACAGAGATCTCCAAGGGCTACTTTGATGGCGATCCCGCTTTTGTGCGCATCTGGGAGGATGGCTTCTGGGCCATCTATGCCTATGACCAGGCCGCGCCCGGCGACGTCTGGGCGGAGAGCGCCAGGGGAACGCTCGAGCCGCGCGGCTACTTTGCGCAAGAGGTGCGGCTCACCCAGGCGCGGGCGGGCGAGCTGGTGCGGCTGCGCATGAACTATTTCCCCGCCTGGCGGGCCAGCCAGGGCGGGCAGGCGGTCGAGCTGCGCGAGCAAGAGGGGCAGATGGCTTTCGTCGCGCCGGCGGACGGCGATTACGTGGTCGAGCTGGCGTACCCGCGCTATGCGGGGCTGTCGGTTTTGGCCTTGGGCGCCATCGTGGTATCCTTTCTGCTGGTCCGGCGATTTCGGGAGGCGCTGAGCGTCCCCGCCTGCGCCGGCGAGCGGGAGGGCGGGCGATGACCGAGCTTCGCGTGCGCGTGGGCGATTTCCACCTGGGGCCCCGGGAAAAAGAGGCCATCTATGAGGTCCTGGACAAGGGGCGGCTCTCCGAGGGCCCCAAGGTCCGCGAGTTCGAGCGCCAGTGGGCAGCCTATATCGGCACCCGGCATTGCGTCGCCACCAGCTCGGGCACGGGGGCGCTGATCACGGCCCTGGCGGCGATCAAGCACGCCAAGGGCCTCGGCGCTGGCCGGAAGGTGCTCACCACGCCGCTGACCTACATCGCCACCAGCAGCGCCATCAGCGCCGTCGGGTGGGAGCCGGTCTATGTGGACGTGGACCCGCGCACCTTTGTCATCACGCCGGAGAACGTGGAGGCGCACCTATCCGGCGCGCCGGACCCAGAACGCTACGCCCTGATCCTGCCCGTGCACCTGATGGGCTATGCCGCGGACATGGGCCGCCTGCTCGAGATCGGGCGGCGCTATGGCATCCCGGTGGCCGAGGACTCGGCGCAGGCCCACGGCACGCTGCTGGAGGGCGGCAAGGCGGGTTCGCTGGGCTACTTTGGCGCCTTTTCGTTCTATATCGCGCACAATATCCAGGCCGGCGAGATGGGCGCCATCACCACCAACGACGCCGAGCTGGCCCGCCTGGCGCGCAAGCTCAAGGCGCAGGGCCGGGCTTGCGATTGCCCGGTGTGCGTCCGCGCCGAGGGGCGGTGCCCACGGCTCAACGGCCGCCAGGGCGACGACGACTATGACCCGCGCTTTACGCACGAATTGATCGGCTACAATTTCAAGACCATGGAGTTCCAGGCGGCGCTGGGCCTGACGCAGTTGGAGCGGGCCGATTGGATCGTGGCGCAGCGGCAGCGCAACGCCCGCTACCTGACCGAGCGCCTGGCCGCCTACGCCGAGATCCTGCAATTGCCGCCGTACTCCGAGGCGGTGAGCTACTTGGCCTATCCCTTGGTCATCCGGCGGCCGGAGCTGATCTCCCGGAAGCGGTTGCGCCGGGAGCTGGAGCGGCTGGGGATCGAGACGCGCCCGCTCTTTGGCTGCATCCCGACCCAGCAGCCCGCCTATGGACACCTGAAGGCTGAATACGAGGGGCGCTTGCCCAACGCCGACTATTTGGGGCGCCACGCCTTCTATGTGGGCTGTCATCAGTACCTGCAAGAGGCTGACCTGGCCTACATGGTGGAGGCTTTTGGGCGCATCCTGGGCCGCCTGGGGTAGCGGCCAAGCTGAGGGGAGAACCGCCCCGGTTCGTATCTGATTTCGCTCGTCAAAGGAGCAGCGATGAGTGCAGCGGTCGTGATACCGACCTATAACGAGTCTCAGAATATCGCGCCATTGGTGGAGGGCATCCTGGAGGCCAGCGCCCAGGCGCGGGTGATCATCGTGGACGACAACTCGCCGGATGGCACGGGCCAGATCGCCGACGAGATGGCCGCCAAGCACCCGGAGGTGGAGGTCATCCACCGGCAAGGCAAGGGCGGGCGCGGCTCGGCTTGCATCGCCGGCTTTCGCCGCGCGCTGGCCCGCCCCGAGCACGACTATTTTCTCGAGATGGACGCCGATTTCTCCCACGACCCCCGGGATATCCCGCGCCTGTTGGAGGCAGCCCAAGCCGCGGACGTGGTCATCGGCTCGCGCTATATCCGCGGCGCCAAGATCGTCAACTGGGGCATCCAGCGCCACATCTTTAGCCACATCGCCAATGGTTTTGCGCGGCTGTTGCTGGGCATCCCGATCCACGACTATACCAACGGCTATCGTTGCTACAATCGCCGCGCCCTCGAGTCCGTCGATTTCGACCGCATCGAGGCCCACGGCTACATCGTGCTCAGCGAGATGGCCTGCCAACTGCACCAGCGCAGGATGCGCTTTGTCGAGATACCCATCGTCTTTGTCAATCGCCGGCGCGGCAAGTCCAATACCACGCTGCGCGAGATCAGCGAGGCCTTTACCTCGGTGCTCCAATTGCGCCGTAAGTACGGCAAGTCCTGAGCTCTCCTATTGCCCAATTCTGACGGAGAAGGAACATGATTCCCATAACGGATGTTCGCTTTGAGGGAAACGAGCTGGAATACGTCAGCGAGTGCATCAAGACCGGCTGGGTGTCCTCCCTTGGCAAATACGTGCAGCAGTTCGAGGAGCAGTTCAGCCGATACTGCGGCGCCAAACATGGCGTCTCGGCCAGCAATGGGACCACCGCGCTGCACCTGGCGCTGGAGACGCTGGGCATCGGCCCCGGCGACGAGGTGATCGTGCCGACATTGACCTTTGTCGCCACTGCCAACGTGGTGATCTATGCCGGGGCGCGGCCGGTCTTTGTGGACTCGGAGGCCGAGACCTGGAATCTGGACCCGGCCCAGCTCGAGGCCAAGATCACTGAGCGGACCAAGGCCATCATCCCGGTGCACATCTATGGCCACCCAGCGGATATGGACCCTATCATGGAGATCGCCCGGCGGCACAACCTGTACGTCATCGAGGATGCCGCCGAGGCCCATGGCGCGCTCTACAAGGGGCGGCGCGTGGGGGCCCTGGCCGACATGTCCTCCTTTAGCTTTTACGGCAACAAGATCATCACCACCGGCGAGGGGGGCATGATCCTCACCGACAACGCCGAATGGGATGAGCGGGCGCGCTGGCTGCGCGATCACGGCATGTCCAAGACCAAGCGCTACTGGCATTCGGTGGTGGGCTACAACTATCGCCTCACCAACCTGCAGGCGGCGCTGGGGGTGGCCCAGTTGGAGCGCATCGATCGGATCATCGAGATCAAGCGCCAGCACGCCGCCCTGTATAACGAGCTGCTGCGCGGCGTGCCGCACGTCACCCTGCCGCCGGAAGCCGACTGGGCGCAGAATGTCTATTGGATGTACTCGATCCTCATCGAGGACGGCTACGGCCTGAGCCGCGACGGTTTCATGGCCGCGCTCAAGGAGCGGGGCATCGACAGCCGACCCTTCTTCTACCCCATCCACACCATGCCGCCTTACGTCCAGTACGCCGAGGGGCAGGAATTCCCCGTGGCGGCGGAGCTATCGCGCAAGGGCGTCAACCTGCCCTCTTCGCCCACGCTGACGCCGGAGCAGATCCGCTTGATCAGCGACACCATCAAAGAGCTGGGACGGTGACCATGATCGAGATCCGCACGCTGCACCCAGAGGAAGCGCCCATCGCCGCCGACCTGCACATCGAAGGCCAGCCGGGCACGGTGCTGACCATGTTGGGCAAAGAGTTCCTGACGGCGCTCTATCGCGAGATCAACGACTCGGCCTACGGCCTGGCGTTCGTCGCCACGTCGGAGGACAAGGTGGTGGGGATCATCGCCGGGGCGACGGATACCGGCGCGCTCTTTAAGGATATCATCCTCCGGCGCGGCATCCACCTGGTCTGGCCGGTGGCTCGCCGGCTGCTGAGCAAGCCCGCGCTGCTTTGGCGGGTGATCCAGACCTTCGCCTATCCGGGCAAGCTGCCCGAGCGGCCCGGCGACGCCGAGTTTCTCTTTATCGGCGTGAGCGGCGAGATGCGGCGGCATGGCATCGCCAGCCAGATGCTGGAGCGGCTGATCGCGGCCTGCCAGGAGCGCGGCGCGCGGGGTCTCCTCTCCACCGTGGACGTGACCAATCCCCGCGCCAACCCCTTTCATGTCAAGCGGGGCTTTCGCATCATCGACACCTTTGACCTGTATGGGCGCAAGATGAACCTCTACTATTTGCCCTTCACCGACCAGCCCGCCGGCGAGGGATAGAGCAGTGGCTGGGGGGAAGGGCCTGGCAGGGGTTGCGCGCGGGTTGGGCTCGCGGCGCTGGCTGGTGGATGGCGGCTTGCTGGCGCTGGTGACCCTGGTCGGGCTGCGGGGATGGCTGGGGCCGGGGTATCTGGCCAGCCCGCGCCTGGAGATGGTCCCGGAGCTGAGCATCGTCTGGATGGCCAAGCAGCGCATCTTGGAGGGCGGCCCGCTCACCGAGTGGGTGCCCTACGAGTTCGCGGGCTTTCCCCTGGTGCGTTTCCTCTCCTACCCGCTGTATGACGCCATGGCCTGGGTCTCCATCGGCACGGGGCTGGCGCTGGAGTGGCTCTTCAAGGCCGGGTTCATCCTCGCCTTCGTGGCCTCGGCCCTCGCCATGTATGCGCTGGCCTACGAGTTGGTGCGGCGGCGGGGCGCGGCGCTGGCGGCGGGCGCCATCTATGCCCTCTTTCCCTTTCACCTGCACGCCGCCTCGGAGGCCTGGGTCCATGCCGTCTTTTGGGCGGTGATGCCGCTGGCCTTCCTGGCCTACGAGCGCAGCAGAAGCGGCCCGACGGTCCGCGCCCGCGATGGGCTGTGGCTGGGGCTGCTCCTGGCGTCCTTGCCCATCATCAACAGCGAGCACACCCTGCTGCTGGCCCCCTTCCTGGGCATCTATCTCCTGTTACGCGAGGGCGCCGTTTGGTGGCGAGATAGGCGGCAATGGCGCGCCATGGTCGGCTATTGGGCCCTGGCGGGGGGCGTGGCGCTGGGCTTGGCGGCGTTCTTTGTCCTGCCGGCGATGATCGAGCTGGAGGATGTGGGCATCCACCTCAAGCACGGCGCGGAATCGTTCCAGAGCGACCAGCTCTTGCGGGATTACGCCCTCTCCCCGGCGTTGCTCTGGCGCGCGGTGGTGCGGCGCTTTGGCCTGGCTTACGAGCTCGCCCAGCCCTCGGTGATCGGCCATGCCTTTTGGTCCATCGCCTGGTATCCGGGCGCGCTCGCCTTGGCGCTGGCGGCGCTGGGCGCGAGGCGCGCCTTCCGGGACGCCCGGCTGGCGGCGCTGCTGGCCGTGCTGGTTGCGGCGGCCTTGTTCATCCTGGGGAGCTGGCTGCCGGGCAACCCCTTTCCCAAGCTGCCGTTCCTGGGGCGGCTGGCGCCTTTCCGGGGGATGTTCTTTTTCGCCTTTGG
>JAAYEA010000118.1 GCA_012689325.1 Chloroflexota bacterium
GGTGGACCAGATCTGCGACGAGGCCATCGCCCACGGCTTTGCGGCGGTATGCGTGAACCCCTGCAACGTCCGCCAGGTGGCGCAGCGCCTGGCTGGCTCCGGCGTGCACGTGGCCTCCGTGGCTGGCTTTCCCCTGGGCGCCGCCTTGCCCCAGGTGAAAGCCTACGAGACAGAGCAGGCCTTGCTGGATGGCGCGGACGAGATCGACATGGTGATCAACGTCGGCGCGCTCAAGGCGGGCGATGACGCCCTGGTGCAGCGCGACATCGCGGCGGTGGTCGCCGCCGCCCACCGGCGCGGGGCGGCCTGCAAGGTGATCATCGAGGCCGCGCTGCTCACCGACGAGGAAAAGGTGCGCGCCTGCCAGCTCGCCAAGGCCGCGGGCGCCGACTATGTCAAGACCTCCACCGGCTTTGGCCCTGGCGGGGCGACGGCGGAGGATGTGGCCCTGATGCGCCGGACCGTGGGGCCCGAGATGGGCGTCAAGGCCGCGGGGGGCATCCGCACCCTGGCGCAGGCCAAGGCCATGATCGCCGCGGGAGCCACGCGCATCGGCGCCAGCGCCGGCGTCAAGATCATCCAAGAGGTCCAGCAGTCCAGCTAACCACGGCGCATTGCGCGGGCGAACCATGACCAAAGCATATCCCGAATTCGAGATCAGGATCGGCCCCGAGCTGGGCGAAGGCCACCCCTTCATCGCCCAGGGCCCGGATCAACAGCCGGGCGTGCTGGGCTATTTCGCGTCGCCTTTCGCGCGGGAGGAGGTGGATACGCTCCTCTCCGCCCTGATGGCCGGGTGCGCCGCCCCCGCCAACGGCCAGGCCACGCTGCTGGAGCGCGTGGGCGGCGCGCTTTACCAGGCGCTGTTCGACCAGCCCGCGAGACAGCTCTATGACCGTTGCCTGGCCAGCGCGGGAGGCCGGCTGCGCCTCAAGCTGACCACCACCGAGCCGGCGCTGGCTTGCCTGCCCTGGGAATACCTGCACGACGGGCAGCGCTTCCTGGGGATGGACCTGGAGACCCCCATCGTGCGCGGGGTCATCACCCGGCCCTGGCCCAACCAGCCAGCCCGCCCGCTGCGCCTGCTCATCCTCGGCTCGAGCCCACTGGACCAGGCGCCGCTGGAGATCGCCCGCGAGCACGACCTGATCCAGCGCGAGCTGGCCAAGTTGGCCAGCCAGGGGCAGATGGTCGTCAAGCGGCTGGACGGGCAGCGCATCGTCGCCGACCTGCCGCAGCTCTTGCTCGAGTTCGCGCCCCACGTCCTGCATTTTGCCGGGCACGGCAACCTGGAGGGCATCCTGCTGGAAGACGAGCGCGGAAACAGCCGCCCCCTCACCGGGGCCAGCCTGCGCGACCTGTTGGGCAACATCAAGTCTTTGCAGTTGGTGGTCTTGAACGCGTGCCAGGCAGGCGGCGTCGGGGGCGCCCGGGACCGGCTGAGCGTGGCCGCGCGGCTGGTCCAATTGGGCCTGCCCATGGCCGTGGGCATGCAGTTCCCCATCTCGGACGCGGCGGCGCTGGCCTTTTCGGAGGGCTTTTACGAGGCCCTGGCCCAGCGACTGCCCCTGGAGGCGGCCGCCGTTTGGGCGCGCGTGCGGATCAGCTATTACCTCTCCCTGCAGAGCGGGCAGACCTACGAGTGGGGCACCCCGGTCATTTATAGCCCGGCCGCGCCCTGGCGCATCGATTGGCGCCAGGTGATGGCGCGGGCCACGCAACAGCGCGCCCAGCGCCAGCGCGCCACGCTGCCCGCCCACATCTTGGGGCGCGACGGCAAAGCAATGCGCCTGATCCCCGCGGGCAACTTTATCATGGGCACGGACCACGGCCCCGAAGACGAGCGTCCCCAACACCAGGTACCCTTGCCCGCCTACTGGATGGACGTGCAGCCAGTGACCAACGCCGAGTACGCCCAGTTCGTGCAGGCCACCGGCCGCAAAGCCCCGCCGCACTGGCCGGACGGCGAGTACCCGCCCGAAAAGATGGACCACCCGGTGGTCAACGTGAGCTGGGAGGATGCCCAGGCCTATGCGCGCTGGGCGGGCAAGCGGCTGCCCACCGAGGCCGAGTGGGAAAAGGCCGCGCGCGGGACCGATGGCCGCGCCTGGCCGTGGGGGCCAACCTTCCACCCCAGCCGCTGCAACAGCCGCGAGTCGGGCAGCGGGGACACCTCCCCGGTGGGTAGCCATTCCCCCCAGGGCGATAGCCCCTACGGCTTGGCCGACATGGCTGGCAACGTCTGGGAATGGACGGCGGACCTCTACCGCCCGTACCCAGGCAGCACCTATGCCTGCGCCAGCTATGCGGAGCCCAACCGCGTGCTGCGCGGCGGCTCCTGGAGCTATGGGCGAGACTATGCGCGGTGCGCGGCGCGCACCTGCGACTATCCGGATTTCATCTTTGCGAGCTATGGATTCCGCTGCGTCATCGACGTCAAGATGTACCTGCCGGGATAAGGGCCACATTGGGAGGAACCTTGAGCGACGAGAGCATCGAGCGGCAACTGCGCCAGGAGATGGTCCTGGTGGGCAAGCTGCTGCACCAGAAGGGGTACGTCGCCGCCACCGACGGCAACATCTCGGTGCGGTGGGGCGAGGATCGGGTGATGGTCACGCCTAGCGGCATGAGCAAGGGCTTTATGTCGCCAGACGAGATGATCGTCACCGACCTGGAAGGGCGGGTTTTGTCCGGCGAGGGAAGGGGCGCCGCCAAGCCCTCCTCCGAGTTCCCGTTGCACCTGCAAGCCTACCGGCAGCGCCCCGACATCCGCGCCGTGGTCCACGCCCATCCGCCGGTGGCCATCGCTTGCAGCGTCGCAGGCTTTTCGCTCGAGATGTGCGTGATCCCCGAGGTGGTGGTGACCCTCGGCTCCATCCCTACCACGCCCTACGCCACGCCGGGGACGCCAGAGGGCGCCGAGGTCATCCGCGACCTGATCCGAACCCGCGACGCCCTGCTGCTGGACCACCATGGCGTGGTGGCGGTCGGCGCCAGCGCCATGGACGCGTACCTCAAGCTGGAAAAGGTCGA
>JAAYEA010000119.1 GCA_012689325.1 Chloroflexota bacterium
AGTTGCCGGGCTATCTCTCGGTTCGTTTTCCCTTGCGCCACCAAGGCGAGAACATGGCGCTCGCGGCGGGTGAGGTCTCCGGGCGCTGTCTCCGTCCTCAGAGCGATGATCCTGTCGACGATGGACATGCTGTAGTAGCCTTTACCGACGGCGGTGGCCCTGATCGCCTCAATAAGCGTGTCGAAGCGCTTTATCTTCAGGAGATAATCAGTAGCGCCAGCCTGGAACATCTCTTGAATACTCTCATCGTCGGCGTAGGCAGTGAAGGCCAGCACCCGGGTAGGCCAACCTCGCCGCGCGATCTGAGCGGCTATCTCGGCCCCAGGCATCCTGGACAAGACGCAGTCCAGGATCACGACATCAGGAAGCTGGGCTTCGATTAGGGCCAGAGCATCTTTACCCGTAGCCGCTTCGCCCACAACGACTATGTCTTGCACGGCATCGAGAAAGACACGAAGGCCCGCGAGCAGGGCCGGATGATCATGCACGAGGACCACGCGTATTTCGTCGGTCATCAGCAACCCCCTGGACCGGTAGTTCGGTGTGAGCAGGTTCGCCACAGGGGCAAAGCTAGAGTTGACCAGGAGTGGGCTGGCGAGGATCGAATCCGCTAGCAGTCATCCCACTCAGTAGGTCAGAAGCACCAAGATTTCTGAGCTATCCTCATTATAGAAAGACAGTTATCTCCAGGCAAACGCAACAACTCTCATGCATCGGCGGCGAGGAGGTGACATCACAAGCGCTTGAGGTGCAAGCCGCCGGAGGTTGCTGTGTCCCCTGGACGCCGCCGTACGGGTGAGACAACGCATGTGTGCAAAATCAGCGGACCCATTGAGGGCGCTGCAGCGAGCTTTTGACAGCATCGTAGGCAGGATCGGCGGCTCCAGGTTTGTGCGCTCGGGGCTCTTCTCGAGCTGTTGCTGGGCTGCAGCGGCAGGGAAGTGGGAAAAGATACCGAACGAACACCCGCTTTCCTCTCCTGCCAGCGACTTGGGCGATGCGAAGCATGCATTCCTGAATGGCGAGGTTGTCGGACGGGATGACCAGCAGCCTCCCTTGGCAGGGCGGGACATGTAGATCGGGCCAACGGCGACGCTGTGCCCACAGCGATAGCGTGGTCAGCGTGAGCAAGCCCTGAAACTGTCTATCTTCTTCCCTTGCCTTTGTCGCCATCACGGAGTGTCTCTGGTAACCGCCGGTTTCTTCACCGGCTCGTAGTAGCTCAGCGCGCAGTCGCCTGGCACGCCCTGTCGCTCCTTCAGGGCATCCTCCATCTGTGACCAGTGGAGGCCGGACGGTGCCGCCAGCTCCGTCTTGAGCGCCTCCAGCTCGCTTCGACTGATGTTGACCTCCGGCACCGTGGGTGTGCGCAGGGCCAGCACCCCGTCCCGCTCCGGCAGCTGCACCAGCGTGCGGCGCCGGGGCAGGCGCTGCGCCCGCTGGGTGAAGCGCTCCCACTGCTCTGACAGGGAGTAGAAGGTGGGGTGCGTCCGCTCGCGCTGATCCGCATCCTCCACCTCGTGTTTCACCTCCTCCATCTGGGGCACAAAAAGCTCCTCCACCAGCGCCTGGGCCGTCTGCCGCCCCGTGCCAAAGATCACCTTGATCTGAGCGTTCTCCAACGCGCCCTGCATCCTCCCTCCACCCAGTTGGCTCAGCGTCTGATGGGCCAGCCCCAGGTGCAGGCCGAACTTGCGGCATTCGGAGAGGATGCGCGACAGGGTCTGCACCGAGCCCTCGTTGGCGCAATAATCCTGGAACTCGTCGATCAGGAAGAAGAAGGGATGCCGCTCTCCCCTGGGCAAGTCCTTGCGCGCAAAGGCCGCCTGCTCCAGCCCGGTGACGATGAGGCTGCCAAGCAGCCGCCGCGTCTCGCCGTCCACCCGGCCCAGGTCGCAGATCAGCACCTTGCGCCCATCCATGATCTCGCGGAAGGGCAGCCGGTTCCCGCCCTGCCCCAGCATGAGCCGCAGTCGGGGGTTGATGACGAAGGCGCCCACCTTGTTGAGCACCGACTCAGCCATCACCGCCTGCTCCCGCCCCCAGCGGTCGTAGCGCTCGTGGAAGAAACGCACCGCCTCGGGGTTGGTGGCCTTGTCTAGCAGCCCCTCGCGGTAGTCGGGCTCGGTGAGCAGGCGGGGCATCTCGGCCAGGGTGAGGTGGTTGTCCACCAGCACCAGCAGCGCCGCCAGGACGATGTTGTCGAAGCGGGGAGCCACGGCCAGGCTCTCCGGCCAGGTGCGACGGAAGGCCTCCAGCACGTGCTGGGCCACGGTGTACGGCTCGTCTGGCGAAGCCAGGACATTGAAGGGCACCAGGTAGTCATCCCGCCCCGGCTGGAAGTAGATCACGCGAGCGCGGGCCGCCTCGTCCTTCAGGTAGGGGGCCAGGTAGCTCAGTAGGTCGTCGGCCAGGTCGGAATGGGGATCCAGCAGGCCGCAGCCCTGCCCCTGCACGATGAGCTGGTAGGCCACGTGCTCCAAGAACTTACTTTTGCCCTTTTTGGTCTTGCCCACCACGTACATGTGGGTGTCGAAGTCCTGCAGGGGCAGGTGGCACTGGCGCAAGCCGAAAGGCCCATAGGTGCCGAGGTTGATGCTGGGGGTAGGTTTCCTAAAGATGCAGGGCATGGCAGGGCGAGGTTGTCCTCTGTCCCATTATACGCGCCGGGCGTGGTATGGTATGGGCAAGAGATATGCAGAGGGAGCAACTGAGGGCCTTGCGCGCCGCGCGCAGCTACGCCCACAACCTGGAGCTACAAGCTCGCATCGAGAGTCGTCTGGAACGGGCGAAGGGATCATTGGAAACCTACCTCCTGCTCAACGGCGTGGACTCGGCCCAGTTGGGCCGGTTCCGGGTGGCGCTGGATGACGGCCAACTGTCCGTCACCCGGGCACCGGCGGAGGGCTGCGAGCAGCTGGTCATGGCGGAGATCGTTGAGACTCGGAGCCGGACTGAAGCCGACCATTGACCTGGCGCGCCCTGCCGCGTTACAATCAGGCCAACATATGGTGGAACGCCGAGAACAGGATGATTGGGCTATCTTTACCTACTCTGCCGAGCAGGCCGTCGCCGACGGCGTGCTGGTGGAGGTGGATCGGGAGCTACGGGAAGAGATGGGCTACCGCTGGCCGGTACGCCTGAGCCAAGACGTGGCGGCCATGGTCAACCCCAGCGAGGAGGATCGGCGGATGGGGCAGAGCAAGGAAGGGAGGTTGTGGGACCTCCTCTTCGTCTCCAAGCTGGCCCTCCAGGGGGCCGACCCGGACGAGCGCGTCGTGGCCTTCGATATCCTCTTCGGGCGGCGCACCTCGCGTCTATGGGCCTGCCTGGACACCACCAGCGGCCCGGCGATCCACATCATCACGCCAGAGGAGTATTGAGGCTCGCGATACCTCAAGGACGGCAGACCGGCCTGGGAATTTGCCCAGGGCTGACTTGGCACTATACTGGCATGGCTAGATCAGGAGGAGAGGGAGGGACACATGGAAACAGCTATGGGTCGCGCGGAAGTCAACGGCACTCGCCTGCGGTATGCGCTGTCAGGCTCAGGGGAGCCATTGGTGTTCATACACGGGTTTACGCTGGATCTGCGCATGTGGGATGCGCAGATGGAAGCCTTCACGCGTAACTACCAGGTGCTCCGCTACGACGTCCGTGGCTTTGGCGAATCTGCGCCGCCTACGGAGGAAGGACACTCTCACACAGATGATCTCAAAGCGCTGCTCGATCTGCTGGGTATCGAAAGCGCACATATCGTGGGCCTTTCCATGGGCGGCCAGATCGCCGTTGATTTCGTGCTGGATTACCCCGATGCAGTACGTAGCCTCACCCTGGTCGACGCGGGCTTGGGCGGGTATCGCTGGAGCCAGGAATTTGCGTCAATGTTCGGCGAGCTTGAAAGGTTGGCCAGGGAGTCCGGGATCGAAGCCAGAATGAAGTACTGGTTGGGTTGCCGGTTATTTGCCCCTTCTATGGAGCAGCCCGACGTGGCGCAGCAGCTGAGGGAGATGGTAACGAATTGCCCAACATGGCATTTGCACAAGAGTGCAAGGCGGCGGGAGGTCCCCGCTATCGAGCGACTTGGCGACATCGCCAAGCCTGTCCTGATCATTGTGGGAGAGCTGGACATGCAGGATTTTCACGCGATCGCCGCCAAGCTACGTCAGGAGATCCCAGGAGCGCGAAGGGTCGTCTTGCCCGGAGTAGGTCACATGTCCAACATGGAGGACCCCGCTGCATTCAACCAGGTCGTGATGGATTTCCTGGCGGGGCTATAACGACTTCCCCAGACCCTGTCACCTGCACTTTGCCACGGGCAGGAGTAGGAGTCCCTTTTGCCCAGAGGATTCTAAAATCGAAAAGCAATTGGTTATTCTTTCTCTCTGGTTCTTCTTCGTGTCCGACGCCACCGTATCCGGTGGTGTCCGACACGGTCCGAATCGGACCGGTCATTTGCCCTTGAAACGGCGCGATTTGGGGAAAAGCTGGTAGGTGTTGCTGCGGAACTTGCCCGTCTCCCCGTCTATCCCCTGCACCCGGCTGATGTAGCCCCGGCGCTCCAGCTTGGCCAGGCATTTGCAGACCGTGTCCTTGTTGTAGCCGGTCTCGTGGGCGATGAGCTTGATGGAGGGCCAGGCCAGGCCCTTCTCGTTGATGTGCAGGGCGATGCAGACAAACACCCCCAGGATGGGGCCTTTCAGCTGCCTGAGCTGTGCCTCCCGAAAGCGCACCGAGAGCCTGACCGAGACCTCGGAGCGCGAATTCGTCTCCCCCGTGTCGGTCACATAGTATTCGTGCCCGTTGAAGATGGTGATGGTCGGCTCGGGCTTGGTGAGCTCGTCCATCCGTTTTGCTAGGATGCCTGCTACGTTTTGCATAGGGTGTTACGGTTAATTGGTATCATGGTCCCACGGCTCCCTTCTATCGTGGTAGGTTCCATGGAACCGTGAAGCCATGATGTCATGATACGGCGGCATCGAGAAACCATCGTATCACCACATCGTGGCTCCAAGTCATGGTGATACCGTGGCATCACGGTATCACGGCACCATCACAGGTAGCTCTCAAGCCCGGAGTGCGGCCAGCACCTTGTGCAGAATGCTGCTCCTGCTGTTGGCCTGGTGGTCCTGCAGAAGCCAGTTGATGCCGATGCGAGCGATCTCGTTCTCGCAGGTCTTGACGCCCTGCTGCCCATAGGTGAAGACGATCCGGGCGATGGCGTCCTTCTCCTCCCGCGTGAAGCGGTGAGTGGCGGCCTCCTTGCCCAGCTGCTTCACCGCCTTGCGGATGCCCTTGATCATGGTTGGCGTGGTGGTGTCACGGTATCGTGGTGTCGTGGTATCACGCTTCGCATCGTGGGGCCGTGGCTTCGGCCTGGGAGCAGGGGAGGGGAGCGGTTTGGACGATGCCTTCGGTTCTTCCGCCGCCCTGGGCCTCTGCGTGGTCTCGGCTTTCTTGTCCAGTTCCAACAGCTCGTTGAAGGTCATAGTTCTTTGTTTGCTTTTATAACCATTTTGGCGGTGATCTGCCGCGACTTGCGCACCCAGCCTTGCAGCAGCGCCGCGTGGCACAGCTTGACCACGTGGCGGGGGTTGCCTTTGCTGAGCTGGTAGATCAGGTCGTAGGCCTTGGTCGTGAAGGGGGGATTGGCCCCGGCATGGCCGCCTGCGGCCACCGTCCAGCGGAAGCGGATCATCTTTGCCATATCCTCCCGCGTCATCTCGGTCACCGAGGAGGAGACCATCCGCGACTTGAGCGAGGCGTGGCGGCCGATGCGGTCGGCCAATTCCGGCTGGCCCACCAGGACGATCATCAGCAGCACCCGCTCGTTGGAGACGAAATTGAGCAGGTAGTGGATCAGCTTGAGCTCGTCCGTGTTCAGGTTCTGGGCCTCGTCGAGCAGGAGGAGGGGAAACTGGTCCTCTTTGGTCTGGGCGATGAGGAATGCCTCAAAGTTCTTGAGGCTTTGCCCGTAGCTGCGGGCGGTCTTGACGCCAAAGGCGTCGCAGATGATGCGCAGGAGCTGGTTGGACGTGCGCACGTTGGGCGCGATGACGTAGCGCGCGTTGGCCTGGGGATCACCGTCTACCTCCTGGGTAATGAGGCGCAGGAGCGACGTTTTGCCCGATCCGATGGGGCCATAGAGGTAGAGGGAGGCGGAGCGATCACGCAGGAAATAGAGGAGCTTGGACTTGGTCTCCAGGTAGGGCTCGGACAAGTACATGAAGCGCGGGTTGGGCAGGAGAGCGAACGGCTTCTCCTTGAGCCCGTAGAAGTCGAGCATATATGAAGAGGATATCGGGAGTTGGGGCAAGTGTCAAGGACAGGGATGGACTTACTCCAACTCGATGGCCTTGTCGAGAGCCTCGGCACATTGGCCAATGCGGGATTTATTGCAGTCAATCCGAAAGCCCCAGCAGGCGGAGCAAGCACTTCCATGCCTGTTTCGCTCACCCATGAAGACAATGGTCCGAGTTTTGCGGTCCCTTGTCAAGCCTCGACGTGCGCAGATGCGCTCCCCGGTTGTAGAGGCAAACTCCAAGCCACTATCGCCTATGTAGTTATACACCACTTCAAAGGAATGCTTTGGGGTGAACCGACCTCCATCGCCACCATTTGGATGTGCCATCGCCTCACATACCTCCCGCCAGTATTGTCTGCGCATTTCGCTGCATTCCCATTGGAATGGGCCAAGGAGTGGGAAGGACTGGAATGCTGTGCACATGATACGCAGTCGCCGCGCTTCGTCAATCACAAACGCCAACCGAACGGGCCACGTCCGCGCTCAGGAGCCGGCTCGGCCTTCGCGTGGGTACGGGGGATAGACCCTCCACTTCAGGGTTAGCGGGACGCATGGCCTCTTCGGGGAAGGCGGCGCTCCAGTCGCGGTGGCAGTCCTGCCGGTAGTCCTCGATGAACTGCCCCAGCGCCCGGTCCACCAATACCGTGATGGGTTCGCCCAGCTCGTGACTGATCTGGTGCAGCGCGCGGATGCGCTGGCTGTGGATGCGGGGCTGGTAGAGCCGCTCGTCGCGATCCCAGTCCATTTGCTCGGGTGTCATATAGAGACATTATACCAAATCGCTGCCGCGGACCTGTGGGTCAGAGGTCATCTGGGGGGTGCTTGGTCTGGGCATAGCGCACGCTGAGCCAGATGAGCGCCAACCGCTCCGGGGCAGGCAGGTCCACCAGCTCGCGCATGGCAGGTAGCTCCGGCGGCAGCTCCCACGGATCCAGCGGCGCGGGCTCCAGGTATAGGTACTTCCCCTCCTGCTGGCAAGGTGGGCATACCTCGCGGCTGCGGTTGCCGCACCAGACGCAGATGCCCATGTTGCGGGGCTTGATGTCGGGATCGCGCGCCTCGATGGCCGGTGGCGGCTGTAGCTTTTCGGTGGTCATGTGCGATGATACCATGACAGAGGACGAGGAAGGCCGGACTGCCGCGGAAAGGCCATTCTCGCTTCACCAGATCGCCTCCAGGGGCTGCAATAGAGCCGAGGGGACAAAGAAGTGCCAGGTGAGTCGAACGTGCGCCACAGGCCCGATCTCGAGACGGAGTTGCTTTTGCCATGCGCGGGGGCTGTGATCGGTTTTAGAAACTGCCTTTGGTGCGACTTGCCACCAGATTCTATTGATCATATAATGCCAGTTGTACGCCATGATCTGCCTGGCATGGTCTCTGTGTCTGGTACGACTTCGACCCACGAGAGTTCCTGAAACGATTGCTGCGCGATATTGCCGGTTTTCCAGGATGACTCGAAAGGAGCGAAACATGTCTACCGAGCAAGGCAACGGTCAACCGGATTCCGATCAAATCTCGCAGGCAGTTCAGTTTTGGCAACAGATGCCCACTATCGCCCGCGTCGGCCTTATCACGGCGTTGGTGGGCCTGATCGGAAGGTGGGCTTCCCCTCGCTACTCCTCCGGACACACTTTCTTCACTTTCGTGCTTGATGTCGGGATTTTGGTCCTCATCGTTTGGATCGCTCGGCTCTTCATCATGCCTATCGTGCGAAAGCAGCAGATTGTCGAGGAATGGGGGATACTTATCCAGGGTGGCCAAGAGCATGCAGCCAAGATTCTGGAGCAGAGCCGCGAGCTGATCACGACCAGCAAAGCCCCCCACATCACCATGGAAGAGAAGGGGATTGCGGCAGGGTTCCTCCGTGGAATCACGGGGGAACGAAGGACCTTTCTGGTCGTCACGAATCGCACCAACGCCAACCTCAAGTCGTACGAGATGTACCTGAGCGCCAGAGAGTACGGGGACAACCTGCAGGTCTCCTGGTATGTGATCCATTGGCCTAGTGTGGCCCAGGTCTGGCTGCGCCTCTCAATGTTTGCGCCTCTGGTGAACCTGTTTGTGTTACCCATCTTTGTGCTTATGCAGTTGCCCAAGGCTGGGCAGGCCGGCCTGCTCGACCTGGACTTTTTCGATCTGCAAGACCTCAAAGCCTATGTCACCAATGCCCATCATTGCGTGCTGGATGCAGTGGACAAGCTGCTGCTGGACCTGAGCCAGGACCCCAGCAAGATCGAGCGCAAGTCGCGCGGCTTCCTGGGGATCTCCTGAGGTTTGAGTTGTGAAACAACCAGGCAAGGATCGGCAGGAAGGGCAAAAGGGAGCGGCGAGGGCCGAGGTAGTTCCCGCCGACTCGGAGGGGCCGCCGGGGCGCTACAATGCGCCGATCCCCAACGCCCTTGACCTGGGCTGGTACTACAGCGAGACCAAGAACCAACTCCAGATGGCCAAGATCGCCCAGCGCGACCGGGCCACGCACATGTACGTCGTCGGCGCCAGCGGCTCGGGCAAGACCAAGTTCCTGGAGTTCCTCATCGCTCAGGACATCGAAGAGGGGAATGGCTTCGGCGTCATTGATCCTCACGGCGACTTGATCGAGGACATCAAGGGCATCCTGGCCTGTCGCTACCACGATGAGAAGGACGGGCGCGAGCTTGCCGAGCGCACGGTCCTGATCGATCCCACCGACCCCGAGTACACCGCGATCTTTAACCCCCTGGAGGAGCTGCCCAATACTTCGGCAGCGGAGCAGGCCAACGAGTTGGTGGGGGCCTTTCGCCGCATCTGGTCCGATTCCTGGGGCGTCAGGATGGAAGACCTGCTGCGCAACGCCCTGATTGCCCTGGGCGAGGCCCGGTGCACCCTCCCCGACCTGCCTGCCTTCCTCACGCGCCAGTCCTATCGGGCCGAGGTCATGCAGCGCGTCCGCCACCCCGTGGCCTGGGAGTATTTTCAGGGATACGACGCCCTGACCGAGAGGGCGCAGTCCGAGCGCAACCAGCCGGTGATGAACAAGGTCAACGCCTTCCTGTCTGACGACAGGATCAGGGCCATGTTATCCGCGCCCAAGAGCACCTTCAACATCCGGGAGATCATGGACCAGGGCATGATCCTGCTGGTGAACCTGGATAAGGGCAAGCTCAAGGGGGCAGGGGACCTTCTGGGGTCGCTGCTCATGGCCAAGCTCCAGATGGCCGCCTTCTCACGGTCCGATGTCCTGCCCAACCGGCGACGCCCCTTCTACCTTTACGTGGACGAGTTCCAGAACTATGCCAGCGACTCGTTCGAGGTGGCGCTGTCGGAGGCGCGCAAGTACGGCCTCTCCCTGACCATGGCCCACCAGACACTGGGCCAGATCTCCAACGAGTTGAGAAGCCTGATCTTGGGGAACGCGGGTATCCAGGTCTATTTCCGGCTCAATCGTCAGGACGCCCAGTTGTTGGCCAAGGAGATATTCGAGTACTCCGGTTTCGAGGTCAAGTACTTTCACAGCCATTCGCCAACCTTCTGGAGCCTGGGGGAGGAGTGGGAGCGCAAGACGGCCGAGCTGCAGCGCCTACCGCTGAGAGTGTGTTTGGCGAAACACAAGATCGAGGGTGGCTTGGTACTGTTGCACACGGCGGATATGAACCCTCCCTGGCAGGTGCTGGGGATGGATATCGGCGACTATCTGGAGTTCGTGAGCGAGCTCCCGTTTGGCCGCGGACATCTGGTGCCCAGACGCGACCTCCCGCTCTTCACCCGCGGCAGAGTGGCAGAGCGCGCAGCAGCCGAGGTAGTGAGGGAACCTCCAACCCCGACGCCTCCCAGTACAACCTCACCGGAACGCAAGCCCCGCCCGGACAAAGAGGCAACTGCTCCTGCCCGTGAGAGAGCGCCAGTCGCCGTGCCTCCGGCAGGGGAGGGGAAAGGTGGCCGCCAACACAAGTACTTGCAGAACCTCATCAAGAAGCTGGCGGAGGAAAACGGCTGGAGGGCCATCATCGAAAAGCCCACCCCCGACGCGCAAGGGCAGGTGGATATCAGCCTGGAGCAGGATGGCAGCAGCATCGCCTGCGAGGTATCCGTAACCACGGGCGGGCAGCAAGAGCTGGGCAACGTCCGCAAGTGCCTGGCCGCTGGCTATGACCAGGTGATCTTGTGCTCGCCGGACAAGGGGAGCCTGCAGAAACTCGAAAAGGTGATCACGAAGGAGCTTGAGCCGTCTGAGCGCGAACGGGTCCTCTTCCTCGACCCCGAGGGGCTTCTGGCCCAACTCAGCCAACGAAGAGAGGAGGATGCGCCCACCGAACAGCGCATCAAGGGCTACAAGGTCAAGGTGCGGCGTCAGTTGGTAGACGAGGCCGATGAGCAGGCGCGGCGCGAGGCCATTGCCCAGGTCATCGTGCAGTCCATGAAGCGTCTGCGGGATGAGGACTGACTGCGTCTCGCAAACGCAGGATATTGCCATAATCCAGGCATGACTTTATAATCAAAAGTGGCTTTGGTATCACATCGCTGGTGAGGGCGGAATGCTGGCCAAGATCATGAGTTGCGCGTTGGTGGGGCTGGACGGCATGTTGGTGGACGTAGAGGTGGACGTCCACCCCGGCTTGGTGGGCATGATTGACATCGTTGGTCTGCCCGATGCCGCCGTCCAGGAGTCGCGGCAGCGGGTGCGCTCGGCTATCCACAACTCCCGGCTTCGATTTCCCGACAAGCGCATCACCATCAACCTGGCGCCTGCAGACCTGCGCAAGGAAGGCCCTGCCTACGATCTGCCCATCGCCGTGGGCATACTGGCCGGGGCCGAGCAGATTCCAGCTGACTACCAGGACAGCTTGTTCATCGGCGAGCTCTCGCTGGACGGCAACGTGCGCCACGTGAACGGCATCATCTCCATGGCCTCGGTGGCGCGGGAGAACGGCCTACACACCATCTATGTGCCGAAGGAAGATGCGCCGGAGGCGGCGCTGGTGCCCGATCTTCAGGTGATGCCGGTGGAGACGCTGGGGCAGTTGGTGATGCATCTGAACAACCTGCTGCTGATCGAGCCCTATGTGCCCGGCGACGACGACGTTGCCGACCGCGAACCAGACTATGCTACCGATTTCTCCGAGATCAAGGGGCAAGAGCACGTCAAGCGGGCGCTGGAGGTGGCGGCGGCGGGCGGGCATTGCGTCCTGATGACGGGGCCGCCGGGGTCGGGCAAGACGCTACTGGCCCGCGCCTTGCCCTCGATCCTGCCTCGGCTGACCATTGATGAGTCTTTAGAAGTCACCAAGATCTACTCGGTGGCGGGGATGCTGCCGCCGGGCCAGCCGCTGCTGCGCCACAGGCCCTTCCGCTCGCCGCACCACACCATCTCGCAGGCGGGGCTGGTGGGCGGCGGACACTGGCCACGCCCAGGGGAGATCTCGCTGGCCCACCGGGGCGTGCTCTTTCTGGACGAGCTGCCCGAGTTCGGGATGCGCACGCTGGAGGTGCTGCGTCAGCCGCTGGAGGACAAGGTGGTCACCATCTCCCGCGCGACGGGGTCCCTGAGCTTTCCGAGCAACTTCCTAATGGTCGGCGCCCGAAATCCGTGTCCTTGCGGATATTATGGAGACGCCACACATGAATGTACCTGTTCCCATGGCATGATAGAGAGCTACCAGAAACGCATCTCGGGGCCGCTAATGGACCGCATCGACATCCACGTCGAGGTGCCGCACGTGGATTACGAAAAGCTCTCCGGCCAGACCCTAGCCGAGACCTCGGCGGCGATCCGCGCCCGGGTGGAGGCAGCGCGAGAGCGGCAGCAGGCGCGGTTCAAGGGCACGGCGCTATACGCTAACGCCGACATGGGGCCGAAAGAGGTGCGGGAGCATTGCCGCCTGGACGAGGCGGGCAGCACCCTGATCCGCGCGGCCATGCGCCAGTTAGGGCTGAGCGCGCGGGCCTATCACCGCGTGCTCAAGCTGGCGCGGACCATCGCCGACCTGGCGGGCGCGGAGGGGATCGCCTCATCGCACCTGGCGGAGGCGCTGCAATATCGGAGGCGACTGGGGGAGTAAAGACATCTCTCCTGATGCTGTCCTGCCTGGTTTGGTATAGGGCAGGCAGATGATGGCTAGCTTTATCCTTGGCCATATTTCAGAAGACCGGAATGAGTCGCCGAGACACAGGCCGCTATGAACTTCCGAGCCAATTCGGATGCTCTTGTTTGTCGCTGCGTTGATCAGGGTCAGCCTAGCCGACCCTGTGGGCATTGAAGCAGAAGCCATAGTGTAGGAGATCTAGGGAGTTGAGAATTCCATGCCCGACCTGACACTTTCGCTAGATGCTTTCGTCCGTGCTGTCGGTGTAGATTGTAGTTCGCCACACGCCATCTTCCTCGGAGCAGGCGCATCAGTGAGTTCGGGGATTCCTTCTGCCGGACAGTGTGTCTGGGAGTGGAAACGGGATATCTTCGTTACCAATAACCCAGGCCTTGAGCGGCAGTTCTCGGAGTTGACCCTGCCATCTGTCCGGGACCGCATTCAGCGGTGGCTAGATGCGAGATGTACCTATCCCATCAACGGATCACCCGACGAGTACTCCTTCTACATGGAGCAATGTTATCCTGTCAGCCAACACCGACGACAGTATTTTGCTGACAAAGTTCGTTTGGCTCGACCCCATACCGGCTACAAGCTACTCTGCCTGATGGCTGAAGCAGGAATCATCGCATCAACGTGGACCACGAACTTTGATGGGCTGGTGTCCAGGACCGCAACAAGTTTCAACATAACACCCATAGAGGTCGGCATCGATTGCCAAGATCGTGCAATCCGCCAACCGCGGCGGGGGGAGTTGCTTTGTGTCTCCTTGCACGGGGATTATCGCTATGACGGGCTGAAGAACACGCACGCTGAATTACAGCAGCAAGAGTCTCAATTGGAAGATGCTCTCATAGCGACGATCGAGGGTACATCCCTAATTGTGCTGGGCTATAGTGGTCGGGATCAGTCGCTTATGAAGGCACTGGAAACAGCGTATTCCCGGCAAGGCACCGCTAGCCTTTACTGGTGTGGCTACGGTACCGAGATCAGCGCGCCTGTTCGCAGGCTGCTGGAGACAGCGACGGTTGCTGGTCGTGCTGCTTTCTATGTACCAACGATGGGCTTTGACGACACTCTCGCACGATTGGCACTGCACTGTCTTACTGGGCAGCAGCATGAACATGCTCGGCATATCTTGGCAGAGACGAGCCCAGAACTGCGCGACCGAAACGAGCCGTTCACTATTGCCGGGCTTCCTTGCACAGGTCTGATCAAGAGCAATATCTTCGAGGTTAGCTGCCCTCTAGAAGTGTTTGCGGTTGGCATCAGAGCATGGCCTGAAGAGCCGTGGAAATGGCTTGATAGTGTCACTGCCGGACAGAGGCTCGTCGCCGTTCCATACCGGAAGCAGGTATTGGCTATAGGCCTTTTGGATGAAATCCGCAAGGCTATCGGAGATCAGCTGATCAATTCGATAGAGCGAACGCCAGTAACAGATGCCGACACGACGCTGGAACATGGGGCAGTGAACCGATTGATGCGCTGCGCATTACTCCGTGCGTTTGCCGAGGACCCACGTGTTGCCACTGATAGCAGGAGCCTCTTGTGGGAAACACAACCGTATTGCAGGAGACAGATTGGCGATCAGGATTACTGCATACACAAGGCGGCAGTTCTCTATCTGCGAATGGTCACTGGGCGGTTAGGACTCGTGATCAAGCCGACTGTTGTGATCCACGATGCTGACGGCAATGAGCTTCCGGAAGACAGGGCGAGGATTCTCAGGGCGGGTATTCTTGGATACGAACATAACAAGCAGTTTAACCAGAGCCTCAAAAGCTGGAGACAACTTCTCATGCCATCCAGTGGTACGATGGATATTGAGTTTCCTCCGAATTGCGGTTCGACCTTCCGGTTCAGAGTAAGAACAGCCCCGCAGTTTGCCCAGATTGGTTCGAGATTGGGTGGGAACCAGGTCCACATAGATGATCGGGTCCGCCCGCTCGTCAAACAGCAGGGTGTCGTAATCCCAGAGCCAGCGCTCCTATTTGCGGACCAGCGTGGGACTCGGTATGTGAGCGATACACATCCCTTGCGCGGCCTGCAACTGAATCGCCCCTTCGATTTTGCGTTGACTTCGCAGGGACTTGCGCCAAGCATCCGTCTTGGTGTGGTATGCCCCAAAGCAGAAAGCCAACCACTAAGTCAGTACCTCTGCCGATCTAGCCAAACTCATAAGCCGAATGATACGGAGACAGACTATCTGATCGACTATCCAGGATTTCAGCAGGCTTTTGGTGTCATGCTGGAGATTCCCCGGCCAGGAGAGGCTGGATGGGCAATCTGTCCAG
The DNA here is from genome assembly GCA_012689325.1 of Chloroflexota bacterium. Classification (GTDB taxonomy): domain Bacteria; phylum Chloroflexota; class Anaerolineae; order JAAYEA01; family JAAYEA01; genus JAAYEA01. The sequence goes on from JAAYEA010000119.1 coordinate 14,658, forward strand.
AGCCCGGAGTCAAGGGGGCCAAGCTGGAGAGCTCTCTTCAATTGGCTCGCCTGATTATCGGCGAAATCGATTCTATCGTTGCAGCAGGAAAGCCGCATGTCGTGCTCGTTTTCATTCCTGATCGCTGGACTTCTTGGCGGGAATATCAAGATAGTCAAGAACGTTTCGATCTTCACGACTTTGTCAAAGCATATTGTGTGCAGAAGGGAATTGCGACCCAATTCCTTGAGCAGCACACTTTGAACAGCCAGCAGCAGTGCCGCGTGTGGTGGTGGCTGTCCTTGGCACTGTATGCCAAGGCGATGCGGACGCCTTGGGTGCTCGAGACGCTTGACCCTGACACTGCTTTTGTCGGGCTGGGATTCACCATCGAGCACAATGCATCGACAAACCAGCGCGTGGTTCTAGGTTGCAGCCATCTGTACAACGCTAACGGAGAAGGGCTGCAGTTTCGTTTGAGCCAGATCGAGAGTCCGGTCATTGTGCGCCGTAATCCGCATATGTCATACGATGATGCCCGGCGAACTGCAGAAATGATCCGACAGCTTTTCTTTGAGGCACAATTACGCCTACCTTCCCGTGTAGTTGTCCACAAGCAGACGCCTTTTCTGGATGCCGAGAAGCAAGGTCTCCTGGACGGTCTAGATGGTGTCAACGCAGTGGACCTGGTCGAGATCAACATTGATGCAGCACTTCGTTATGTTTCCTCTGTGAAGAAACCGGGCGGTTTCGACGAAGACAATTATCCTGTGCGTCGCGGGACGGTGGTTCAGACAGATAGTCGAGAGGCTCTCGTCTGGTGTCACGGCGCGACAGACGCCTTGGCCCAAGGAAGGAGATACTTCCAAGGTAAGCGACACATCCCCGCCCCCTTGCTCCTACGCCGTCATGCTGGTAAAGCCGACCTTGAGTTGCTCGCTTCTGAGATTCTAGGACTATCCAAGATGGATTGGAACTCAGCAGACCTGTATTCGAAGCTTCCTGCTACAATCCACTCATCAAAACGGATTGCTCGAATTGGATCGAAACTGCAACGACTCGGACCTGCATCGTACGACTATCGGCTGTTTATGTGAGACTGACGGCTGCCGTAGATTGGCATCTGAGCGAGTAAGGCCGATGCACTGCATTCAACGGCTGTCAGCGTATTATGCAGCGCTTGTCACGATGGATGGGCGAAGAGCTCACCCACTCAAGACCTTTCGCCAAGCAAGCTGATACGTGCGATAGTGCCAGTTGTCACTAGGCTGACAAGTCGTCTATGTGCCAGGTGCTCAATACACATTCTGCATCTCCACTGTTTGGTCGTGATCAACCTGAACAAGAGGGAGGAAGCTCGCTAACTGCTTTCGTAGCTTCGGCGATGGTAGCCCGTTCCCTCTCTCCCACCTGCCCAAAGTTGCAGGATCAATACCTAGTTGGCGAGCCAGCTTCTTTTGGCTCAGCCCCATCTTTTGCCGATAGGCAATGAGCCGCTGGCCGAGCGTGTCAGATGGCCTGGCACAGGGATCACGGCCTAGAAAAGCGATGATCCGTGAGATGTAGCGGATTTCCGGTGAGGTGTGGTTGAGCTCCCAGTTGACGATGGTGGCTTCGGCGACGTCGATCTGCTCGGCCACCTCCTGTTGCAGCAGGCCCAGGTCGAGCCGTCGCTTCCGGATGTGGTCACCGAGGGTGTTCAGCTGCACCGGACAGGGCAGGGGAGACGGCTTCGGGCCGGTCAGGGTGAAATGGCAAGATGGCAACGCAACCTTGCCCCTGCGGCTACTATGGCGACCCTACCCACGAGTGCTCTTGCTCTTCCACCCTCATTTCGCGCTACCAGCGGCGCATCTCCGGCCCGCTCATGGACCGCATTGACCTCCACGTGGAGGTGCCGCGCGTCGAGTACGAAAAGCTGAGCAGCGACCAACTGGGCGAGCCCAGCGCCAAGATCCGCGAGCGGGTGGAACAGGCGCGCGCGGTGCAGCGCCAGCGCTTCGCCGGGACCAAGCTGGTCACCAATGCCGACATGGGGCCGAAAGAGGTGCGCGAATACTGCCGGCTGGACGAGGCGGGAAACACCCTGATCAAGGCGGCGATGCGACAATTGGGCTTGAGCGCGCGGGGGTTTCACCGCATCCTGAAGGTCTCGCGGACCATCGCCGACCTAGCGGGGAGCGAGAGGATCGAGACGGCGCACCTGGCCGAGGCGCTGCAATACCGGCCCAAGCGGCAGACATAGCGATACTACATTGCTATGCGCCGCCCTGGATAACAAGAACGTCCGGGAGATCTGCCATCTCTCGGACGTTTTGCCGTTTTTGCCCGCGCGGGCGCCTCTCCCAGTGCGGAGCGTCCGTCAGGCCCAGTCCGGATTACCGCTTCTCCGCAAGGTAGGCGAAGAAACCGGCCCTCCGCAGCGCCCGCAAGGTTAGGCCGCCAAGCAGCCCGCCCAGCGCGCCAAAGACCAAATAGCCGAGCAGCGCCCGCGCGAGGCCCAATGCCACAAAGCCCACTGGCGCGCCGGTGATCGCGGCCATGCCCCACTTGACCAGGAACTTGGCCATGTGCCCCAGCGTGCCCGCCAGCGTCGCCACAACCAGGTTCTCCGGGTTCCGCAGCAGCCACAGGGCCAGGTCGGCGCCCACGCCCACTGCGGTGTAAGAGAGAAGCGTGTTCAGCGCGCCGAAGTCGCCCAGCCCCAGGAAAGCCGCCAGAATGCCCGAGGTCAGGCCGACCAGGCTCACAGCGCCCAACTTGGGGACAATCCCCGCGGCGACGATGATGATCGCCATCCAAAAGATGCCCGAATGGCCGGAGAGCTGCAGCGGAAGCCGCAGCGAGATCTTGGCCACCACGACCAGCGCCGCCAGCAACGCCAGCAGGACCAGCTCAAAGGTGGAAAAATAGCGCTTCTTCATGGGCCTCACTCCGATTCCCCGCGGGAGACGATCTCGATGCCATCCACGTCCTGCACCCACTCGTCGCGGACGTCCAGTTGGGGCAGGAGCGAGACCAGCTTGAGCGTGCCCCGCCCCGACAGGTCAAACATCACCATGTTGGCCGGATCATCCACCTCGGCCCAGATCACTTCCACGGTTTTGCCACGGCTCGAGCTGGAGACGCGGACCAGCGTCGTGGGCCTGAGGGCGCTCCGCTTCACGCGCAGCAGCAGGACGTCGCGCAGCATCCAGCCATCCTGTGTCTTGCCCTCCTCAGCGTCCACAAAGCTGGCTTCCTGCAAGGCTTCCAGGTCGCCAGCGGTGAATCCGCCCACGAGACGGCCATCCATGCGGATGGGGATGCTCCCCGGCGGCAGCTCCGGCTCGGGGCCGAGTTGCGCGCGTTGCCAGGCGTCCACTCCCAAGACCAGGGCCGCCAGCGCCACGAGGACGCCGAGGGCGATGAGGATTCGCGTTCGTTGTGTCATGTCGTTCACCCGTTCCATGCTGTCGTGTAACGCCAGATCAGCAGCGCCGCCATGGCCGCCACCGATCCGATGAGCAGCCAAGTATCGAGGGGACGCCAGGCCAATCGGCGGTACGGTTGGCGATGCGGCGAGTCAAAACCTCTGGCGTAGGCGGCCTCCGTCATGGACCAAGCGCGCTTGGCGGCGAGGGTGATGGCGGGCACGGTCAGGGACACCAGGTCGCGCAAGCGACCGCTCAGGTTGCGCCAGCCGGTTGGAGGGGTCCAGGCTCCGCGGGCCTGCTGGGCCTCCAAGATGGCGCGCCACTCGTCGCCCAACAGCTCCAGGCTCTGAAAGGCCAGGCTCAGGCTAAAGGCATAGCGGTACGGCAGCCGGAGCCACTCCAGCGCCAGCCGCAACTCGCCCGGCATGGTGCTGGCGAAAAAGAGGGAAAAGGCGCCCGCCAGGAGCGCCAGCCGCAGCGTGATGATCACGGCCAGGTCCAGGCTGACCAGGAGCCAATCCAGCAGGAAGAGGGCCAGCAGGATCCACTTGAGCCGCCAGACCTGCCGGGCCGCCTCCGGCAGCAGCCGCGCCCACAGCAGGAGGCCGGCGAACGCCGCCATAAAGACGGCGAGCTGCTTCAGCGGCAGCATCACCGCCAGGGAGGCGCACAGGCTCAGCGCCAGCTTGGCGCGCGGGTCGGCCCAGCGCAGCGGCGAATCCTCCACCAACGCCAGCCCTCGCGCGCCCAACCTTGCCCGCCGTTGTCGTGGCATCCCGTCCCTCGCTAGCGACGGCGCGCCCGCGCCCCATGGCCGCGCCGTCTGGTCTGCAGATCGCGTGTGGCGCCGTGAAAAGCAGGCTGCGGCAGGATCGACTCTGACCCCGCCGCAGCACAAGCGATCACGGATGCCCGCGCCGGAGCTATTTGACCTGGATCTCCACCACGCCCTTGACCTGGGCCTTGTTGGACATCCCGGGCATGACCATGCTAAAGCCGCCCTGGTTGCGGAAGGAGACGATGCAATCCTTGCAGGCTTGCGCGTCGGCCAAGGGCACCTCGGCGGTAAAACCATCGTCAGCCACCAGGACCAGGGTAGCCGTCCCGGCCTGCACGCCGGCCAGCTCCAACAGGGCGTTCAGCGAGACGCCGGTATAGGTGCTGGCGACGCCTTCCTTGTTGGTGGAGGTCGCTTCCATGGTGGGCATGGCCTTGACCTCGGCCTCGGTCCAGCTCATTTCCTTCGTCACTTTGCCGGTGACCTTGAGCGCCGCCCCGGTGGCCGCCGCCCCAGCTTGGGCCTCACGCCAGGCGGTCGAGTCGGGCGTGAACAAGGGGGCCTTGAACTCGGCCACACCAAAGGTGGAGATCAGCTCCTGCGTCGGCAGGGAGATGATCCAGTCGACGAATTTGGTGGCCAGATCGGCCTTGATGTTCGGGTTCTTGGCCGGGTTCACGGTGATGACGCCGTAGGGATTAAAGAGGACCGGGTCGCCTTCCACCAGGATCTTGAGGTCGGTCCCTTCCAACGTGCGGGCCAGGTAGGTTGCCCGGTCGCTCAGGGTGTAGGCTTGCTGCTCATTGGCCATGGTCAGCACGGCGCCCATGCCCTGCCCGGCGGAGACGTACCAGGAGCCGGAGGGGGTGATATTCGCGGCCTTCCAGATATCGTTCTCCTTCACGTGCGTGCCCGAGTTGTCGCCGCGGGAGACAAAGGTGGCCTTCTTGTCGGCGAGCTGAGCCATCGCCTTGGCGGCGTTCTTCATCCCCTTGATGCCCGCGGGGTCCTTTTCGGGACCGAGGATGACATAGTCGTTGTACATCACGTCCTCGCGGCGGGTGCCGTGGTTGGCCGCCATGAAGGCGTCCTCCTGGGCGCGCGCGTGGACCAACAGCACGTCGGCGTTGCCGTCCTGGCCGAGCTTGAGAGCCTGGCCGGTGCCCACGGCGATGATGTCCACCTTGACGTTGTTGGCCTTTTCAAAGTCGGGCAGGATGAACTTGAGCAGGCCCGAGTTTTCCGTGCTGGTGGTGGTGGCCAGGATCAGCGAGTCGTGCGCGGTCATGGCCGTCGGCGCGGCGGTGGGGGCCGCGGTGGGCGGGACCGGCGTGTTCGTCGCCGGCGCCACGGTCGGCGGGACGGCGGTGTTCGTCGCCGGGGCCACGGTGGCGGCTGAGACAGTCGGCGGGACAGCCGTCGCGGTGGGGGCTGCCGCTGGCGCGGCGCAGCCGGCGATCAGGCTGGCCAGCAGCGAAACGATCAGGAGCCAATAGACGATGTTCTTCTTCATGAGATCCTCCTGTGTCCAGTTTCAGGTTCCCAGTTCCAGGTTGCAGGTGACAGGCCCTACGTCGCGCGTCAGCAGCGGCCCCGGGCGGTCGACTTCTCACTTTCGACGTGGAACCTGCAACCTGTTAGTACACCATCTCGCCGCGCACAAAGGCGGCGGTGCGCGGATCGGCGGGGGACTCGAAAAAGGCCTCCGCCTCGGCCAGCTCGACGAGGCGCCCCTCCAGCATCAGCCCCACGCGGTGAGCGAGGCGCTTGGCTTGAAAGACGTTGTGCGTGACCAGCACCAGCGTCGCGCCATGCTCCTGGTTGAGCTGGCGGGCGATCCCCTCGATCAGCCCGACATTGTAGGGGTCCAGGTTGGCGGTGGGCTCGTCCAGGAGCAGCACATCCGGCTCCAGGACCAGGGCCCGCGCCAGGGCCACGCGCTGGGCCTCGCCGCCGGAGAGGGTGCGGGCGCGCTGGTGCGAGAGGTCAGCCAGTCCCACCGTCTCCAGCGCACTCTTGACCCGGTCGCCCTCGCCGCGGCCGCGCAGGTCGAGCCCGTAGCGCACGTTGGCGGCGACGCTGCGGTTGAGCAGCACGGGCCGCTGAAAGACCGTGGTGACGCGGCGGCGCAGCTCCAGCGGCATGGCTCCGCCCGGCCGAACCTCGGCGCCCATGAAGCGGATGCTCCCGCTGTTGGGCGACTCGAGAAAGTTGAGCAGCCGCAGCAGGGTGCTCTTGCCCGCGCCGCTGGGCCCCACCAGCGCCAGGATTTCGCCGCGCCGGATGTCCAGTTCGTCCAGGCGCAAGGCAAAGCCGTTGCCGTAGCTCTTGGTGATGCCGCGCAACTGGTAAATGGTCTCGTTCATTCGTCAAAGCCCTTTCCCTGCAGGTAGAGCATGGCGACATTGGTGATGAACGAGATCGCCAACAGGATCACGCCGATGGCCAGGGCCAGATCGAAATTGCCTTTGCCGGTCTCTAGCACGATGGCGGTGGTGAGCATGCGGGTGCGGTGCTCGATGTTGCCGCCCACCATCATCACCGCGCCCACCTCCGAGATGATGCTGCCGAAACCGGCGATGACCGAGACGATGACGCCTACCCGCGCCTCGGAGAGGATGGCGACGGTGGTCTGCCAGCGGGTGGCGCCCATGGCTTGCACCTGCTGCCGGAGCGCCGGGTCCACGCCCATCACGGCCGCCATGGTAAAGCCGGCCACCAGCGGGAACGAGATGATGCACTGGGCGACGACCATGGCCGCCGGGGTAAAGAGGTTGGGGATGATGGACCAGTCGAGCTGCCCCAGCGGCCCGTTGCGCGAGAGCATCAGGTAGACGAAGAGGCCCACCACCACCGGCGGGAAGCCCATGCCGGTATAGAGCAGGGCGATGAGAAAGCGCCGGCCAATGAAGCGGCTGAGGCCCATGACGGCGCCCAGCGGCACGCCGATGAGGGTGCTGAAGAGCAGCGCCGTGCCCGAGACGCGCAGCGACAGCAGCAGGATCTCGAACAGGGCCGGGTCCTGCGAGACGATGAGGCGAATCGCCTCTTTCAGGCCGTTCCAGATCGTTTCGATGGTGGCTCGCTCCTGGACAAAACAAAAGCGGCGACTCGGAAGTGAGTCGCCGCAATGATCGATACCGATCCAAACCACAAGCGCAGGCATGCCAAAGGCATGTCCGGTTCTGGCGTATGCGGCAGATCTCCTTTCCAAACACGGGAGGCACGGCCGTTTCCAACCGCACCCTATCGGTCTCACGCCATGGACGCGCCATGGTCTACAGGCCATGAGACTCGGAGAAACTGCATCAGCTGTTCAACTGTCCCTAGTGTATCGGGAATCGGAAATCTGTCAAACGCCAGCGGGACGACGCCCTCAGGCGCGCAGCCACGGCGGGACCACAAGTCCGGCCTCGCGCCAGGCCGCAGGGTGGCCCAGCACCTCCGCCGTCGGCCCGTCATCCAGCACGCGGCCTCGACCAAGCAAGATGAGCCGGTCGGCGTAGCGGCTCGCCCAGTCGAGGTCGTGGGTGGCGGCGATGACGACATAGCCCGCCCCGGCCAGAGCGCGCGCCGCGCCGCCCATGATGGCGCGGTGGCCATCGTCTTGCCCCAGCGTCGGCTCGTCGAGCAGCACCCCGTGCCGGGGACGCCGCATCAGCAGGATAGCCAGGGCCAGACGCTTCTTCTCCCCCTCGCTCAAAAGGAGCGGCGGCGTCTGCTCGTAGGCGCCCAAGCCCAGCGCCTGCAGCGCCCAGGCGTACAGCGCCTCATCGGGGCTCGCCAGCCGGTAGCGCATCTCGTCGCGGACCGTCGGGTTGAAAATCTGCCAGTCGGGGTTCTGGAACATCAGCCCCAGCTCGGGCCGGGCGCCGTCCGCCGCGGCGATGCGCCCCCCGTGGGGGTGCAATCCGGCCAGCGCGCGCAACAGGGTCGTCTTGCCCACGCCGTTGCGCCCCACCAGCGCCACCACCTCGCCGCCGCGCAGCCGCAGGTCAAGGTTGGCAAAGAGCCGTCGCTCCCCGTGTCCTAGCGCCAGCCCCTGGATCAGCACCTCCGCCTCCGCCGTCAAGGGTAGCGGGGGAGGGTGGGGCAGGTCGGCGGGCGACCACCGGCCAGGCATGGCATAGCGCCGGACGGCTCCACCGTGGAAGTAGGCGTCCCGGTGCTCGCAGACCACCACCGTGGCGCCTTGCGCCGCCAGCGCGGCCACGTCGGCGACGAACTGGGTCGCGGCGGCGCTGTCCAGCATGGAGAGCGGCTCATCCAGCACCAGGGCGCCAGGCTCGCGGGCCAGCGCGGCGGCCAGCATGAGGCGTTGCTGTTCCCCGCCGCTGAGGGTGTGGGGCGCGCGGCCGGCCAGCTCGGCCAGCCCAAAGCGCTCCAGGCCGGTCGCGATCCGGCTGGCGATCTCGGCCCGGGGGAGGCCGAGGTTCTCCAGGCCGAAGGCGAGCTCTTCCTCCACCGTGGAGGCCAGGCATTGCAGGGCCGGGTTCTGAAAGACCAGCCCCACCCGCTCGGCGAGCTGCCACAGCTCGGCCTGGTCGGTGCGCAGGTCGCCTACCCAGACCCGGCCGCCCATCTGCCCGCGATAGAGGTGGGGGATCAGGCCCGCCAGGCAACGCGCCAGGGTGCTCTTGCCGCAGCCGGAAGGCCCGGTGACGACCCAGGTCTCGCCAGCGGCCGCGGCGAAATCGGTGGCGGCCAGGCCCAGCCCCTGCTGCGGGTAGGCATAACTCAGGCCCTCGGCGCGCAGCGCGATGGACATGGCGGCTTCAGTCCAGCTTGAGCGGCAGCCAATAGGGATCGCCGCGCTCCACATAAAGAACCGGGCGCCCGTCCCGCAGGGCCGGCCGCAGCTTGCCCCCGGTCTGGATCAGCCCCTCGGTGATGGGGTTGTCGGCCGTGTCCCGCACCGCCGTGATGCCAGCGGCCAGCACCGCCGCGATCGGCTGCACCCCATCCAGCTCGCGCATGGCGCCCACCAGGATAAAACGCCCATCCTGTCCGGAAGCCCCCAGCCCGACGGCGGAGAGCGCGCCGATGACGCCATCCTCGGTGCCGCCCAGCCCGCGCAGGAACAGCCCGTGTGCCGCGGCCAGTTGCCGCGCCTCCTGCTGGCGCACGAGCTCGGTTTGGGCGCGCCGGCCAAAGGCCGTGATGGGCGCTGGGACGCGGCGTGCGACGCAGACGCCGGGGTCGCTGCCCACGGGGCTGATCTCCCCCACATACTCGGCCACGAACTCGCCCAGCTCGTCCAGGCTGACGTCGCTCTGCAGGTGCAGGCAGGCAGAGCTGTTGCGCTTGGTCATGGGCACGCGAGGATCGACGAGCAGTTGGTGCCGCGAGATGCCAAAGACGACGCCAAACCGTTCCAGGTCGGGAGCCAGTTGCCGCGCCAGCTTGCCGGTGCCACGCTCGAAATCCACCACATCCGTGTCGTCCAGCCCGATATAGATCATGCGCCCGCCTCGCTGGTCGCCGAAAGAACCTCCACGGCGTCCCCCGTCGCCACGCTGCCCGGCTCCAGCACCTTCACAAAGATGCCCTCGCGGGGCATGACGCAATCCCCGGCCAGGTCATAGATGGCGCACTTGGTGTGGCAGACCTTGCCGATCTGGGTCACCTCCACCAGGGCGCCGCCCAGGCGCAGGCGCGTCCCCACCGGCAGGGTATAAAGCTCGATCCCCTCGGTGGTGATGTTCTCGGCAAACGAGCCCGGCCGCACCTTGAGCCCCTTGGCGCGCATCTTGTCGATGCTCTCCAGGGCCAGCAGGCTCACCTGGCGATGCCAATTGCCGGCATGGGCGTCGCCCTCCAGCCCCCAATCCACGCGCAGTTGGCCGGACTTGATATCGTGCTTGGGCACGCCCTTGCGGCTGCTGACGCAGACCGCGACCACCTTACCTTGTGGGTTCATGTTCGTCCTCTCGTATCCATTCGCCGCTGCGCCCGCCGCTTTTGCGCAGCAGGCGGATGTTGTCGATGCGCATGCCGCGGTCCACGGCCTTGCACATGTCATAGATCGTCAGCGCCGCCACCGAGACGGCGGTGAGCGCCTCCATCTCGACGCCGGTGACGCCGGCGCACTTGACCCGCGCGGTGACCAGCATGGCGCTGCGCGCCTCGTCGGGCCGGAAATCCACGGCCACCGCGGTGATCGGCAGCGGGTGGCAGAGGGGGATCAGCTCGGCGGTGCGCTTGGCGGCCATGATCCCCGCCACCCGCGCCACGGCCAGCACGTCGCCCTTGGGCATCCCGCCCTGCTGGATCAGCGCCAGCGTCCCGGGCTGCATGAGCACCTCGCCGCCGGCCACGGCCTCGCGCTGGGTGACGGCCTTGTCCCCGACGTCCACCATGCGGGCGTTGCCCTCGGCATCCAGATGGGTTAGGGGCATCTTGTCTCTCCTATCCGCCCGTCCGGGACATGAGCCGCTCGCCGGGGGCCACATGGTCTGGGGCATCGTGGCCGCGGGGCTTGGCCGCGATGGCCTCTCGAAACAGGTCGCGCAAGGCGGCGTCGTCCGCGCCCTGGCGCAAGGCGGCGCGCAGGTCGAGCTCTTGCTTTCCAAAGAGGCACGGGAGCAGCTTGCCATCAGCGGTCAGGCGCAGGCGGTTGCAGTAGGCGCAAAAGTGGTCGCTAATCGGGCTGATAAAGCCGATGGTGCCCGCATCCGGGGCATGAGCCCAGCGATAATAGCGGGCCGGGCCGTTGCCCGCCAGCTCGGCCGGCTCCAGGCTCCCCAGCGCCTGCTCGATGGCCTGGCGCACCTCGTCGATGGGGACATAGCCGTCGCCGGACCAGTGCGCGCCCTCGCCCAGCGGCATCACCTCGATAAAGCGGACGTTCCAGCCCTGCTCCAGCGAGCGGCGGGCCATCTCCACCACCTCATCGTCGTTGAGCCCGCGCATCACCACCATGTTCACCTTGACCGGCTCCAGCCCCGCGCGGCGGGCCGCCTCGATGCCCGCCAGCGTCTCGGCCAGCTCGCCGCAGCGGGTGATCTGGCGGAAACGGTCGGGGCGCAGCGTATCCAGGCTGATATTGACCCGCGTCAGGCCCGCCTCGGCCAGCGGCGCCGCATACCGGGCCAATAGCGACCCGTTGGTGGTCATGGAGAGGTCCTGCACGCCGGGGATACCGGCCAGCATCCGCACCAGGTCCGTCAGCCCGCGCCGGGCCAGCGGCTCCCCGCCGGTGAGGCGGACGCGGCGAATCCCCAGCTCGGCGGCGATGCTCACCAAGCGAGCGATCTCCTCGTAGCGCAGGATATCGGCGTGTTCCTGTAAAGGCAGGCCCTCGGCGGGCATGCAATAGACGCAGCGCAGGTTGCAGCGGTCGGTCACCGAGACCCGCAGATAGGTGATGGCGCGGCCCATACGGTCGGCGCAAGGCAAGGAAGACACGTTAGTCCACCTCGGGCAGGGTGATCAGGATGGCGACGGCTTCTTGCCCCTGGGCGAAATCGCTGACCCCCGCGGGCAGCTCCAACAGGGCGTTGGCCCCGGCCATGGACTTGAGCCGGCCGGAGACCTGGACGCCGGTGGTGGCGGCCCAATAGGCCCCATCGCGCTGGGCGACGACGGCGCGCTGGAACTCGGTGCGGTCAGGCGCGTGACGGATGGCGTGGCTCAGGCGGGCCATAACCCGCGGGCGGCGCAGCCTGGCGTGCCCGCCCATGATGCGCAGCGCCGGGCGCACCATGTTCTCGAAGGTGACCAGGGAGGAGACGGGAAAGCCGGGCAGGCCAAAGACCGGCTTGCCCTGCACCGTCGCAAAGGTGAAGGGCTTGCCGGGGCGGCTGGCCACCTTGCCGAAATGCACCGCGCCCAGCTCCTCCAAGAGCGGCTTAACCAGGTCGCGGGTGCCCATGGAGACGCCGCCAGAGGTGATCAGCGCGTCGGCCTGGGCCAGGCCGGAGAGCATGGCGGCGCGCAGGGCTTGCTCATCGTCGGGGATGCGGCCCAGGTGGATCGCCTGGCATCCGGCGGCCTGCACCGCCGCCAGCAGCGCATAGCTGTTCGAGTCGCGGATTTGGCCGGGGCCAGGCTGCTGGTCCGGCGCCACCAGCTCGTCGCCGGTGGCCATCACCGCCACGCGCGGGCGGGGGTGCGCCAGCACGGCGATCCGCCCCACGGTGGCCAACAAGCCGATCTCGGCAGGGCCCAGCACCGCCCCGCGCTCCAGGACAACCTCCCCGGCGGCCACGTCTTGTCCGGCCGGGCGCACGTCGCGGCCGGCGGGGACGGCGGCCGTAAAGCGGACCCAGCCGTCCTGCTCGACGCTATCCTCCACCTTGATCACGGCATCCGCGCCCTCGGGCAGCGGCGCGCCGGTCATGATGCGCGCGGCGGCGCCTGGCTCGACGCGCAGAGGCAACTGGCGCCCCGCGGTCTGCTCGCCGATCACGCGGCGCGACGGCGTGGCGTCCGCGGCGATCACGGCATAGCCGTCCATGGCCGAGGCGGCGAAGGGGGGCATGTTTTCCGTGGCCTGCACGTCCTGCGCCAACACGCAGCCCAGGGCCTCGGCGAGCGGGATGAGCCGAGGCGGCAGCGGCCGCACGGCGGCGGCGATGCGCCGCCAGGCCTCGTCGAGGCTGATGGTCGGGTAATCTTGCGACATTTCGCTTATCCTATCGCGCGGGCGGAGCGGCCGCGCGCCTGTCTTTTCGTGTCCCTCGCGGTCAATCCAATAGCAGCACGCGCACCGGGCTGCCCGCGGGCAGGTGCGCCACGTCCTCCGGGATGATCGCCAGCCCGTCGGCCTGCACCATCGAGCTGACGATCCCTGCGCCCTGGTCGCCGGTCAGCTCGGCGAGCCAGCCCTCGCCTTGGCGGGCCAGCCGCACGCGCAAGTAGTGGCGGCGGCCGTCCTTGCGGGCGATGGGCTCGCGCAGCGTGGCCAGCACCGAGGGCCACTCCCAGGTGGTGTGCCCCGCCATCTTGCGGATGGCCGGGCGGCCCAACAGGGCGAGGCTGACCATGGCGGCGACGGGGTTGCCCGGCAGCCCCAGCAGCGGCGTCCCGCGGATGGCGCCAAAAGCCACCGGCCGCGCCGGCTTCATGTTGACCCACCAAAAGTCGATCCGCCCGGCGGCGGCGAGGACTTGCTTGACCAGGTCGAAATCCCCCGCCGAGACGCCGCCGGAGGTGACCAGCAAGTCGGCGCCCAGCGCCAGGCCCTCCTCGAGCTTGGCCGCCAGCTCGTCGCGACGGTCGCGGGCGAGGCCGAGCAACAGCGGCAACCCGCCCCAGCGCGTCACCTGCGCCGCGCAGGCATAGCTGTTGATGTTGCGAATCTGCCCCGGGGCCACCGGCTCGCCCAGGTCGGCCACCTCATCGCCGGTGGCCAGGATCGCCACCCGCGGGCGCCGCACCACCTGGACCGTCGCGCGGCCCGCCAGGGCCAGCATGCCGATCTCGGCGGGGCGGAGGCGCGCGCCGGGTTGCAGCACCGTCTGGCCCTGACGCACATCCTCGCCGGCGGCGCGGACGTTGCGCCCGCGCGGGTCGGCTACATATATCTCCACCGTGTCGCCGCTCTGGCGAGTATCCTCGAAGCGCACCACCGTGTCCGACCCGGCGGGGACCGGGGCGCCGGTCATGATGCGCAGCGCCTCGCCAGGGCCGACGAACAAGGGCGAAATCTGCCCCGCCGCCAGCTCGCCGATGACGCGCAGGCGCGCGGGGGATTGCTGCGTCGCGTCGCGGATGTCCTCGGCGCGCAGGGCATAGCCGTCCATGCCCGAGTTGGCCAGCGGCGGCACGTCCATATCGGCGACGATCGGCTCGGCCAGCACGCGGTCCAGCGCCTGCAACAGGGGCACGGATTCGGCCTCCAGAGGGCGCACCAGGGCCAGCACCCGCTCCTGGGCCTCTTCGACGCTGAGGACCGGATAGCGCTCGCGATCAGCCATGCTTGTGCTCCAAATCGCGCCCCTGGATCATCTGCACGGCGTGGGGCAGGATGGGAGCCAGCGTCTCCATCCCCTCGCGCACGGCCTTGAGGCTGCCGGGTAGGTTGACGATGAGGCACTTCCCGCGGATGCCCGCGATCCCGCGGCTCAGCACCGCCAGGGGCGTCTTCTTATACCCCTCGAAGCGCAGCGCCTCGGCCAGGCCCGGCAGATCGCGCTCGATGACCGCGCGGGTGGCCTCCGGCGTGCGATCGCGGGGCGCCGGGCCAGTGCCGCCGGTGGTGACGATGAGGTCCATGCCGAGCTGATCAGCTAGCTCCACCAAGGCGCCAGCGATCATCTCGGGCTCGTCGGGGACCAGACGCATGGCCGCCACCTCGGCGCCCATCCGCGCCAAGGCCTCGGCCAGCGCCGGGCCGCTGGTGTCCTCGCGCTGCCCGGCGTAGCCCTTGTCGCTCACGGTGATCACAGCTGCACGCACTGCACCCTCCCTCGAAACAAAAAAGCCGACGCACTCGCAGGGAGAACGTCGGCAGGGCAAACACACAGGCCGATTCTCCTTCTCAGACACGGAGGGCATGGGCGTTTCCCCCCATACCTTTGGCCGCCTCGAAAAAGCGGCACGACGACCGCACGCCGTGGATTGCTCGGTAGGCGGAGCGGTTCGGAGAACCTTCGGATGCGCCGATCCGAATCGCGCTGATTATAGCATGGAAGGGCCGAGGGGTCAAAGCGCCCGGAAGGCACGCAGCTTCCCTCGGCCCTGCAAACCTGGTAACCGCGCATTTGCCGAGGGTGACGGATTAGCTACCATGAGATCACGGCCGGGGGGCGCAAAGGGCGTCCAGAGGAATTGACACCGAGCCGAGATGTGGAGTATCATGGTCACAGAAGCGTGCAACTCCCGACGTCGACTTTTCGTGTCCGGCGCAGGGAGACCGTGCCGCCGCAAGCCCCGATGACAAGAGCTGATCAACCCTGGGAGATGAACCAATGACAACTCGGATGCCTCGCTACGATGTGCGCAATGATGGGATGGGCCCGTATGCGGTCTTTTACTGCGAAAAGTGCGACCGCGAGTTTCGCAGCACGCCCAGCGTGGGCGGCACCATCGCCAAGGAGGTAGGGCGCAGCGCCCTGGGCGGGCTCTTGCGCAACGTGCCGATCGTCGGCTCCATGGCCGACCGCGCGCTGGATGACAATCGCTACACCACCACGATGACGCAGACGCAACTGGACGCCGCCTGGGCCCAGGTCGAGTCTCGCTTTCACGAGTGCCCGACCTGCAACATGGTCTGCTGCCCCAGCTGCTGGGATGCCCAGGCGGAGACCTGCAACGACGACTCTCCGCGCAGCGAAGAGATCGCCGAAGCGCAGGCGGAGCAGGCCGCCGGCGTGCTGAAAGGCATCGCCAGCGCCTTTGGCATCGATCAGGCGATCAAGAGCGCCGCCGAGGCGGCCAAGACGGCGAGCGCGAACATGGCCCGCTGCAGCAAATGCGGCAAGCCGCAGCCGCCGGGCACCAAGTTCTGCTCCGAGTGTGGCGGCCCGGTGGTGCAGCCCGCAGCGGCAGCCAAGTGCCCCAAGTGCGGCGCGGAGGTCAAGGGCGGCAAGTTCTGCGCCGAGTGCGGCGCCAAACTGGAGCCCGCGCCGACCGTCTGCCCCAACTGCGGCAAAGAGACCAAGGGCGCCAAGTTCTGCCCGGAATGCGGCACCAAGACCGGGGCGTAACCGCCCATTCGGCTCGGCAAGCGACGGCCAAGACCCACATCCTTTCGGCAGAGAGATTGCCGCTCTCTGCCGAACTGCTTGTCAGGATAGAGCGTGGACCAACAGGAAAGGTGGAACGCCGATATGACCACGAGCATCTCGCTGGATGGCGAATGGAAGTTGGCCCACTGGGCCGAGGGCGAGCGCGCGGTTTCCACGCCCGCCGAGCTGCTGGCCTCGGGCTGCTCATTTGTGCCTGCGCAGGTCCCCGGCAACGTCGAGTTGGACCTGGAACGCGCCGGGCAACTCCCCGATCCCTTCTTTGCCAATAACACCAAGTTGTTGCGCCCGCTGGAATACCACGAGTGGTGGTACACACGGACCTTCGCCGCGCCCCGGGCGCCGGGCGGGCAGCCCTGGGAGCTGTGCTTCGAGGGGCTGGACATCTATGCCACCATCTGGGTCAACGATGTCCAGGTCGGCGAAACGGAGAACGCGCTGGTCGAGCACCGCTTCGACGTGACCCGCGCCCTGCGCTTCGGCCAGGAGAACCGGCTCACCGTCCGCCTCGGCTCGGTCATGAACCGCGCTCGCCAGGCGCACTATGACGCCGTGCTCTCCACCAGCGAGCATCGCCAGGAGGCGCTGTATACTCGCAAGGCCCCGCACGTGTGGGGCTGGGACATCATGCCTCGCGCGGTCTCGGCGGGCATCTGGCGCCCCGTGCGGTTGCAACAGCGCCCGGCCACCGATTTCACCGAGATCTATTACTGGACCTTCGATATCCGCCCCGACGGCGCGACCATCGGCGTGCACCTGCAGTTCCACACCGACGCCGCGATGCTGGACGGCTTCTCGGTGCGCTTTCATGGCGCCTGCGGCGACCACACCTTCGACTATGAGTGGCCGCTCGAGTTCAGCGCCGACCATTGCCGCATCCCCGTGCCCGGCGCCCGGCTCTGGTGGCCCAAGGGCTACGGCGAGCCAGCGCTTTACGAGGTGAAAGCGCAACTGCTGCACCATGGCCGCGTGGTGGCCGAGCGGACCGACCACGTGGGCCTGCGCAAGGTCCAGGTGCTGCGCACCGAGACCGCCAGCGGGCAAGAGCCGGTCAAGCCAGCGCTGGAGACCTCCGGGCGCTGCGACATCCCCCTGGACCCGCAGAGCCATTTCCAGTTCGTGGTCAACGATGTGCCGATCATGGTCAAGGGCACCAACTGGGTGCCGCTGGACGCTTTCCACAGCCGCGACCGCGAGCGGCTGGCCGCGGCGCTGGCGCTGGTTGATGACTTGGGCTGCAACATGGTGCGCTGCTGGGGCGGCAACGTCTATGAAAACGATGCCTTCTTTGACCACTGCGACGCCGCAGGCATCCTGGTGTGGCAAGATTTCGCCTTTGCTTGCTCCCACTATCCCCAGACGGCGGATTTCCTGGACCTGGTGCGGCGAGAGGCCGAGGTGGTGGTGACCCGGCTGCGCAACCACCCCGCGCTGGCGCTCTGGTGCGGCGATAACGAGATCGACGACAACTATAGGCAGGATGCGCTGCCGCCGGACTATAACCGGATCAACCGCGAGGTCTTGCTGCGCGTCGTGCAGCGCTGCGATCCTCAGCGGCACTATGTGCCCAGCTCGCCGTACCTGGCCCCGTCCATCGCCCTGCTGCCCAATGCCCGCCAGCGCGCCCCGGAGCAGCATCTCTGGGGGCCGCGGGGCTATTGCAAGAGCGACTTTTACGCCCATAACACGGCACACTTTATTGGCGAGATCGGCTATCACGGCTGCCCCAACGTCTCCTCGATCCGCCGCTTCATCTCGCCGGACAAGCTGTGGCCCTGGCAAGATAACAGCGAATGGCAGACGCACGCCGTCTATCACTGGGATCACCCGGCCATCAACCGCGACCGCATCGACTTGATGGTCAGCCAAGTGCGCGAGTTCTTTGGCCTGGTCCCGCAGAGCCTGGAAGAGTTGGCCCTCACGAGCCAGATCAGCCAGGCGGAGGCCAAAAAGTTCTTTATCGAGCTGGCGCGCCAGCGCAAGTGGTACACCAGCGGCATCCTGTGGTGGAACGTGCTCGATGGCTGGCCGCAGTTCTCCGACGCGGTGGTGGACTATTACCACGGCGTCAAGCTCGCCTACCACTATATCCGGCGGGTGCAAGCGCCCATCTGCGTCATGTTCGCCGAGCCCGGCCGCGACAAGTTCCTGCCCGTGTTCATCGCCAACGATACCCGGCGCGAGGCCGAGGTCAGCTATCGCGTCTGGGACGCGGATAGCGGCGAGGAGGTTCTCTCCGGCACGGCGCAGGTCGCCCCGAACCAGAACTGGCAGGTGGGCCGGGCGCGCTGCTATGCGGGCGAGCAGCGGCTCTACCTGATCACCTGGGAAGTGGACGGCCAGTCGTATGGCAACCACTATCTCTCCGGGTACCCGCCCTTTTCGCTGCCGCAGTATCGCGACTGGCTCAAGCTCATCGCGACGCTGCCGCGGCCGTTCGCTGCCGATCAGGTCGCTCTCTAGAATCCGGAACCAGCCTCGAGACGAGAGGAGATCCATATGGCCAACACCACCTTTGACTATCAAGCCTGCTGCCGCCGCGTCTGCGGCACCTATCGCCGGGAAAAGGTCGACCGCATCCCGATCGTGTCGCCCATCCCCTGGTCGCCGAACGGCGATATCGATTCCACCGAGTTTGGCGATTGGCGCGACGAAGAGCGGTTCCGCCGGGCCGCCCGGCTGGTCCAGCGCCATTGCGACGTCAAGCCGCCGCATAACCATGTGAGGATCCCACGCGTCTTTGAGCCGCAGGGCTACCAGCGCTTCCTGGAGGCGCCGCAAGAGTACGTCGAGGTGCTGCCCCCCGAGAAGGTCTCGGACATCCGCACGCGGCACATCACCCTCTTGCACACGCCCAAGGGCGACCTGCGCTGGGTCTATGAGGAAGACGAGGGCATCTTTACCCAGTGGGACATGGAAAAGCCGATCAAGACCCTGGAGGATGTGGAGAGGCTGCTCAGCGTCCCGCACAAGTTTGCCAAGCCCGATCCGGCCGAATTCGAGGCCTTCCGGCAGCATCGCGCCGAGATGGGCGCCAACGCCATCGGCGGCGGCAGCGTCAACTCGATGGTCGCCATG
>JAAYEA010000012.1 GCA_012689325.1 Chloroflexota bacterium
ATTGCGTGTTATAATCAGCCACAGAACATCGGCTCGACTCCCAGACATAATATCCCGTGATTCGTCCCTGCAATGGAGGGGGGTGATCAGCGGCCCAAGACCGGTCGTTGTGGATCGTCAAGGATACTCATATCGAGGAGGATACCCAATGTCTGGCAACACCCTGTCCCGTCGCGCCTTTTTGAAATTCGCCGCCATGAGCGCCGCCGCCGTCACGCTGGCCTCCTGCGCCCAGCCGGCCGCCGAGCCCACCGCGGCCCCGGCGCAGCCGACCTCGGCCCCGGCGCAGCCGACTGCCGCTCCCGCGCAGCCTACCGCTGCCCCGGCCCAGCCTACCGCCGTCCCGCAGCCCAAGTTCAAGGAAGCCCCCATGCTGGCCGAGTTGGTCAAGGCCGGAAAACTGCCGCCCGTCGAGGACCGCCTGCCGGAGGATCCGCGCGTAATCGAAGTGGTGGAAGAGATCGGCCAATACGGCGGCACGATGCGCCGCGTGGCCACCGGCATGAGCGACGCCTGGATCATCGACTCCCGCCTGAGCTATGCCGGGTTCACCCGCTACACGCTCAATGCGGACGAGATCATCCCGCACCTCGTCTCCAAGTGGGAGCAGAACGCGGAAGGCAGCGAGTACACCATGTACCTCCGCAAGGGCGTCAAGTGGTCCGACGGCACGCCGCTCACCGCCGAGGGGATCGAGTACTATTATAACGACATGCTGCTGAACAAGGAGCTGACCCCCAGCTTTCCCGCCTGGCTGACCATCAACAGCGAGCCGGTGGTGATCACCAAGCTGGACGACTATTCCTTCAAGTTCAAGTTCGTGGGCACCCATGGCCTCTTCATGGTCATGCTGGCCTCCGCTACCGGCCAGGGCATGTCGGCCTCCATGGCCAAGCATTACCTGAAGCAGTTCCACCCCACCTATGCCTCCAAGGAAGACATCGACAAAAAGCTGGCCGAGCTCAAGCTGGAGAACTGGTGGAGCTTGCACGGCAACCGCGATGACTGGAACAACCCCGAGATGCCGCGGGTGTGGCCTTGGGTCATCACCGCGGTGCCCACGGCGGGGAACCCCGTGGTCTTTGAGCGCAACCCCTACTACTGGTGCGTGGACCCCGAGGGCAACCAGCTCCCCTACATCGATCGCATCCGCATGGACCTGATCGAGAGCGCTGACATGGCCGGCCTCAAGGCCATCTCGGGCGAGATCGACGCCCAGTGGCGGCACATCACCTGGAGCAACTTCCCGCTCTATATCGAGAACGCCGAAAAGGGCGGGTACCGCGTGCTCAAGCACACCCAGGCCAACGGCTCCGAGACGATGCTCCTGCCCAACCAGTGCTGCGAGGATGCCGGGCTGGCCGAGTTGTTCAACAACAAGGACTTTCGCCATGCCCTCTCGCTGGCCATCAACCGGGCCGAGATCAACGAGGTGGTCTATAACGGCATGGGCACCCCGCGGCAGTGCTCGATCCTGCCCACGCTCAAGTACTACAAGCCCGAGCACTCCACGGCCTGGGCCGACTATGACATCAAGAAGGCCAACGAGTTGCTGGATGGTATCGGCCTCACCAAAAAAGACGCCGAGGGCTTCCGTCTGCGCAAGGACGGCACGCCGCTCTCCATCGTCATCGAGATGACCACCTGGGTGACCATGCAGGACGCCGTCGAGATGATCTGCCAGCAATGGCGCGATATCGGCATCCGGGCCACCGGCAACATGATGGAGCGCAGCCTTTACCAGGAGCGCGGCAACGCCAAGACCGTGCGCCAGATCGGCGTCTGGGGCATGGACCGCTGCGCCCACCCGCTGGTGGACGGCATCTACTGGATGCCCAGCAACGAAGGCCAGACCACCGTCGGCTGGTGCTATCGCGACTGGTGGCTGACCGGCGGCAAGGAGGGCGTCGAGCCCCCGGCCGAGGTCAAGAAGGCCTACGAGCTCTATGACCAGTGCAAGGGCGCCAAGACCGAGGCCGAGCTGGTGGGTTACGCCACCGAGCTGATGGACCTGAACGCCGAGCAGACCTGGTTCATCGGCACCGTGGGCCTGCTGCCCGCCGTCGGCATCGTTCGCAACAACGTCCGCAACGTCCCGGAGACGGGCGTGGCCGACTGGAACTGCTTGCACCCCGGCAACACCGCGCCGGAGCAGTGGTACATCAAGGCCTAAGCAACTGACACTGCTTCACCCCTCCCGCAGGCCAACCGGCCTGCGGGAGGCTTTTCGCCGCTCCCGGCGGCCCAGGGACATGGCGCCGGGCCGCGAGCGGCGAGCCAAATCCGTTATCGGGGGAGAACATGCTGCAGTACTTCTTGCGCAGGCTTGTCCTAACCATCCCCACGTTGCTGGTCGTGTCGGTGATCTCTTTCACCCTGATTCAATTGCCGCCGGGCGACTATCTCACCAGCTATATGGCCGCGCGCGCGGCGCAGGGCGAGATGATGGACCAGGCCGCCATCGACGCCATGACCCGCCAATACGGGCTGGACCAACCCATGTATATGCAATACCTGCGGTGGCTGGGCAAGGCCGTCCGCGGCGATTTCGGCCAGTCGTTCCTGTGGAACCGGCCGGTCAGCGAGTTGATCTGGGAGCGCCTGGGCCTGACCGTGGCCATCTCGCTGGCGGCGCTCCTCTTCGTCTGGGCGGTGGCCTTTCCCGTCTCCGTTTATGCGGCGACGCACCAGTATTCCTTTGGCGACCACCTCTTTTCCTTCTTTGGCTTTATCGGGCTGGGCTTCCCCGATTTCATGGTGGCCCTGATCCTCTTGTGGATCGGCTACCGCTACTTTGACACCAACCTGGGCGGCCTCTTCTCGGACGCGTTCATTGAAGCGCCCTGGGGTTGGCCCAAGTTCCTGGATATGCTCAAGCACCTCTGGGTCCCCATGGTCGTGCTGGGGATGGGCGGCACCGCCGGGCTGATCCGCACCACGCGGGCCAACCTGCTGGACGAGCTGCACAAGCCCTACGTCACCACCGCGCGGGCCAAGGGCCTCACGGAGACCAAGCTGCTCTTCAAGTACCCCGTGCGGGTGGCCCTCAAGCCCTTCTTTGCCACGCTGGGCTGGCAGCTCCCCAACCTGGTCTCCGGCGCCACGGTCATCGCCGTGGTGCTCAGCCTCCCCACCACGGGGCCGCTCTACTTGCAGGCGCTCTTGACCCAGGACATGTTCCTGGCGGGGACCATCGTCATGATGCTCAGCGCCCTCACCGTGATCGGCACGCTCCTCTCGGACATCCTCCTGGTGCTGGTCGATCCGCGCATCCGTTACGGGGGAGGATAGGCCCGATGACCGAACCACGGACCCCTTCAGTGGCCGCTAGCCCGTCGGAACCCTCCGCGCGCGCCCAGCGCGAATCGGCGCAGACCGCCGAAGACAAGATCTTTGTGGCCTCCCAGGGCCAGCTCATGTGGTGGCGTTTTCGCAAGCACAAGCCCGCCATCGTCGGCGGTATCATCGTTATCCTGGTCTATCTGGTGGCCCTCTTTTGCGAGTTCCTGGCGCCGTATGACCCGGTCAAGTATGACCAGAAGGACACCTATGCGCCGCCGCAGCGGATCCGCATCGTGGATCAGGGCAAGGTGCAGAGCCCCTTTGTCTATGGCCTCACCCAGTCTCGCGACCCGGTGAGCTATCGCATGATGTTCCAGGTCGACCAGGGCAAGAAATACCCCGTCCGCTTCTTTGTGCGCGGCTCGGCCTACAAGATGTGGGGCCTCTTCGAGGGCGACCTGCACCTCTTTGGCATCGATGACCCCGAGGGGTCGATCCACCTGCTGGGGGCCGACCGCATGGGCCGCGACGTCTTTTCGCGGCTGGTCTATGGCGCCCGCGTCTCCATGTCCATCGGCCTGGTGGGCGTGATCCTGAGCTTTGTGCTGGGCATCACCATCGGCGGCTTTTCCGGCTATTACGGCGGCGCCCTGGACACCGTCGTGCAGCGCATCATCGAGTTCATCCGCTCCGTGCCCAGCATCCCGCTCTGGATGGCGCTCAGCGCGGCGCTGCCGGTGGACTGGCCGCCCACCAAGATCTACTTCGGCATCACCGTGGTCCTCTCCCTGATCGGCTGGACCTGGCTGGCGCGGGTGGTGCGCTCCCAGTTCCTCTCCATCCGCGAGGAGGACTATGTCATGGCCGCCCGGCTCTCCGGGACCGGCGAGGTGCGCATCATCTATCGGCACATGGTGCCGGCGTTCATGAGCTACATCATCGCCCAGATGTCGCTGAGCATCCCCAACATGATCCTGAGCGAGACCAGCCTGAGCTTCCTGGGCTTGGGCATCCGCGCCCCGGCGATCAGTTGGGGCGTGCTGCTGCAAGAGGCGCAGAACCTGCGGGCGGTGGCCCTGGCGCCCTGGCTGCTGGCGCCCGGCCTGGCCGTGGTGCTCATCGTGCTCGCCTTCAACTTTCTCGGCGATGGCCTCCGCGACGCGGCGGACCCGTATTCGCGGTAGGGGTTGCACCGCCGAGACGCAGAGGGCGCAGAGGGATACCAGCAACAGGAGAGGCCAGAAGCCTCTCCTGTTGCTTTGTCTGCGGTCATTCCATGGCGCTCGCCTGGTATAGAGCCAGGGCTTGTGCCAAGTCGCGCTCGGCGATGAACTCGCCGAGCTAAGGCGGCATGGAATGCCGGGGCTGCGCCTGATAGAATCAGGCTCTCGGAGGCCCCACAAGCCCGATTCCATCGGGCGCTGCCGACGCCATTCCATGGCGCGTAGCACGGCGACTTGATCGCCGTGCGGGGCTGAGTAGCGCCGATGATCAAGGCCGTCCTGGATACCAACGTGATCATCGACCTCCTCAGGCGCGAGGCCGATTCGGCCACCTAGAGCAGGGGCGCGGCCCTCAACTCGCCGCCGTTTTGACCAGCGCGGCGATCTGCGCCTCCTCGGCGGCGGTCAGCTCTCGCAGCGCAAAGGGGGTCGGCTGCATGCCCTCGCCCTCGTCAAAGAGGTGCGCGTCCTCGCTGAGGCCGAAGGTCATGTACCTGTCGGCGCGAAAGAAGCAGATGACCTTGCCGCCCTTGGCATAGGCTATACCTCCAGCGCCGCCAGCACCGGCAGATGGTCCGAGGCCACCCGCGCCAGCGGCGTGTCCCAGACCTGGCACCCGCGCAATGAGCCCGCGAGCGCCGGTGACAACCAGACATAATCTATCCGCTCCGCGGGCCGCGCCGAGGGGCAGGTGGGCGCGACGGCCCCCGCGGCCTGGGCCGCATCCACGTACCCCGCCGCCCGCAGCAGCCCCGGCGCGCTGGACGGGACCTGGCCCCCGCGCTCCTCCCCCGGCGTCACGGCGTTGAAATCCCCGATCACCAGGTGCGCCCGCCGCTCCGCCGCCAGCAGCCCGAGCAATCGCTGGGCCTGCCGCACCCGCAGCGCCTCGTC
>JAAYEA010000013.1 GCA_012689325.1 Chloroflexota bacterium
CGTAGGTCGGTCCGCGCACGACCACCTGCGTCGTGATCAGGCGGCGCTCGTCCAGGTAGCGGCAGACCAGCTCCAGCGATTCCTCGCTGGGGACCGGCTTGGGCCCCTCGCTGCTGGGGACGATGACCACGCAGATGCGGCGGGCGCCGCCGGCGACGGCGGACGCGTAGGCGTGGGCGCGGGCCACCAGCGCGCCGGGGGTCTCGGCGGCCAGCTCGGCGAAATCTTGCAGGGTGACGGCCCGGTTGCGGGTCTTGAGCAGCCGCCGGGGCTCGCGCACCTTGGTCTCGTCCAATGGCTCCTCGTCGGCGCCGCCGACCGCCGCCCTATGGTTGGTGACCGAGTCCACCTCGGGGATCGGCGTGGCCAGCTCGGTGATGGTTCCCGCGCCGACGTTGCCGACGGCGCCGCCGCCGTGGCGGTAGCGGCGGGCGATGACGTTGAGCTGCCCAGCCACCGGGATGCGGCCCCGCCGCCCGTCGCCAAAGGTGATCCGCCCCGCGGCGCGGTCCAGGACATAGACCTCGTCGTGGGGGGTGGTCTCGTAAAAGTCGGGCGCCTGCCGCCACTCCTTGGGGCCGCTCCCCTCGTCCACCTCCAACACCAGCGGGGGCTCGGCCAGCACCGGCGCATGGCGCAGCGCCATCACCTGGTTGGGCGCGCCGTCGCTGGAGCCGACGGCCTCGTCCAGCGCGGTCAGCGCCGCCGTGGCGCGCACGACGTTGGTCAGCACGGCCTCCAGCCGGGGCGCCTGGCCCGCCGGATAGGCGCCCTCCCGGGTCACCGAGACGCGCAGCCAATAGCAGGGCGCCTCCTCGGTCCCGGCGCAGTCGCCCAGCCCGAGCTTGTCGAACTCGACGGAGGGGAGCTGCGCGGGGACCTTGAAATAGACCTGGCCGCTGCGGGCCAGGCCGCAGCTCTCGTCGCCAGTGAGGTCCAGCGCCGTCCAGGCCACGCCGTCCCAGCACTCCCAGGCCAGCCAGGGCTCCGCTGGCGCGGTCGCGCCGCACGCGGCCTCCGGGGGGGCGGCCAGCAGCGCCTGGCCTGTTTCCGCCAGGTAGAATTGCAGGCCGATCTCGTCGCGGGGGAAGGGGAGGGTCGAGCTCAGGCCGAGCAGCAGCGCCGCGCCCTCCTTGGCCGACTCGCCAAAAGGCCAATAGGCGCGCCCGGCGGCGTTGTTGTCCTCGGTCACGTCCTCCCGCGCGCCCGCCTCGGTCAGGCGGACCACCAGCGCCAGCTTGGCGCTGATGGCGCGCAGCGCGCGGTCGGTCTCGAAGCGCAAGGGCTGGTCCAAATTGGGCGCCGAGACGCCGACGACGGTGTGCTGCGGGATCAGGACCTCCGGCTGGTCCACCTTGTCCTTGAGGATAAAGGTCAGGTCGGCCTGCGCCGGGCGCGCCGGGGCCTGTCTCCCGCCCAGGAGCTGCAAGAATTTGATATAGTTCAGGTCGGGCAACTGATTCAGGCGATAGAGGATCGTCTCGGCCAGCCAGGCCTGCAACTGGAGCAGGGTGATGCCCGGGTCGCTGTCGTTCCAGTTGGTCCACTCGGGCGCATAGCGCGGGATGCGGCTCCGCGCTTCCTTGAAGAGGCTCTCGAAGGTGCGATCGTCCAATTTCGGTGGTTGCAGAGGCATGGGCGCGCTCCTTACCGATCCGTTGGCCCTTCCTGGATAAAGAAGGGATAGACCAGGTTATGAAAGGCGTTATTGGCCCGGATGGCATAGTCCACGTGGATCAAGAGCAGGTTGGGCTGGTCCGGGTTGTCCTCCACGCGCACGGCGGCGACGTCGATGCGCGGCTCCCAGCGGATCAGCGCCTGCTGGACCTGATAGGCGATGGCGCCGCGGGTGCTGGCGTTGTTGGGGGCAAAGACATAGTCGTGGATGCCGCAGCCGAACTCGGGGCGCATGATCCGCTCGCCCCGGGCGGTGGAGAGGATGATCCAGATGGCCTCGGCGACGGACTGCTCCTCGCGGGAGAGGGCCAGGCCGCCGCGGCCATCGATGGCGATGGGGTATTTCCAGCCGGAGCCCAGGATGTTGCGGGTCACCGCTCAACCTCCTACCAGGACCGTGGGCACGCCGCCCAGCACCCGGCCCACGGCGTTGCGATTGTTCTGCTGGGTGGTATCGAACATGCGCACCACGCCCGCCCCCTCCGCCTTGACGGTGCCGCTGAACGTGGCGAACTCGACCTTTTGCCCGAAGGCGCCGCTGGTCACGCCGCCGAGGGAGCCGGCCTCGTCGCCCGTGGTGGTGGGGATGGTGCTATCCTGGGTGACCACGGGGTTCCCGCCCGCCAGGACCGTGCTGGCCACGCCGGTGGCGCCGCTGAGCTGGCCGATATTCGGGTAGGGGACGGGCGCCGAGCCCCCGCCCGGGATGGGCGTCAGGCAGACGTCGGGGAAGGCGAAGCAGATCCCCCCTGCGGTGGTGGTGATGGGCTGTCCCATGTCAATGGACCTCCAAGACAGCGGCGGCGAGGCGCTCTTCCCAGGGAAAGACGGCCCGCCAAACGATGGCAAAGCGCCAGGTGGTCATGTCCCAGACCACCGTATCGGCGTGGAGCGCGAGGCTCACCGGCGGGTCGATGGGCGCGCCCCCCACGGTGATCGCCAACTGCGGCCCGGCGGGGATGGCGACCGGCCAGACGACCCAGCCGACGCCATACCAATAGCTGAACTGCACCCAGTCCCCGGCCTTCAGGCGGGCCAGGTCGCGCAGCCGCCCGCCGTTGTAAAAGGCGTTGTCGAACCCGACCGGCAGCTTGGCCGGGTCGCTCGTCTCCGGCGCGAAGGCGGCCACGTCGCCCGCCTGGCCCGGGCGCGGGTTGGCCGCGCCGCTAGGCGGGTCGTTCCCCTGCGTCCGGCTCTGCCAGCCCCAATCCAGGTCGGTCCCGGCGGCGGGCTGGTACCCCGCCCCGTCCTGGCGGTCGATGCGGATGCGGCCAAAGTAGCCGCGGGCCGGGTGGTTCCGCGCGGCGACCACGTCCAGCGTGGGTTTATCGGCGGCCAGGTCGGACTCGAGATAGATCTCCAGGCTCGCGGCGTCGGCGCCCGGCGGGTCCACCAGCGCGTCGGCGAGCAGGATCGGCTGTTGCTGCTCCTTGGGCGGGATGGCGCCGTCGGCCCACACCGTCTGCTTGACGACCAGCACGCCGACGGCCTGCGCGGGCGGGGCGGCGGCGCCGCTCGCCCGGCTGCTGATCACGAACAGGCTCGGGTAGGGATAGTCCGGGCTCACTTGGATTTGCATGGCTAGTTCAACTGGATCTGGGCGCCCTTGACCTCGACGCCCGCCGCGCTGATTTTGACATAATTCCCGCCATCGAACTTGATCTCCACGGCGTCCTGTCGCAGGGTGACGCTGGGGGTCCCGCCCTTGAAGAGCAGGGTGATCTTTTCGCTCCCTGTCGTGTCGTCGAACTCGAGCACGTGGCCGCTCACCGTCTGGATGGCCCGCTTCTGGGGGTCGTCTCGCGGGGGGCGGTCCACGCCGTTCCAGAGGTAGCCGAGGATATAGGGCATGCGGATTTCGCCGTGCTCAAAGGCCACCAGCACCTCGTCGTCCACCTCGGGCATGAACTGCTGGCCCCGGCCCGGCCCGGCCAGCGGCGCGGCGATGCGGGCCCAATTCCCCTCCGGCGCGCCCTCGCCCAGCCAGGGAAAGGCGACCTGCACGCGCCCCAGCCCCTCGGGGTCATCGAGGCTGCGGACCAGGCCGATCACGACGCCAGGGATGCGGCTCACTTGAGCTCCTCCATGCGGGCCTCGAACTGGGTCAGGTACCCGCAATCGTCGATGGTGTGGGCGCTGCTGGTGACCAGGTAGCGGCCGCTGAAGCGGCTGCCCAGCCCCCGGATATAGACGGGCCGCCCGGCCCGCAGCTCGGGCAGGCCCACGGTGCTCCCCGAACCGCTCACCAGGTCCTTGGCCAGGTGCGCCAGGTGGGCCTGGGCCTGCCGCCGGGCCTCCGCCTCGGACTCGACGGGCGCGTCGGCCACCACCTCCTCCGACCCGGCCAGCGCCGCATCCACGGCGGCCATGTCCTCCGCGCTGGGCAGCCCGCGGATGTCCAGGTCGTCCCAGGTGGCCTCCCCCACGATCTCGCGCTTCCGGGCGGGGTTCCAGCCGCGCACCGTCACCTTGGCCACCTGGGCCTTGGTCTTGAGCGCCGGCTTGAAGCTGATGAGCGTCTGCCCATAGGTGAGCTCGTACACGGCGGGCGCGCCCCGGTCCGGCGGGTGAAAGTGCAGCTTGGAGGTGGCGCGGCCGTTTTCCGCCGCCTCCTCGATAAAGATGTCATAGCCGTTGTGCCGGGCCCGCTCCATCAGAAAGATGATCGGATAGTCGTTGTTGATGACGATATAGCCGTGCGGCTC
Organism: Chloroflexota bacterium; assembly: GCA_012689325.1. Taxonomy (GTDB): domain Bacteria; phylum Chloroflexota; class Anaerolineae; order JAAYEA01; family JAAYEA01; genus JAAYEA01. The sequence continues at coordinate 4,383 of JAAYEA010000013.1, forward strand.
CTCGCTCCGGTTGGCGCTGCGCGTCACCAGCTCCAGGTTCAGCGCCGGGCGGCCGCCGCCGCCGCGCGGGGCGCTGGCCTCCTGCGCGATCCGGTCCAGCACGGCCTGGGCGATCTGGCTATCGGTCTTGTCGGTGTAGACCTGCACCTCTTGCTTGTAGTGCAGTTTGTAGAGCTGGTTCAGCGCGCGCACCTGGATGGTCGGCTGGCCCGCGGCGGGAAAGTCGGGGGCCAGCGAGACGATCTGGCCGCGCAGCATCAGGGTCAGCCCGCCCCGGTCGTGATAGCCCATATAGAGCTCGATCTCGGCGCCGGGGTCCAGGTTCACCGGCGTTGTCCGCGGGTCGCTGTATTTGAGCGCGCGGCGGTCGGCGTCCCAATTGTTGAGGGTGATCTCGGCGGCGTCCAGCTTGTCCAGGCTGTCGGTGTAGCTCACCGAGAGCACGTCGCGGATGACGTCGCGCTCCAGGCTGCGGCCGCCGACCTTGAGCTCAAAGGCCGGCACGTAGAAATCGTGTCGGGCATGGATGGGCGTTGGCTGTTCTGTCATGGCTCAGGTCCGCTCGGGCGGCAATTCCAGGACCATGCCCGGCTGCAGCTCCCGCGGGCGCAAGAGCCCGTTGGCCTGGGCGATGAGCCGCCACTTGGCCGGGTCCTGGTAAGCGATATAGGCGATCTGCGGCAGCGTCTCGCCGCGCTGCACGATGTGCACGCGGGTGTGGTCCGCCGATTGCAGGTTGAGCTGCTGGAGCTGCGTTTCCAGCGACTTGTACTCGCGGAGCGACACGGCCAGGGTGGCCCGCAAGGGCACGCCCTCCGGGCTGAACAGGGTGAATTTCTGCCGGATGCTCTCGACGACGCAATCGAAGGCCTTGCGCGCGCCGATCACCTCGCCCGCCTGATGGACCAGGCCGGGGAACTCGGCGCCCCAGCCGAAGCGGCAGCGGGGCGGGGCGTGCTCCCGGCCGGACATCTTGACCAGCGCATAGAACTCGTTGGTGCGGGTGGTCACCGGGGCGGCGCCGGGGCCGGTCCCTTGCTCGGTGGTGTCGAAAAAGAGCTCCAGCGTGACCTTTTCGTTCTGCCCGCGGATGAACTGCAGGATGGGGCTATCGATCCCCGGGATGGCGATCTCGGCGATCTGCGCCGCCTTTTCCATGCTCAGCTCGGCGGGGTTGAACTGGATGTTCAGGCGCTTGACCACCTTGCCCTGGGCGTCCAGGCGCTCGAAATAGGCTTGGGCGTATGCTTCGCTCATGGCGGCCGCTCACCTCCTGTGGCTACTGGGGCCGCGGCTCCGGGCGGGCGGAGCCGAGGCCCCGCTCCTCCTGGGCCAGCCGCTCATCCCACTGTTTGGCCTCCAGCCGGGCCAGCACGGCCTGGATGATCCGCTCCAGCACCCGCGGGCTCAGCAGCGCCGCGTCATCGGTCACGCTCACCTGCGTGGTCACTTCGTTGATCCGCACATCCAGGGGCATGGTTGCTCGCTCCTCAGGTGATCCGGAACCGTTGCAGCCGCTCGTGGGCGATCTCGAGCGTCTCCACGGCGGCCTCGCTGGCCTGGGCGTTTAGCGCCGGGCCGGACCACCTGACGGGGAGCCCGCGCTCCCACTTCCAGGCCAGCACCGGCTGGCGCGCCTCGTTCAACAACAGGATTAGCCCATCGCGGCGGGTGGCCCGCCCGCGCAACAGCTCCTCGTGCCACGTCCAGAGCAGTGGGTCCAGCGCCAGCCCGCGCTTGAGGGTGATGTTGCCGTAGGTAAAGCGGGTCGGGAATTTGCGCACGCGGTCGTTGACGCCGCCTTCCTGGTATTCCTGCACCTCCAGCGTGGACCCGAGCCCGCTGCATTCGGAAAAGCCCGCCACGGTCCGCGCCGCGCCGGCGCTGTCGATGAGCTGAACGACAAAGTTGAAAGCGGGCAGGGGGTCTTCTCGGCCGGGCATGGGCTATACCTCCGAAATCCGCAGCTCGTCCGCCGTGAGCCCCAGGCGCAGCACGACGAACTCGTAAGGGACGGTGGGCGCCACGCCGATCTCGGCGATCAGGCGCCCGTTGGCCTGGGCCTCGGGCGGAGTGGTGGCGGCGTCGCAGCGCACCCGATAGGCCGCCTCGGGCGAGTCGCCCAGGAAGGCGCCCTCCCGCCAGAGGCGATCCAGCAGGGCGCTGATGCCCAGCCGCACGCCCAGGCGCAACTGGTCGTCGTTGGGCTCAAAGACGGCCCACTGCAGGCCATCCCGCAGCGCCTCCTCCAGCATGCTCATCAGCCGCCGAACGTTGACATAACGCCAGGCCGGTTCGCTGCTGAGGGTGCGGGCGCCCAAGATGCGGATGCCGCGCCCCGGCAAGGCCCGGATGGCGTTGACGCCCTGGGGGTTGAGCAGCCCGTGCAGCGCGTCGTCCACGGGGACGGCCACATCATCGGCAAAGGCCAGCGCCCGGTTGGCGGCCGGCCGGTGGACCCCCGCGGCGAGGTCCGTGGCGGCATAGGCCCCGGCCACGTGGCCGGAGGGCGGGACGAGCCGCCCCTGGGGCGCGGCGGGGGCCAGGGGGTCGCGCGCCCGCAGCCAGGGGTAATAGAGCGCGGCGAAGGGGGTGTCGAAGCGGGCGCGCCAGGCCAGGATGCCGCTGGGGTCCAGGTGCTCGCCCTGCGCCGTCAGCGGCGGGTCCAGCAGGGCAAAGCGGTCGCGCAGCGCCTCGCATTGGGCGATCATCGCCTGCTGCCCATAGGCGATATCCGCCTCGTCCAGGGCCGGCGGCAGGTCGATGGGCGCCAGCGCCAGGTCGCCCAGGTCTTGCGGCGACGGCTCTTTCACCGTGGCCCGGCAGGCCAGCTCCGCATACCCCGGCAGGGTGAGCAGGAGGTCGAGGCTGCCCGGGGGCAGGTCGGCCAGCGCAAAGCGGCCCAGGGCGTCGGTGACGGCTTCGCGGAGCCCGTCGCTGACCTTGACGCCGGGAAGGGGGAGATGGGCCTCGCCATCCACCACGCGCCCGGCCAGGGCATAGCGCTGCCAGGGGGCGCCGAGGGCGCAGGGGTCGCTGGGGGCCGGCGGCTTGCGCTTCACCGGCGGGGGCGGCTCGGGGCGCATCGCCAGGTCCGGGATGGCCAGGAGCCCCACCTCGTCCTCCCGGGCCAGGGCGGCCAGCCCCAGGGGCGGCTCGCCCTCGGGCGCGCCGACCAGGTCATAGATATCCAGGTCGCGCAGCCCATTGGCGCCGCTGGCAAGCGGCCCGCGCCAGGGGAGCGGCGGCAGGCCGGGCGGCGCGCTGGCCTCCAGCCGGATCAGCCGCGAGCCCTCGTTCACCACGAGGGGGGCGTAGCGGGGATGGGCGGGGTCCGGCGCCAGCGCGGCAAAGCGCTCGGCCACCTGGTCCTCCTGCCAGACGAGCAGGGTGAACTCCAGGCTCTCCATGCTGATGGGGCGGTCCTTCGCCGCTGGGTCCAGGCCGCTTCCCGCCAGCGTCGGGTGAAGCGTGAGCAGGCCCAGTAGGGGGTCCACTTGCGTCACCCGCCGGACCGCCGGCGGGCCGGCGCCCGGTTGAGAGAGGCGCACCCAGCTCCCCGGCTCCAGGCCGGCGATGTTGGCGACGGCGAGCCGGTCGGGCGGGAGGGCCGGCAGGGGGACGTGGCGGGTGGCGCCCAGGTGGGCCGCCTGCAGCGAGATGGCGAGCTCGTTGCCCCAGGTCCCCTCGTCGATGGCGCGGCAGGCCCAGAGGTCGGGACCGCCGGACGGGTCGGGGATCATGACCTCCGCCCGGCGGGCCGAGGCGCGGTGGGCGACGCGGACGATGAAACAGGCGGCGCCGCCGTTCTCGAAAAAGGCGCGCACGGCGTAGGCCAGGTGGGCATAGGGCAAAAAGCCGCCGTAGAGCTGCTGGAACTCGCGCCAACCGGTCAGCCGCTGGGGCGAGTGCAGCGGGCCGCGCTCGGCCAGCCCGACCAGGCCGGCCACGTCGGTGCGCTGGGGCAAGAGCTGCTCGCGCTGCCGCGGCCTTTCAAAGTAGACGCCCGGTGTCAGATAGGTGGGCATGGCTCCCCCGCCAGGGTCAGGCCTCCAGCGTGAGGCCCTCGTGGGCGATCTCGATGGACTCGATGGCCGCCTCGTTGGTGGTGCTGTTCAGCGCTGGGCCCTCGTATTTGGCGATCCAGCCCTCGCGAAAGATCCAGCGGAGGACCGGCTGCCGCGCCTCATCCAGCAAGATGATGGCGCCGCTGCGGCGCGCGGTCTGGCCGTCCTCGGTGGTCTTGCGCCACTTCCAGAGCTCCAGGTTGGCGGTGTAGCCGCGCTTGAGGGTGATGTTCGAGTATTTGCGCAGGCCGGGCAGCTTGCGGACGGTGGCGTCCTCGTTGCCGTTGCGATACTCGATCACGTCCGACTCGACGGCCAGCCCGCCTACCTCGGTAAAGCCGGCGGCGGCCACGCCGTCCAGCTCGACCAGGAAATTGAACTGCGCGTAAGGATCGTCACGTGTCATGGGTGCCTCCCTCGAAAATGGGACACGGATTTCGCGGATCGCGCGGATCCGTCATCTCGCCAACCTCGCGCTATTCTTGCGCCTCCAGCGTCTTTTGGCCGATGCGGATGATCACAAACTCGGCGGGGTGCAGCGGCGCCACGCCCACCAGGCAGATCAGCCGCCCGCTGGCGATGTCGTCCTCGGTCATGGTGGTGCGGTCGCAGCGCACAAAGAAGGCCTCTTCCTGCGTGACGCCGCGCAACTGCCCGTTCAGCCAGAGCGTCCGCAAAAAGCCGCTGATGGTGCGGCGGACCCGGGCCCACAGGTTCTCGCCGTTGGGCTCAAAGACCACCCACTGCAGCCCTTCGTCCAGCGATTCCTCGATAAAGATAAAGAGCCGCCGCACGGGGACGTATTTCCAGCCCGAGTCGCTGGTGAGGCAGCGGGAGCCCCACACGCGGATGCCGCGGTTGCTATCCCGAAAGTCGCGCAGCACGCTGATGTTTCGGGGGTTGAGGACGTCCTGCTCGCGGTCGTTGAGCTTGAACTCGAGCGCGCTGATGCCGCGCACCACCTCGTTGGCCGGGGCCTTGTGCACCCCCACCGCGGCGTCCACCCGGGCATAGATGCCGATGACGTGCCCCGAGGGCGGGACCAGCCGCCCCTCGCGATCCCGCGGGTAGAGCGGGTCGGCGATGCGCAGCCAGGGGTAATACAGGGCCGCGTAAAAGGTGTCGTGGCTGCCCCGCTGGACCAGCACGTCGTTCTCCTGGCCGCTGCCGATCACCGAGCCCCTGGCGGGGTCCAGCACGGCGAAGCGGTCCTTGAGCTCCTCGCATTGGCTGATCAGCGCGCCCTGCACGGAGCTATCCGAGACGCCGGGGGCGGCGATGATGCTGATGCTGTCGATGTCGGCCAGCGCCTTGATGCCGGTGCGCTGGCCCGGCCCCCCATCCACCCCCGCATAGTCGGCGGGCGTGGGGATGTCCCCGTCGTGGCCGCCGGCGAGGCTCTGCGGCGCGCCGTGGGTGGTGCGCGGGAGGTTGAAGGGGATCGTCCGGGTCGAGCCCTGGTTGGTGAGGCGGATGAGCCGCGACTGGGCGTTCACCACCTTGACGGCATAGTTGTCGGCGGCGGGGTCCAGCGAGAGGTTGGCAAAGGTCTCGCTGGCGGCGCCGTCGCTGGCCGAAAGGGAGAACTCGACCACGCGCACGGCGGCGCCGCTGGCGACGTCGGCGCCGAGCGCGCTGGCCAGTTGCAGCGCGCGGCCCGCGATGCCCGCGACGCGATGATAGGCTTTGCGCGCGCCGTCGTCGATCTCGATCACGGCGCCCGGGTAGAAATTGCTGGCGGAGCGCAGGTCGAGGGCGAGCGAGCCGCTGCGCCCGGCGGTGGCCTGCGCGAACCCGTCGCCCGCCGCAAAGGTGTGGGCGATGGGGCGAGTCGCCGTGTCCAGGGTGATCTCGGTGGGGCCGCCCACCGCGCCGACCTTGACGAGCTGCGTCTCGGCGCCGCGGATGACCCGCGCCAGGTCCCCGGCGGCGAACCCGGCGCTATTTTCGACGGCCACGGCCGGGTTGACCGCGCCCGCGCGCAGCGCCGTGATCCGGACGACGGTGCTGCCCGCGGCGTCATAGCCGTGGAGCAGGGCGTCCGCCCAGGTGATATTGGCGCCCGCCTTGGTGATGGCGCGGCGCTCGCGGTGAGCGCCCAAGGCGAACTCGACCTCGTCGCCGTTCTCCAGCTTGGCCTGGCTGGGGGCGTCCAGCGTGGCCGTCGTCGCGGCGGCGGCGGGGCCGTTGGCGGCAAAGGCCAGGCTCGTCGCCGTCAGGGCGGTGGCCACTCCGGCGGCCTCGGCCAGGCTCGCCGCGCCGTCCATGTCGTTGGCGCTGACGCGCAGGCCGCGCGCCCAGATCCCCTCGCTGCTCGCCTCCACCTTCAGGCTGGCGGCGCCGGCCGAGGGCTTGGGGGCGTCCGCCACGCCGCTGATAAAGACCTCGCAGCCGGCCTTGGTGTAGCGCAGGGCCAGCGGCGCGTTCAGCGTGACGGTCCCCGTGGCGGCGTCATAGGCGGTCACTTGCGCCACGCGGACTTCCAGCGTGCCGGCGATGGTCTCCTCGAAGGAGAGCAGCGTCCCCTTGGCGATGCCGCGCAGCGAGGCCAGCCGGGCCTTGTTGCGGCCCGCCAGGTTGCTGGCGGTGTCCTCCAGCAGCCGGGTGACAAAGCCGTCGTTGAGGGTGAGCGCGGCCCGGGCGGCATTGGGCCCCACCACCCGCTTGATATAGGCGCGCTGGCCGCCGTTGGTAAAGAACCCGTCGACGGCGTAGGCCAGGAAGCGGTGGTCGCCCCAGACCTCCTCGGACAGGTACCCGCCATAGAGCCGGACGAAATCGGCCATGCTGGTGACCAGCGCAGGAAGCCCTTCCGTCGGGCCCTTGGCGGCGACCCCGACGAACCCCGCCGTGCTGGTGCTCACGCCCTCGATGGTCTGGGGCGCGGGCTGCTCCTCGATATAAACGCCAGGATGCAGATACTCAGGCATCGGACTCTCCTCCTATCCAGGCCACTTGATCTCCGGGCAGCGATTCGCCGACGCGCTCCAGGCGGCCAGTGCCCGCCGGGTCACGAGGGCTTGAGCCGGATCACCACCTGGTTGACGGCCAGGTCGTAATCGGGCGCAAAGGCCAGCGTGGCAGGGTCAAAACCCGCCTTGGACGCCTCGAGCGGCAGCGCGAGCGAGACGGGCAGCGGGTCAGGGAAGACGAAATACCCGGCCAGGTCGGTTGCCGTCGAGGGGCCCCCCGGCGGGGTGTGCTGCACCGTCGCCCCGGCCACGCCCGCGGCGGGGTCCGTGGACCGGACGACGCGCCCCTCCAGCCGGACGGCCAGCCGATCCAGGGCCAGGGCGAGGTTGGCGATAGGGAGCCCGCCGCCCGTGAACAGCCGGAAGCGCAGCGCGCCGACGCCCTCGGTGGGGGGCGGCGCCGTGACCAGGGCGGGCTGGCCCGCCGCCGGGCCGATGTCCAGGTCGGCGATGGCGGGCGCGTAGCGCGGGCCGCTGGCCTCGATGCGCAGGTGGTAGGCCCGCTCGGCCAGCCGCGGGAAGGCCCGCTCGGGCGGCCCGTGGAAGGCAAAGCTCCCATCGAGCAGCACGGCGCTCGCCAGCGGGTAAGGCTCTCCCGTGTCGCGGTCCAGCAGGCGGACCCGCAGCGCCCCGCGCGGCGCGGCGTGGGTGAGGGAGTCGGTCACCCGGCCCCAGATGACGGCTTGCCGGGCCAGCGTGACGCTGCGGACCGTGGGCGGCAGGGTCATGGCTCGCCTCCGATCCGGTGCACGTCCACCAGGCTGGTGGCGACGGGCGGCCCTTCCTGCGGCGCGCGGGCGCTGTCGATGGCGACGGACTGGACGACATAGCAGACGGAGAGGCGATAGGCGGCGTTGAAGGCGTTCCAGATTCGGGTGAGCTCTTCCAGCGAGACGGGGTCCAGGGAGACCCGCGCCTGTTGCGACGAATCCGGCAGCCAGGAGTCCAGAAAGGTGGCGCGGATCGTCGGGTTCGCCGCCAGCGTTTGCAGGCAGCGGCCCAGGATCACCAGGTTGTCCTCGGGCTTTTGGCTCACGGGCGTGAGGAGATAGTGGAGGTCCAGGCTCAGGGGCGGGTATTGCTGGCGTCCGGGCCCGGCGGGGATCATCGGGTGGTTGTTGATGTGGGCGTTGGGGGCGACCTGGTACAGGTAGAGGGACAGGCAGGCCTGGCCGGCGTTGGGCGCGCTCTGGTCGGCGATCCGGGGCGGCGAGTCCAGCGAGATGCTGTTCTCCGAGGAGAACTGGGCCCCGATGGGGTCCAGGCCGCTCAGGCTCTCCAAGAGGAGCCGTCGGAGGTGGAGGCTGATCTCTTGCAGGACGCGATAGTCGCTCATGGGCACTGACTCGTCGGATCGGAGCGGGTCTGGCGGCGGCGAA
>JAAYEA010000003.1 GCA_012689325.1 Chloroflexota bacterium
CCTCGGCGGCGGCGAGGTGGAGGTAGGTGAATAGCAGCAGCCCCTCCCGCAGGTGGTCGTACTCGGAGGGCAGGGGCTCTTTCACCTTCATGATCATCTCGGCCTGCCGCCAGACCTCCGCCGCGGCGGGCACGATCTCGGCCCCGCTGGCGGCATAGGCGGCGTCGTCAAAGCCGCTGCCCGCGCCGGCGCCGCTTTCCACCAGCACCTGGTGCCCGGCCTGGGCCAGCGTCTCCACCGCGCCGGGGGTCGCGGCCACCCGATACTCCTGGTCCTTGATCTCTTTGGGTATGCCGATGATCATCTGGGTTCTTCACGCTTTCCGCGATCGTGGCTGTTGGTTCTATTCGCCGTTGCCCGTCAAGTCCACCACCGACGAGTCGCCGACGTTCAACTGCTCAAAGGCGCGGCGGACGTGGGCCTCGCTCCCGATGAGCGAGCCGGTGAGCATGGCCTTTTCCACCACCGCGCCCTCGTTGATCACCGAGTCCGTGATGATGGCGTGGCGGACCACGGCGCCGTCGGCCACGGTGACGTAGGGCCCCACCACCGAGTTCTCGACCTTGGCGGAGGGGGCGATATAGACCGGCGGGATCAGCACCGAGTTGGTGGTGGGGGCGGCCTGTCCGCCGCTGCGCTCCAAGAGGAAGCGGTTGGTGTGCAGCACCGTCTCGCGCTGGCCGCAATCCTCCCAGACCTCCACCGGCTCGGCCACCAGCTTGGCCCCGCGGTCGATCATGAGCTGCAGCGCGTCGGCGATGTAATACTCGCCCTTGTTCTTGACCCCGCGGCGGATCAGCTCGGCGGTGCAATCGATAAAGCCCGGCCCGTCCTTGACGTAATAGACGCCGATCACCACCAGCCGATTGCTCATGTCCGAGGGCTTCTCGATCAGCCGCGCGATATAGCCGTCCTTGACCACGGCCACGCCAAAGCGGCGGGGGTCTTCCACCTCTTTGACGTAGAGCACGCCATCGGCCTGCAGGTCGCCCAGGGCGGCCAGGTTGGCCTCGAAAATGGTGTCCACAAAGGCGATGAGCGTCGGGCCGGTGATATAGTCCTTGGCCAGATAGATGGCGTGGGCCTGCCCGAGCAGTTCTTTCTGCTCCACGTAGCGCGCCTTGAAATCATAGTGGGCGTCCACGTAGGCCTTGATCTGGTCGCCGAGGTAGCCGACGATGAAAATGATCTCCTCGACGTCCAGCCCCTTAAAGCCGTCGAGGATGTGGCCCAGCACCGGCTTGCCGGCCACGTTGATCAGCGGCTTGGGGTGGGAATAGGTGTGCGGGCGCAGGCGCTTGCCCAGGCCCGCCAGGGGAATCACGATTTTCATGGGGTGTCCTCCTCGACACAGGTTAACCGGTAATACGCGCGCGGGCCTCGCCCCCTTCGATCGGCTTGGGGCGCCCTACGCGCAGGGCGGCGCCTGCGTGTGCCAGTCGGTGGCCTGCTCGTAGGCATGGGCCACCCGCAGAATGGTCGCCTCATCGAAAGCCCGGCCCAGCACCTGCATCCCCACCGGCAGTCCCGCGAGCTGGCCGCAGGGGACCGAGAGGCCGCAGAGCCCGGCCAGGTTCAGCGAGAGCGTGAAAATGTCGCCCAGGTACATCTGCAAGGGATCGTCCACCTTTTCGCCGATCTTGAAGGCGGTGGTGGGCGTGGTGGGGGCGATCAGGGCGTCGTAGCGCTCCCAGGCGCGGTCGAAATCGCCGCGGATCAAGGTGCGGACCTTTTGTGCCTTCAGGTAGTACTGGTCGTAATATCCCGCGGAGAGGGCATAGGTCCCCAGCATGACGCGCCGCTTGACCTCGGCGCCAAAGCCGTGTTGCCGGGTGCGCCGGTAGCTATCCCACATGTCCACCGCGTCGGGGAAGGCGTAGCCGTACTTGACCCCGTCGAAGCGGGCTAGGTTGGCCGAGGCCTCCGCCGGGGCGATGAGGTAATAGACGGGCAGCGCGTAGCGGGTATGGGGCAGGGAGACCGGCCCGATCTCGGCGCCCAGCCCCTTCAGCACGGCCAGCGCCTCGCGGATGGTCTCGGCCATCCCCGGCTGCATCCCCTCGCAGAGGTACTCCTCCGGCACGCC
>JAAYEA010000120.1 GCA_012689325.1 Chloroflexota bacterium
GCGGACCTGCTCTCGGGTCAGTGGTTCCCTCATCAGTCGTCGTCTCCCTCGTCCATCAGCGGGTGGGCACGGTCAGGCCGGCCAGCAGGTCCGCGGTGATCCGTTTGCCCAGCAAAAAGAACTTGGAGTCGGGGTACCACAGCACATCGTTGCCGTGGCGGTTCGTGAAACTGGCATACAGGCTCAGGCTGCCGCTCTTGGGGTCGTTCAACGGGCGCTTGACGCCATCGACGCCCACGCCGCCCGTGGCCATGAACAGCCTGGGCTCGCTGAACCAGACCGGCTGGTCGGCCTCCGGGCGGAACTCGCCCACGCTGACGTACAGCGGCTCGCGCGGCTTGGCGTCGTTCTCCCCGCCGGCCACCGGCCCGCCCCGGTTGTTGTGATAAAAGAGCACGTAGCGGCCATCGGAGAGTGGGTAGATCGGATCGGAGGCCACCGGGTTGAGCAGCACCCGGCCGCAGTCCTTGTGCAGCAAGGGGCGCGGGCTGCACCACGTCTCGCCATCGTCGGACGACTGGCTCCACCACATGTACCCCGTGCAGGTGCGCATCACGCAAAAGAGCCGCTGGTCCGGGAGGCGCACCAGGCTGGGCTCCTGGGTCACGCTGAGCAGGGGATAGTCACGGTGCGGCACGCGCAGCGCCTGCTCTCCCCAGGCGGAATAGCGGACCTGGAGGTCGCGCGGCTCGGGGTCGCGATCCACGTTGACAAAGCGCATGAACTCGACCACCGACTCGATCTCGGGCCATTGCGACACTTGCTTGAGGGTGGCGACGGCCCGGTTGACCCAGTGCGAATAGCCCACGAAATAGCCGCCGGAGAGGTCGCGCATCGGCTTTTGCCAGACGATCCACTCGGGCGGGATCTTGCCCTCGGGGTCGTCGTAGGGGCTCTTGGGCATGGGGATCTCTTGCGGCGGCGACCAGGTCCGGCCGCCATCGTCGCTGTAGAACCCGCCCATCGTGCCGGTGTGAAACTTGATCCAGCCCTGGATGCCGTGGTGCCGGTTATAGACCACATAGATGCGCCCCGATCGGGAGACCAGCGGGAAGGCCCAACTGGTCATGTGCGCCGGATCGTCGCGGCCGCTGGGCCCGGCGATGCGCCTGGGCGGCGACCAGGTCACGCCAGCGTCTTCGGAGCGCGCGAACATGGTCCGGTTGATGTTCCCCAGCCCCGGCGCCTGCCAGGATTGGGTCCAGATGGCCATCAGCACCTCGCCGGGGCCCTCGAACACCAGAAAGTGCTCGTTGGTCCTGTCCTCGGCCTGGTCGTCCCAACTGCTGGGGATGTACGTGATATAGTCGGGATGGGTGCGCCGCGCCTCTCGCGCTAAAATCTGCTGTACGCTATCGCTCATGCTCTCCTCCGATTCCGTAGGCTAATCGAGCCAGCTTGCCAGCTCTTCTCGCGTGTCGATGAACCGGCCCACCGGCTGCTCCTGGGACCAGTCGACCACGCCGAAGCGGATCGGGCCGGTGCAGGCCAAGAGCGACCGGGCGCCGCGCTCCCGGACCACCTCGACGGTGTAGGCGTTCGGCCAGAACTCGCGCCCCTGCGCCAGGTCAAAGGCGTCCAGGCGGGCGCTCTCCATGATCCAGTTACGCACCGGGGACCAGGCCATGTGCGCCTGCACCAGCAGGTACCACCGGCCGTTCTTGGACAAGAGGTGGCTCGATTCCAACTGCCCCTGGGGGCGCCCCCGGCCAAACGGGTTCTCGCGCGAGGTGACGACCTGGTAGCCATCCGTGGGGCCCTGGAGGATCGGCCCGTGGTCCTCCCAGGCGACCAGGTCGCTAGAGCTGGCCAGCGCGACGCAGGAAGCCCCTTCCCGCGTGTTGGCGGTGTAGGTCATCCAGACCCGGTGGTCGTGGGCCAGCAGGTGCGGATCGCGGCAACTGGCGATGCCATCCTCGCGCCAAAAGGCCCAGGGACGGTCCTTGGCCGGGGAGAGGGGGTTGCGGTCGAGCCGCTTCCAGTCGAACAGGTCATCGCTCACGGCCAGCCCGATGTCCTGCGACATGCAGCGGTTCACGCCGGTGTAGGCCATGACATAGCGGCCCTGATGCCGCAGCACAAAGGGCGCCCAGACGTGCGCCCCCTCCCACGTGCCGGGGCGGATGAGCAGCACCGGATCGTGGACCTCCCAGGTGGCCAAGTCCGCCGTGGAGGCATGGCCGAAATAGATCTCGTTGCCGGGGAAAAAGGGCGTCCCCTCTTGCAGGCGCCGCTCGATGTAGAAAAAGTGATAGCGCCCCCCGCCCTGGATGACGCAGAAATCCGCGGGCATCCCGCTCACCGGCCGGAACCCCTGGTTGATGATGTCGATGGTGGGGTGCTGATAGAGCTCCTGCCGCCGCAGGGCCAGCTCGGTCTCGAACTCGATCGAATTCACGCGAATCCTCCTGACAGCCCTATAGCGCCCGCCTTGGTGGATGGACTATGGTCGCGCTAGATGCTGCCTTGCAGCGGCAATTCGCGCGCAAAGTGGCAGCGGGAAAAGTGCTGCGGCTCGGTCTCCAGCCAGGGCGGCGCCTCCACCTGGCAGATCGCTTGGGCATACCGGCACCGCGGATGAAAGTAGCAGCCGGGCGGCGGATTGGCCGGGTCGGGCAGCTCGCCCTCCAGCCCTTGCTCGGGCAGCGGGCGGTCAGGGTCGGGGATCGGGATGGCCGAGAGCAGGGCCTCCGTATAGGGATGCCTGGGGTTGCGAAAGAGGTCGTCGGTCCGAGCCCGCTCCATCAGCTTGCCCACATACATCACGGCCACATCATCGCAGATGTGCTGGATCACCCGCAGGTTGTGGGCGATAAAGAGGTAGGTCAGGTTGAGCTGCGCCTGCAGGTCGCTGAGGAGGTTCAGGATTTGGGCCTGCACCGAGACATCGAGGGCGGAGACCGGCTCGTCGCAGACGATCAGCGCCGGGTTGAGCGCGAGCGCCCGGGCGATGCCGACGCGCTGGCGCTGCCCGCCGCTAAAGGCGTGGGGGTAGCGCTTCATGTGGCGGTAATCGAGGCCCACCGCCTCCAGCAGGTCGCGCACCCGTTGATCGAGCGCCGCGTCTCGGGTCGCCCCATTGAGGCGCAGCGGCTCGCTCACGATGTCGTACACGGTCTTGCGCGGGTCCAGGCTGGAATAGGGGTCCTGAAAGATCATCTGCATGTGCGGACGGACCTGGCGCAGCTCCTTGGCCTCCAGTTCGTTGAGGCGGTACTCCTGGTCGCCAGGCCGAAAGATGATCTCTCCCTCGGTCAGGTCGTAAGCGCGGAGCACGCAGTGGGCCAGCGTCGTCTTGCCCGAGCCCGACTCGCCCACCAATCCCATCGTCTTGCCGCGATAGACGCTGAGGCTGACGTCGTCCACCGCCCGCACATAGCCAACGACCCGGCGGAGCAACCCCTTTTCGATGGGAAAGTACTTTTTCAGGTTTGTGATCTCGAGCAATGGTTTCTGCTGTTCGTGGCCGGATGGTCTTTCGTTTGTCATGATCTCGCCTCGTAGAGGACACAAGCGACCTGGTGCCCCGGTTCCACTTCCACGGACGCGGGCATGGAGCCTCCGCAGAGGGCTGGGTCAAAGCGATCGCACCTGCCGCGGAACGGACACTCGTCCGGCGGGTCGATGGGCACGCCCACTGAGCCACGGATCGACTGGAGCCGATCGCCGCGCCGGTAGCCAAAGCCGGGGATGGACTGCAGGAGCGCGACGGTGTACGGGTGTTGGGGATTCTTGAGGACCTGTCTCACCGTGCCGAACTCGACGATCTTGCCCCGGTACATCACGGCGACATCGTTGGCGAGGTTGGCGACCGCGCCGAGGTTATGCGAGATAAAGAGCACCGCCGCGCCCGTCTCCGCCTGCAATCGGCGGATCAGGCGCAGGATCTGCGCCTGGATGGTGACGTCCAGCGCGGTGGTCGGCTCGTCGGCGATCAACATGCGGGGGCGATTCATCATCGCCATGGCGATCATGGCGCGCTGGCGCATGCCGCCCGAGAGCTGGAACGTGTATTCGTCCACGCGCCGGTCCGCGGCGGGGATGCCCACCAGGTCCAGTAGCTCGACCGCCCTCGCCCGCGCCTCGGCCTCGTCCAGCTTGCCGTGGACAAAGTAGGCTTCCATCAACTGGTTGCCCACGGTATGCACGGGGGAAAAGGCGGTCATGGGCTCCTGGAAGATCATAGCGATCTCGTTGCCGCGGATCGCGCGCATCTCTTCGCTTTCAGGATCCAGGCCGCCGATATCCACCGTCTGGCCGTCCCTGTGCCACAGCATCTCGCCCTGGACGACGCCCGGCTTGGGCACGATCTGCAGGATGGACTGGGCGGTGACCGACTTGCCGCAGCCCGATTCGCCGACCATGCCGAGAACGCGGTTGCGGTAGACGTTGAAAGAGATGCCGTCCACGGCCTTGAGCATCCCCTCATCCAGTCGGAAATACGTGCGCAGGTCGCGCACCTGGAGCAAGAGGTCGGATTCCGTCACGGGCGCTTGATCGTGACGCACTTGGGGTTGTGGTATCATGGCGCTCCCCTACTTGTACGGGTCGGCGGCATCGCGAAGGCCGTCGCCGACAAAGTTAAAGACGAAAATCGTCACAATGACCACGATCGCCGGGGCCAGCATCCAGGGCCGGAGGACGATGTTCTGGACGTTCTGCGCGGCGCGCAAGAGCACGCCCCAGCTCACCGCCGGCGGGCGCATGCCCAGGCCGAGAAAGCTGAGCGCGGTCTCGGCGAGGATCGTGTTGGGGATGGCGATTGTCACCTGGACGATGAGGTAACTCAGCATGCCGGGCAACAGGTGATCGATGATCAGGCGCATGTCGCTGGCGCCGGCCAATTGCGCCGCCTTGACATAGTCCATCGTGCGCAGTTGCAGCAGCAGGCTGCGCACGACGCGCGCCAGGCCCACCCAGGTCAGCAGGCTGATGATGATGGTGGTCATAAAGTAGACTCGGACAACCGGCCAGTCCAGCGGGATGATCGAGGCCAGAAGCATCCACAGCGGAAGGTTGGGGATCGAGCCGATGAACTCGATTGCCCGCGAGATGATCAGGTCGGCCCAGGAGCCATAGTAGCCGGCGATGCCGCCAAAGAAGCTGCCCAAGACCAGGCTGATCGCGACGCCGACCACGCCGACGGAGAGGCTGATCCGGCTGCCGGCGAGGATGCGCGAGAAGAGGTCGCGGCCCAGTTCGTCGGTGCCGACGAGCAGGACCTTGCCCTCGCCTGCGCCGAAAAAGTGGCGGTCGGTCTCGAACAGGCCCCAGAGCTTGTAGGGCTCGGCGTGAACAAAGAACCGAATGGGGTAGGTGACGTCCTTGTCCTCGACCGGGACGCGCTTAAAGGTCTCCATATCCACGACCTGCTCGATGCCATAGACAAAGGGGCCAACGAACTTGCCTTCTTCATTCCGGAAATGGATGCGCGTGGGCCGCATATTGATCAGCCCCTGCTCCGAGATGGGCCCATAGGGAGCCCAGAACTCGAAGGTCACGGCGATGGCGTACAAAAAGATGAGGACGACGCCCGAGGCCAGCGCCAGCTTGTGCTTGCGAAACTTGCGCCACATCAGCTCCCACTGCGACGCGGCAAAGAACCGCTCCTCGGCGGTCAGCTCGTCCTTTTTGCGCCGGGCCAGGGTTGGGGATGGAGAGGACTTACGCTCGTCGCTCACTAGTGTGCTCCTCTCTCAAAGCGGATGCGCGGATCGAGCACCGCCAGCAGCACATCGGAGACGACGGTGCCAAAGACGGCCAGCAGCGATTGGATCAACAGGATGCTGCTCGACAGCGCAATGTCCTCGTTGGTCAGGGCCGTGTTCAAGAGCGGCCCCAGTACCGGAAGGTTGAGCACGATCGCGATGACCACCTGCCCGGATAGGAGGTAGGGAAAGATGTGGCCGATGCTGGCGATGATCGGGTTCAGGGCCAACCGCACCGGGTACTTGAGCAAGAGCTTGCGCATGGGCACGCCCTTGGCCCGGGCGGTCATCACATACTGCTTGCTCAGCTCGTCGAGCAGGGTGGCGCGCATGGTGCGGATCAAGCCGCCGGTGCTGCCGACGGCGACCACAAACAGCGGCACCCAGAGGTGGTTGATCAGGTCCTGGAGCCGAGCCCAGCTCCACGGGGCGCTCTTGTACTCGACCGAGAAAAAGCCGCCGATGCTGAGGCCGAACCACTTGTAGAAAAGATAGAGCAAGATGATGCCGATCAGGAACCCGGGCACGGACATCCCGATAAAGCTGATGCTGTTGGCGATATAGTCGCCCGCGGAATATTGGTGCGTGGCGCTATAGATGCCAACGGGAATGCCGATGGCGTAGGTGATGATCAGGCCGGCAACGGCGAGGGCCACGGTCTGTGGCAGGCGCTCGGCGATCAGGTCGTTGACCCTTCGTCCGCTGGTGGAGCGGCCCAGGTCGCCGACCAGAAAGCCTCGGATCCACTGATAGTAGCGGACGAGGATGGGACGATCGAGCCCATACTGGGCGCGGAGGGTCTCGATCTCTTCGCGGGTTACCACGTCTCCCTGGGTCTGCCGAAGCCGCACCTGGCGGTCCACGGCGTCGCCCGGGGGGATCTGGACGATGGCAAAGATCGTATAGCTGAGCACGAGGACGGTGATGAGGGTCGTCCCAAGCCTGCGTATGAGGTAATTGATCATCTATCAGACTCCTGTCCTTGGCGCCCGTACGCGGGCTGTGCCGCCCAGAGGGGGCGGAGGGGGGTGTGGACCCCCCTCCGCGCCAGGTCGCCCGCGCTACTTGCGGTACCAGAGCTCGGGATAGTACGGATGGTAAAAGTTGTTGTCCGAGGCGAACACCAGGTTCTCGCGCGGGAAGTTGCCGATGTCGTTGCCGATGATGAAGGGCTGCGGCGGGATGCCGGCGCCACAGAGGAAGAAGAGCTGGTCGGCAAAGTACTGGAAGTACTCCTTGCCGATCTCTGCCGCCCTGGGCGAGTCAGAGGGCACGCTGACGAACTCGGCCCACTTGTCGGTGTGCACCGTGATCTCGGCTGGCGGCTCCACGCCCCGCTCGCCCTTGCTGAGCTTCCACTCGACGAAGGGCCGCCCCCACTCGTTGCCCGAGGTCTCGAGCGCCCACTGGTCGGGATAGCCGCGGCCAAAGAGCGTCATGCGGCTGGGCCCCAGGCGTCCGATGAGCTGCATCTCGTTGTTGAGCAGGGATTGGCCAAAGGCCGTCGGGTCGAGCAGCTTGTAGATAACCTCCATCCCGAGATCCTTCATGTCGCCGATGATCATCTCGGCCTGGATGTTATAGTAGGCATAGTCGCCCGTCAGGGTCATGGCAAGGCGCTGGCCATTGGGCAGCAGCCGATAGCCTTCGTTATCGCGCTTGTTCAGCCCCAGGTCGTCCAGCATCTTGTTCGCTTTCACCGGGTCATACGTTGCCTGGTACTCGTTCCAGAACGTGTCGCTCCACCACGGCATGCTCTTGAGCGGCGCGGCCGGGTGCTTTTCGGCGAGGCCAAAGTAGAGGACGTCGTTCATGTTCTGGCGATCGTAGCCCAGCGAGATGGCGCGCCGGAAGTCGATGTTGCGCAGCAGGTCGCCGATGACCATGTCGTCCTGGTAGGCCTGGTTGAAGGACATGCCGCCGGCGCACTCGTTCGGGTAGGAGGCGATCAACGTGGTGTACCCGCCGGACAGCTCGTTGGCCTTGTAGAGCTCGATGTTGTTAAAGGTGCCCCACCACAGGGACACGTCGGCGTCACCGGCGGTGAGCTTGAGGTTGAGGAGCTCCGTGTCGCCGACGGCCTCGATGCGGGCATAGTCAAAGTACGGCAGTTGGTTGCCCTCGGTGTCGACGTACCAGAAGTAGGGGTTGCGCTCCATCAGGATGTATTCTTGCTTCACCTCGATGGGGTTCCAGGGGCGGAGGGTCGGCATGTCCAGGGCGGCGCCCCACTGAATGCCGGAATAGTACCCGCCCGACTTGCTGTTAAAGTAGGCGACCCACGGCTCGGCGGTCGCCGAGGCGGCAAAACCGGCGGCTACGGCCTCCGCGTTCAGTTCCTTGCGGTCCCGGAAGCCCACATGGAACTTTTGCTGCCAATGCGAGGGGCCCCAGAACCACTGCCCGGGGGACGACATCGAGGAGCGGCCCCAGCGGTCCAGGATGGACGGGTTCGGCGAGCCAAAGGTGTACTTGAGCGTATAGTCGTCGATCACGTCCAGCTTGGTATCCACCCCGTTGATGACCCAGGGATACCCGGGACCAGTCGGGCGCAGCTCGGTGTTGAAGAGCACGTTGTCCCAGTACCACGAAAAGTCCTCGGTGGTAAGATCGTCGCCGTCCGACCACCTCATCCCTTTGCGCAGGTAAAGGGTCAGCTCGGTATAGTCCGCGTTCCAGGACCAGTCCTTGATCACGTCGGCGTGGTACTCTGAGGTGGGGATGTTGTAGCCCAAGAGCCCGTGGTCGGTCAAGCGATGCGGGACCGACAGGGCCGCGACGTCCAGCATGTGGAGCGTGTCGCCGTACTTGCCGATGCCGGTGGGCCCTTCCACGACCCGCGGCTCGAGCGGCAGCCGCTCCTGGACCGGGGGCAATTCGCCCTTGGCGACCTTGGCGGCGAGCATGGGCGCCTCTTTAAAGGTCAGCGGGACCGGCGTGGGCGTGACGACCTTTTCCACCACCACGGTCTGCTGGACGGCCTTTTCCACGACCACCGTCTGCTGCACGACCTTTTCCACAGCGACCTGTTTTTCCACCATCACGGTGGAGACGACTTGCTTCTCGACTTCGACCTGTTTCTCGACGACCACCGTCACCGGCTTCTCGATGACTTGGGGGGTCTGTGGGGCGCAGCCAGCGACCAGCGAGAAGACAATCACTGCGCTCATGATCAGTCCGAATGCCCGTTTCATTGCTTTCCTCCTTTGGAATAGACAGAACCTCCAGACCGTCTCTAGGGCTGCCGCGCTGTATCTTTTCGAGTTCCTCCTTTCCGAAATCAGCCAACCTGCTAGGCGCCGCAGCACCAGCTTGGCCCCTGGCTCGCGGTGCGACGGGCGCCGAGCCCCTGTAATAAAGGTCGCCGGCCCAGGGGGCCAGGATGAAAGCGAACCGCGCCCTTACTGGGACGCCACCCCCGCCCGATAGTTCGAGATGGCCTCCGAGGTGCGGAGGTAACGATCATAGATCCGCAGGCGCGCGATCTGTCCAGGCAGGCCCTTGTCCACGACGCACACGCCATCGCTGTTGAGGTCATCCAACCAGGGGTTGAGCCGACACCACCCCTGGATCGCCGAGGCGCCCCCATCGTACAGCACCCCGTCGATCACCACCGAGGCGATCTTGGCCAGGCCATCGACGATGAACACGGCATGGTGCGGCTTGCCGGGCGTGATCGAGCCAGCTCCGCTGCTCAGGCTCCACTGGCGCACGCTGCGCACATTCTCCTTGGGCTCCGGCCCGTCCATGACCTCGAGCCACTGGCGCTGCCGGTTGTCGGCCAGGTTCAAGCGCAGCGCGCCATCCGCCGAAAGCGAGACGGAGAACCCATACCGCCGCTGCCCGAAGGAGCTGAGGACCGTCCTGCCCTCGCGCAGGTCGCCCACCTGCAGCCACATCTCGAGGGTAAAGCCGCCCGCGCGCAGGCTCGGCAGCTTGGGCAGCGCCACGGAGCTGCCGGCGCCAAGCGGGCCGGACTCGAGGGCGAGGCCTGGCTGGACCACGGCGGCGCGCGCGTGCTGGTTCCACAACCCATCCAATAGCGCGGGGTCGAGGGGGTGCACGCGGGCGACGACCTTTTCCGTCTCAGTGACCCAGATGCGGCCGTCCTGCTCGATGAAATCGGGATAGCTCATGCCCCGCACGGTGGGGTCCGGCACATAGAGCAGGATCTCGGGCTGGGACCAGCGGATGTCGCCGTCGACCTCGATGCCCCCGGCCAGCCACACCGGATTGCGCACCGCCGAGTTCCCCCAGCCGGGGTAGCCGTTGTTGTGAAACCAGAAGAGGAACTTGCCATTGCTCGCCTTCCAAATCCTGGGGCAGGCGCGCGGGTTCTTGAGCGGATTGCCGGTCGCATAGCGCATGACCTGCGGCGTCGTCCAGGTGTGGCCGGCGTCGCGGCTGATGGCATAGGCGGGGTGGCCGATCTCGGTGCGGTTGACCATGTACAGCGAGCCGTCGCTGAGCACCTCGATGTTTTGCTCTTCCTGCACGCTGCCCAGGGCGGGGTTCCAGACGCCCACGTCGCCGTCGGGCAACAGGTCCCAGCGGATGGCCGCGGGGTCGCGCTCGGTGAGGATGTTGTCGCTGTGCACGACCCAGCCCTCCCCGCCATCCAGCGGCATACCGGTGGTGAGCTTGGGCAGGGCGAAATAGACCGAACCGTTCGCCGTGACCGGCTTGTCGATGCACCAGAAGAACTGGTGCGTCCCGCCGGTGACGTTCTCGCGGTCGCGCTTGGTCAGGCGCATGGGGATGCGATAGCGCTCCCCTGACCAGGTGCGCCCGTTGTCGTCCGAATAGCGGTAACACAGCCAGCCGC
>JAAYEA010000014.1 GCA_012689325.1 Chloroflexota bacterium
CTGTCACAAATCGCGTGCCCGCGGTGTTATATCAGCGAGATGCAAGCCAATGCGAAGGATCTGGAGGCGATGAGCAGCCCGTGGCCGCGCATCGCCAGCGAGTCAGGAGAGCAGGCCAGTTTCGAGCGGCTGTTTCGCGCCCACTATCCGGCCATCTATGCCCACTGCTGTCGCATCGTCGGCTCGCGGCAGGAGGCGGAGGACCTGGCGCAGGAGGCCTTTCTGCGCCTCTACCGCCAGCGCTTTGCCCCCGCAGGCGAGCACAACGTGAGGGCATGGCTGTACAAGGTGGCGACGAATCTGGCCTATAACGCTCTGCGCGACGAGCGCCGCCGGGAAGGGCGCCAACAGCGGGCCGCCGGCTCCACCACCGCGGAGGAGGAAGACGGCGATCCGGCCGAAGCGACGCTGCGCCAGGATGAGCGCGCGGCGGTGCGCGGGGCGCTGGCGGCGCTGCCCGAGCGGCAGGCGCAACTGCTGCTCTTGCGGCACGCCGGCCTGAGCTACCGCGAGATCGGCGCGGCGCTCGGCGTGGCCGCTGGCTCGGTGGGGACGCTGCTGGCGCGGGCGCAGGCCGCCTTTGAGCGGGCCTATCGGCGCCTCGCCCCAGAACCGGGGAAGGAAATGGACCATGAGATGCGATAGCGGAAGGCTGCAAAGCTACCTGGACGGCGACCTGGAGGGGGCACAGCGCGCGGCGCTGGAAGCCCACCTGGCGCGCTGTCCCGAATGCCAGGCGGCGCTGGGCGAAATGCGCCAGCGCGCCCTGGCGGTGGAGGAGCGGCTTTCCGCGCTGGATTCCGAGCCCCTGCCAAGCTCTCGGACGGACGTGGCATTGGCGCGCTTGCAGCGGCGGATCCAGGCCCAAGACACCGCGTTCGCAGGGACACTGCGAGGGAGGTTCGAGATGTTCGGCAGGAAGGTGTCGCGACAGTGGAGGCCGGCGGCCATTGGCCTGGTCGCGCTGGCGCTTTTGGTCGGGTTGTTCAGCATCGGGCCGGTGCGCGAGGCCGCCGCCGAGTTCCTGGGGGTCTTTCGCGTGCGCAAGTTCGCCGTGATCCCGGTTGACCAGGCGGCGTTGGAGCGGCTGGAGCAGGCCGAAGGGTTGTTGGACTCGGGCGTGTTGGGCGAGCCGACCGTGGTGCGCGAGCCAGGCCCTTACCAGGTGGTGGCTGACGTCGCGGCAGCTTCGGCTGCGGCGGGGTTTGCAGTGGCTGCGCCCGAGTACCTGCCCAAAGACCCGGCGCTGCGCGAGGTGGCCGTCGAGCCCGGCCCTCGGGTCGAGATGACCGTGGACGGGGCGACCGCCTCGGGCATGCTCCAGGCGCTGGGCGTCGAGGACGTGGAGCTGCCGGAGGGTCAGTTGCCCTTCAGCGCTGATTTCGGGGCCGTGGTCTATCAGGAGTATCGGGCCGCCACAGGCTCATGGATGCTGCGCCTGGTGCAGATGCCCAGCCCGACGGTGATCTATCCCGGCGAGTTGGATCCGGCGGTCATCGGCGAGGCCGGGCTGCGGGCGCTGGGATTGCCCGAGGAGGATGTGCGGCGGCTCGCGCAGGCCATCGACTGGACCAGCACATTCGTGATCCCGCTGCCGACCAACCAGGCCACTTACCACGAGGTGGAGGTGTCGGGTGTGGCGGGGCTGATGGTCGAGCAACAGGTGAATAGCTCCCGTCCGCCTGACGCGGTTCTCCTGTGGCAGAAGGAAGGCCTAGTCTACGCACTGCAGGCCCAGAACGTCTCTGCTCGGGAAGTGCTGCGCGTCGCCGATTCGATCAGGTGAGCATGAACGTCATCGAGACGTCCGATCTGCGCAAGGTGTACGCCGAGACCGTCGCCGTCGACGGCCTCGGCCTTGCTGTGGGGCGGGGGGAGGTCTTTGGCTTCCTGGGGCCCAACGGCGCGGGCAAGACCACCACGGTCAAAATGCTGCTGGGGCTGGTGCGCCCGACCTCCGGGGAGGCGCGGGTGCTGGGCTATGCCCCCGGCGACGCCCGCGCCATGGTCAAGGTCGGCTTCCTGCCGGAGCACTTTAACTTTCACTCCTGGCTGACGGCGGCGGGGCTGCTGGAGGTGCACGGCAAGCTCTATGGCATGCCGCCGGAGCGGCGGCGCCAGCGCATTCCACAGCTCTTGGAGCGAGTGGGGCTGGCAGGGGACGCCGACCGGCGTATCGCGGCCTTTTCCAAGGGCATGTCCCAGCGGATTGGGCTGGCCCAGGCGCTGCTGAACGAGCCCGAGCTGGTCTTTCTGGATGAGCCGACCTCAGGGCTGGACCCGGTGGGGCGCTCCGAGGTGCGCGACCTGATCCGCGAGCTGAGCCGGGAGGGCGTGACCGTCTTTCTCAACTCGCACCTGCTGAGCGAGGTGGAGGTCACCTGCCACCGCGTGGCGATCATCAAGAAGGGCAAGCTGGTGCGCATCGGCACGCAGGAGGAGCTCACCGGGAGCGCGGTGGAGGTGGACCTGCGCGCCGGGGGCCTGACCGCCGAGCTCAAGGCAGGGCTCTCGCGCTGGGCGCGGGTCATCGAGGACGACGGGCAGCGCATGACGCTGGCGGTGGAGGACGAGGATCGCCTGCCCGAGATCGCCCGCTGGCTGACCGAGGGCGGGGCGCGGCTCTATGCACTCTCGCCGCGGCGGCTCTCCCTGGAAGAGCTGTTCATGCGGGCCATACGGGAGGAGTCATGAAGGTATTCACCATCGTATGGCTGACGCTCCTGGAGGCTCGGCGGCGCAAGCTGACGTGGCTGGTGCTGGCGCTGAGCGTCGCCTTCATGGCGCTGTACGCCGTCGCGTTCTACTTTGTATACAAAGACATCACCAGGTTCGAGTCCTCGGGCGGCACGCAGCTATTCGAGACCAGCAACACGCTGCTGCTCATGGGGCTGTACGTGGTCGCCTTTCTCACTGTCATGCTCGGGGTGCTCACCTCGGCGGATACCCTCGCCGGCGAGATCGCTTCGGGGACCATCCACACCGTCGTCACCAAGCCGCTGCGGCGCTGGGAGGTGGTGGTCGGCAAGTGGTTAGGCTACGGCATCATGCTCACTGGCTTTGTGCTGCTGATGAGCCTGGGCCTGACGCTGATCGTCCGGCTCATCTCCGGCTACAGCCCGCCGGACCTGGCGCGGGGAGTGGCCCTCATGGTGCTGCAGGGCTGGGTGGTGCTGACCGTTTCGATCCTGGGCGGGACGCGCCTTTCCACCATCGCCAACGGTGTGGTGGCCCTTATGCTCTATGGCCTGGCTTTCATCGCGGGATGGATCGAGCAGATCGGGGCGCTGACGCGCAACGAGGCGGCGGTGAATATCGGCATCGTCACCAGCCTGATCATGCCCAGCGAGGCGATGTGGAAGCGGGCGGCTTACCTGATGCAGCCGCCCTTCCTGCGCGAGTTGGGGATCAGCCCCTTCGGCGCGGCCAGCGCGCCCAGCGTGGCGATGGTGGCCTATGCCGTCGTCTATATGGTCGTGGCGCTGGCGCTGGCGGTGCGACTCTTTGAGCGGCGAGACCTGTAAACAAGACCTCAAAGGTCTCGAAAGACCTTTGAGGTCTGTTTTCGCTCTAGCGCAGCCACCCTTCCAGGTGTTCGGCCACGAACGCGTCGTCGGTGAGGTGCGGGTAGGCGGCGCAGACGCGGTTGATCTCTTCGATCTGGCCCGGCGAGATGTCCTCGCGCGGGTCCAGGCACCAGCGCCCCTCCATCAACCCCTGGCGCACCAAGATCTCGTGGATGCCGGCGATGCACCCGCGAAAGTTGTTCGCCACGTCAAAGAGCGCCGCGTTGCTATCCGTGACCTGCGCGCCCAGCGTGAGCAGCTCCGCCGGGATGGCCGGCTGGCTGCTGGCGGCCTTGCACCGCTCCAGGATCTCCACCGCCCGCTTGGTCCAGACGGCCCAGTGCCCTAGCAGCCCGCCCACGATGCGCAGCTCGGGCGCGGCCGGGTCGCTGGAGAAACGGAAGGTGGTGAGCAGGTCATCGACGATGTGGTCGTCGTTGCCGGTATAGAGAGCGATCTCGCCGCCGCGGCCCGATTCAGCCACGCCGCGCACCACGTCCAGCGTCTGGTAGCGGTTGAACGGCGCCATCTTGATCGCCACCACGCTCTCGAGCCCGGCAAAGCGCCGCCAAAAGTCGTAAGGGAGGAGCCGACCGCCCACGGCCGGCTGCAGGTAAAAGCCAAAGAGCGGGATCACCTCGCCCACGGCGCGGCAATGGGCGATAGCCTCGTCCACGCTGGCCTGCTTGAAGGCCGAGAGGCTGATCAGCCCGCAGTCGTAGCCCAGCTCCAGCGCCACCCGCGCCTCGCGGACGGCCTGGGCTGTGCCGCCCACCAGCCCGGCCACCTGGATCATGGCGGGGTTGGCCTGGCGCATGGTCTCCGCGGCCAGCTCGAGCACCGGGCGGTAGAGCCCCACCTGCGGGTCGTGGATGGGGAACTGGGTGGTGTGCACGCCGACAGCGAGGCCGCCGGCGCCGGAGGCGGCGTAATAGCGCACCAGGGCGCGCTCGTGGCGCTCGTCCAGCTTGCGCTGCGGCGTGAGCGCCAGGGGGCAGGCGGGAATGACCCAGCCCTGGAAGAGCCGAGATCGAAGGTCGGATAGCTTGGACATACTTTCTCCTCAGACCAGAAGTTCAGTAGCAGCGATGGTGACCATTACTCAGTTTGCGGCCACGGCCGGCGACAGGGACGCCACCAGGCGCTGCCCATCCGGCCCCTTTCGGTAGACCCACAGCGTTCCCGGAGCAGCCTCGCCGCGCAGATACGCTAGCAGAGGCTCCCCAACCCCCGGCCAGCCCCCGTTGCGTTGCAGCCGGCTGATGGCCTCCTCGCGAGTGACCAACTCGACGCCGCTGATCTCGCCATCGGGGTCTTGAGGCTGGAGCGTCCCTTGCCACTCGGCGACCTCGAACAGAAAGACCAGAACCTGAGCAGCCTGGGCCGGGAGATCGATCTGTGAGAGGCCGATGAGCGGCCCAATGGCCTCGACCCGCGCGCCTGTCTCTTCCCGCGCCTCGCGCACCAGCGCCTCGGTGACCAGCTCGCCGGGTTCGACCAAGCCACCCGGGATGAACCACGCGGCCTGGTCGGGGTGGCCCGATTGAACCATCACCAGCCGATCCTCCTGCCGAAGGATCGCGATGACGACATGATCGATGTGGGTCGCATCCGACGTGTGGCGCATGCGGCGCTCCCGAGTCCTGCCTATAGGGCAGTTTCCTTTTCGAGCACGGCGACGTATGAGCCGCCCTCTCCGTCGATAGCGGCGGCGATATGCCAGCCCGTGCCCTGCACCAGTTGGTCAAGCTCTTCTTTGGCGAGCAGCAGATAGTCGAACCAGGGGCTGACATAACGGCGGTAGCGCACCCTCAGCCGCACTTGCCCGGGCATCCTGCCTCGCGCGCGGTTCCGCGCGTGGTAAGCCAGGTGCTCCGGGGCTGTGGTGGCATAGGGATCGCGGGATGCCCCCAGAATCCGCGCGCCCGGCGTCGTGATGCCGTGGAAGCGGCGCAGCAGCCACTTGGCGCGACGCTCGTTGCTCAACAGGCCCAGATTATTGCCAAACATGATGATGGTGTCAAACAGCCCCAGCTTGGGCGAGACCTGGGTCACCGACATGATCTGGGCGTGCGCGAGCCCGCGCCGCTTGCAGACCTCGATGGCGAGGGGCGAGATGTCGATGCCCAGCACCTCGTGGCCTTGCTCCTGGAGGTAAAGGGCGTTGCGCCCGGCGCCGCAGCCCACATCCAGGACGCGACCGCGCGCGAAAGCGATGGCCTCACGCTCGCTAGACGGCCACTCCCGGAACGCGGCAAAGTAGTAGGGCGTACCCATGTCGACATCAAAGAGGCCGTCGTCGCGCTCCACGATCTCATTCTGTGGCTCGCCGAGGAGGTGGTCGAGCATGGCGTGGCCATAAGCGTCCTGCATATCGGTTAACATAATGCTATCCCCCTGCGCTGCGCGTGAACTCGTCCAGCATCGCCTCCAGGTTGGCCAGCGGCACGTCGCCAGCCATCTCGCCGCGCCCGATATAGCCGCCGTGGAAGCGGCCAAAGGCCGCCACGTCGGCGCGGACGGCGGCGCGCACCTCCTCCGGCGTGCCGTGGGGGAGGAGCTGTTGCCGGTCGATGTCCCCCTCGATGGTGACTTGCCCGCCGCAGAGCGCGGCCACCCGGTCGCGGCCCATGGCGCCCACCTGCGGATTGAGCACCTGCACGCCGATCTCGATGAGGTCGGGGATGATCTCGGCGATCACCCCGTCGCTGTGGAACCAGACGTGCTTGCCCGCGTCGCGCACCAGCGCAAAGAGCTGGGCATAGGCGGGCTTGAAGAAAGCGCGCCAGAGCGCCGGTCGGATCATCAGCGCCTCTTGCGTGCCCCAGTCGTCGCGAAAGTGCAGCCCATCCAGCGCGGGGAGGGCGCGGAGCCGCTCCACGCGCCGCCGCATGACCGCGAGGATCATGTCTCGCAGCGCCGCGCACCGCTCCGGCTCTAGCAGGAGGTCCTCCAGCGTGGCCTGATAGCCGTGCAGGTAGAACATCCGTTGCCAGAGGGTGTCGCCATCGGCCAGCGCGTAGCGGGTCCCGGCGTTGGCCGCCAGCCGCGCCTCCAGGGCGCCGATGATGGCGTCGCTGGCCGTGTCCGGCGGCCGAAAGTCGCGCAACGCGGCCCAGTCGGCCAGCGGATGGTGCACCACCTGGCCCTTGTGCTCGTCGGTGTGGCGCAGCCAGAGCGCCCCCCAGCTATCCGGGCTGGGCACGCCGATCCGTGGGCCGAACTCGCCCTCGCTGGCGGCGCCCAGGTTGGCCACGTCGGCCGGATAGCGGCCGTAGAGCGCCTCCAGCGCCGTGCCATAGCGCACGAACGCGCCGGGGAGCGTGACATGGGTGATGGGCACGCGATCCGGCCCGGTCCTCTCGATGGCACGGATCACCCGTTCTCGCGATCGCATCAGGCCTCCCCCTCTGCCCGTCACTCTACCGGCGTGGCGGAGAGCACGCTACTATGGACCCAGCCCTCCCGTTCCAGCGCGTCGGCGCGGACCTTGAGCCACTCGCCGCTGGCCTCGAGCACCGTGACCCGCGTGCCGCGAGGGAGGATGCCCAGGATCTCGCCCTCGTCCGCGGGGGCCGCGCGCACGTTGGCCTCCTCCTGCGCTGAGACGTACATCAGCCACGGCGTGCCGGTCCCGGGCGGGACGACGGCGGTTGGCGGCGGCGCGGTTGGCGCGTCGGCGACGGGGCTATCGGAGAGCACGCTCTTGTGGACCCAGCCCTCTCCTTGGAAAGCCTCTGCCCTGATCTGGTACCACTCGCCCGAGATGGCCAGCGCCTGCACCGCCGTGCCCCGCGGCAGGCGCGCCAGCACTTCGCCATCGTCGGCGGGCTTGGCCCGGACGTTGGCCTCGCCCCAGGCGGTGATGACCATCGGCCAGGGGGTGCCGGCTACGGGGGCGGCCGGCGTGGCCGAGACCGCCGGAGCCGTCGGCGACGGGGGCGCCGCGGTCGGCGTCGAGACCGGGAGCTCGGCGGCGAGGCGCTCGGCAAGCACGCTGCCGTGGACCCAGCCCTCGCCCTCTAGGTCCGCCGCGCTGATCCGGTACCATTCGCCGGAGACGGCCAGCGCCTGCACCGTCGCGCCGCGCGGCAATTGTGCCAGCAACTTGCCGTCATCGGCGGGGGTGGCGCGGACGTTGGCCGTGATCTTGGCGGTGATGACCATCTGGCGCGGGAAAGCCGCCGGCGTCGGGGTTCGCGCCCCGGCATTGGGCGTGCGCGCCAGGTCGGCAGTGATGATGCCCGCCAGCACGCTTTGATGCATCCAGCCGGGCAGGTCCAGACCCTTGGCCTGGACCTTGTACCAGTCCTTGGAGAACTCGAGCACATCTACCTGCGTGCCCGGGGGAAGCAAGCCGATCACCGCCGCTTCCTCGTTGGGCGCGGAGCGGACGTTGGCCGCCGCCCGGGCCACCACGGTCATGCGCCAGGGGGTGGGCTCGCCCGCCGCCGACGCTGCCAGGGTGAGTGAGGCCGTGGGCGGGATGACCATCAGCGTCGGCGTGGGGGTCCGCGTGGCCTCGCCGGGTTGGGTGGGCGTCGCGATGATCTTGACGATGGAGGCGGCTTGCTTGCAGCCGCTCAGCCCCAGCGCCAAGGCCAGCGCCGCTACGCTGATGATCGCCGGTAAGCGCCGCACTAGTTGGCTCCCTCGGCGGCGTGAGTGGCCTCGCCGCGCGTGACTCTGAGCATGCAGAGGATCGCCAGGACGAAAAAGATCGGCGCGACCACCAGAATGTTGGAATAGTTGCGTCCCGTCAGGTCGATCACGGCGCCGTTCAGGATGGGCCCGAGGATGTCGGCGGATTGGGAGGCGAAATAGTAGAGGCCGGTGAAGGTGCCCAGGAGCCGCGCGTCGTTGGTGGTGTCCACGATCATGGGCAGCGAGTTGACGTTGACCAGGGACCAGGCCAAGCCGCCCAGGCCCAGGGCCACATACATGGCAGCGAGGGTAGGCACGGCGCGAGCGAACAACAACAGAATGGCAAAGACGATCAGCCCGCTGATGATGGTGCGTTTGCGGCCGAAACGCCCGCCGATAATCCCCGCCGGGATGGCGAAGAGGATGAAAGCCCCCGTGGAGATGGAGGAGAGCATGCCCGCGGTGCCCGCCGAGACGCCGAGGTTGGTCACGGCGTAGGAGGAGAGGAAGGTGCCGATGCCTCCATAGCCCACGAACCAGCAAAAGATGGCGAGCATCAAGAGGATGAGGCTCTTGCGGTTCTCCGCCGGGGCCAGGGCGATGTTGCGCAAGCCTAGTCGCTGCTTCTGGCCGCCGGCCTGCTCCACGGGCAGGTCCTCCATCTTGGGCTCGCGGACGGTGACGAACATGACCACCACGGCGACGAGCATGATGATCACGCCGGCCCAGAAGGGGATGCCCTGGTTCAGGTCAAAGAAGGAGGCCAGCCCCAGCGCCGCGATCACGCCGCCAAAGCCGCCCATAAAGTTGATCACGCCGTTGGCCTTGCTGCGCAGCGGCGAAGGGGTCAGGTCGGGCATCATGGCGACCACCGGGGTGCGGAAGCAGGCCATCGCCAGCAAAAAGACGCCGATGGCGGCGATAAAGAGGGCGAATGGCCCGCCATTGCCCACGATCTTGCCGTTGGCGGCGGGGTTGATCATGCCCGTGGCCACGGGGACCAGGGCAAAGGCGAGGGCGGCGATGGGCGCGCCCGTCAGGATGAAGGGGTAGCGCCGCCCGATGCGGGTGCGCGTGCGATCGCTCCAGGCTCCCACCAGCGGGAGCAGGATCAGCGCGGCGATGTTGTCCAGGGTCATGATAAAGCCGGACCAGGTGGCGCTCAGGCCAAAGCCGAGGATGTCGGACTTGCTTTGGGCGTCAAAGAGCGGGTCGCCGGATTGCAGAAAGAGCGGCACAAAGGTGTTGTACACCTGCCAGACCACGCTGATGCCAAAGAAGCCAAAGCCGATCAAGAACGTCTTTTTCCAGTCGAGCTTCATCAAGACCCTCCTAGTTCGCTGACGTGAGCTGGTTGTTGCGAGTCCCCGGGAGCGCAAAAGCAAACGTGGCGCCTTGGCCAACCACGCTGGTGACGCCGATCTCGCCGCCGTGGGCCTGCACCAGGCCGCGGGCGATGGCGAGGCCGAGCCCGGCGCCGCCGCTGGCGCGGGAGCGCGAGCGGTCAGCGCGGTAAAAGCGATCAAAGACGTGCTCCAGCGTCTCCGGCGAGATGCCCTCCCCCGTATCGCTGACGGAGACCAGGAGGAAGGGCCGCGCTGGCGCCGCCGGAAGGATGCGCTCCAGCTCGTCGGGCCCATCATGGGCGCCAACCCAGCGAGCGCGCACGGTGATCTGCCCGCCGCGAGGGGTGTGCCGCAGGGCGTTGCTCAGCAGGTTGCCCAGGACCTGGCCCATGCGCTGCACGTCCATGCGGATCGGCGGAAGGTTGCCTTCCGCCTGCAGCGCCAGCGCCACCTCCTGCTCCGCCGCCTGCGCCTGGAAGCGGCGCAGCGTCGGCTCCAGGAGCTCGACGGGCTCGGCGGGCTGCAAGTCGAGCTTGAGCTGGCCGGCCTCCGCCAGGGCGAGGTCTTGCAGGTCCCGGATCAGCCGGGCCAGCAGAAGGGCCTCGTCGTGCAGGAGCCCCAGGTTCTCCGCCGTGGGCGGAAAGACGCCATCTTGCAGCGCCTCCAGGTTGCCCTGGATGACGGTCAGGGGCGTGCGCAGCTCGTGGGCGATATCGGCGATCATCTGGCGGCGCAGGCTCTCTTCCCGCTCCAGCACCTCGGCCATCTGATTAAAGCTGTGCCCCAGCGCGCCGATCTCGTCGGCGGAGCGCACCACCACCCGAGAGGAGAGGTCGCCGGAGGCCACGCGTTGTGCGGCGTGGCCCAGCTCGCGCAGGGGGGAGGTCAGCCGGGAGGCCAGCCAGATCCCCAGGGCGGTGGCGGCCAGGGCGGCGAGCCCGCCGGCCAGCAAGATCGCCCGGTTGGTCTGGTCCAGAAAGACCTGCTCTTGTTGGCCCATGCCCCCCATGTTGCCCATGGGCATGGCGGCGAGCAGCGTGCCCACCCGCTCGTCGCCGATGGCGATGGGCACCCCGCGGGCAGCCTCTTGATGGGAGAGCTTGTCTCCGACGCTCCGGCCCGACGTGTCGGCCACCACCACGCCGGCGGCGTCCGCCAGGACATAGGCCATCCCGCCCATGCCCCGAGCCCCGCGCCCGTGCCCCATGCTGACCGCGCTGGAGAGCCAGGCCGCGACACCGTCCCAGCTAGAGCGCTGCTGGTAATAGTCGGCCAGCTCGTCCGCCAGCGCCACGTCGCGGAAGCTCTGGCCGGAGCCGAGGTAGCGTTGGAAGGCGCTGGTCGTGGCGCGGTTGGCGAGGATGGCGACGCTGCCCACGGCCAGGAGCACCACCAGGACAAACGCCAGCGCCAACCTCACCTTCAGGCTGTGCATCAGGGCGTCTCCTGGAAGCGATAGCCGACGCCATAGACCGTCTGGATATAGCGGGGGGCGCGCGGGTCCGGCTCGATCTTGCGGCGGAGGTTTTTGATGTGCACGTCGATGGTGCGCTCGTAGCCCTCGTACACCTCGCCGAGCGTGGCATCCAGCAACTGCGCCCGGCTGAGCACGCGGCCAGGGTGGCGCGCCATGGCCACCAAGAGGTCGAACTCGGTGGGGGTGAGATCCACCTGCTGGCCCTGCACCAGCACGGTATGGGCCTGGAGGTCGATCTCGACGTTGGCGGCGCGGATCAGGGTCTCGGCAGGCTCGTCGCCGCCGACGCGGCGCAGCACGGCGCGCACCCGGGCGACCAACTCGCGCGGGCTGAAGGGCTTGGTCATATAGTCGTCGGCCCCGATCTCCAGGCCGATGAGCTTGTCGGTCTCTTCCGCGCGCGCGGTGAGCATGATGATCGGGGTGGAGGACTCGCGGCGGATGGCGCGGCAGACGTCCAGCCCGTCCATCCCAGGCAGCATCAGGTCCAACACCACCAGATCGGGGCGCTGCTGGCGAACCCGCATCAGCCCCTCCGGGCCGTTCCGCGCGACCAGCACCTCGTAGCCGGCCTGCTCCAGGTAGGCCCGCACCACGCGGACGATCTGCTCTTCATCTTCCACAATCAGGATGCTTTTCGCCACCGGGAATCCCTCGCTGCCGAGTGCCTGCTGGAAGGGTACATGATTTTTCCCTGCTTGTCAACTGCCTACTTGCTTCCTGTCCGATTATGAGTACAATATCCCCGTCATGGGAGCCGCGGGGAGCACGCGGCCCGGCGCTTCCTGGGCCAGGGGGCGGCCCATGACTCTAGGACCAATGCAAGAAGGAGAATCAGTCATGCAGATCACCATCAATCGGGACGAGTGCATCGGGTGCGGCAACTGCGAGAGCATCGCGCCGGATGTGTTTGCGCTGGACGACGAGGGCATCGCCACCGTCACCAATCCCGCCGGCGCAGAGGACAGCGTGATCCAAGAGGCGGCGGAGAGCTGCCCCGTGGACGCGATCATGCTCTGCGACGATGCCGGCGCCCAGATCTACCCGTAACTGACCAGACAAGAGCCGGGGCAGGCCCTGCCCCGGCAGAGCTGCCACCAAGAGGCCGCGCGGGAACCCCTCCGCGCGGCTTTTCGTTTCTCGCTGATCTGGCTATAATGGGAGCCGACATCTCCCCATCGGCGGAGGCCGGGAAGGAGGCGCGAGCGAGAGGGCGGCCCGACGAGCGGCCCCCATGGAGGCAAGGTGACCGAGGTACTCGGCCGCGACGACCCGCGAGCCAGGCGGGCGGCGGCGGCAGCCAGGCTGCAAGAACTGATCCGACCCTGGGAGTTGGTGAGCACGCCCCTGACCGAGGGTGTTGATTTTGCCCTGCGCCTGGACCAGCCCGCCGATGTCCCTGGCGTCGCCCCCGCGCTGGTCTTGTGGGTTCACCTGGCCATCGTCGACGCCGGGCGGGCCACCCGGCGCGGCATCCCCTACGCCCTGCGCGCGCACCTGCTCAAGCAGTTCGAGGAGTACCGGCTGCCGGTGCTGCTACTCGGCTATGACCCCAAGGCAAAGACCTTTTACCACCTGGTTGCCCAGCGTTATGTGGGCGATGTGCTGGACAGCCGCGACCCCGACTGGCGCGGGCGGCGCGGCACCACGGTGCATTTCGCCCCGTCCGCCCCCCTGCCTGACGCGCCCGCGCTCGGCGAGCTGGCCGTAGCCAACCTGGAGTACCTGTTCACCTGGGGGCAGCGCCCCGACGACACCCGTTTCTGGCTGCATGGCATCGAGCAGTGGGAGCATGAGGCCGTCAGGCAGCGGACGCGCGCGGCCCTGGGCTGCCTGGCCCAGGCGCGGCCGCAGGAGGCCATCGCGATCTGGGAGGAGGTGCTGCGCGGCACCATGTCCTCGCGGGAGCAGGCGGCGACCTATCTCAATCTCGGCAACGCCTACTATGCCGCAGGACGCTACGAGTCGGCGCGCGTCAGCTACGAGTTGGTGCTCTCCATGGCCAGCCGCGCCAGCGAGGCGCAGGCGGGCGAGCAGGGGAGCCTGGCCATTGGCGACCCCGATGCCCTGCTGTGGGCGCAGATGGCCGCCATGGGCAACCTGGGGCTGGCCCACCGCCAGCGCGCCGACACGGGCAAGGCGCTCGAGTGCCACGAGACGGCGCTGGAGGCGGCTCGCGCGCTGGGCTACCGTGAGGGGGAGGCGGCGCAGCTCGGGCACATCGCCGCCATCCACCTGGCGCACGGCGAGCTCGATAGCGCCTTGCGCGCCTACCGGCAAGCCCTAGCCATCCACCGCGAGCTGGGCAACCGGCAGGGCGAGGCCACGGCGCTGAGCGCGGTGGGCGGGATCTATAGGCGGCGAGGCGACCTGGGGAACGCCCTGCGCCACCATCGCGAGGCGCTGGCGCTGCATCGCCGGCTGGGCGCGCGCGAGCCCGAGGCCGCCGACCTGCGCAGCATCGGGGCGATCCACCATGCCCGCGGCGCGCTGGATGAGGCGCTGGGCTACTATGAGAGCGCGCAAGCGATCTATGGCGAGGTGGGCAACGTGGAGCAAGAGGCCCACGGGCTGGTCAGCCTGGGGGCGATCCACCAGGCGCGAGGCGAATTGGGCGAGGCCGCGCGCTGCTATCAGGACGCGCTGGCCGACTTTCGCAAGCAAGGGCTGCGCCGGGGGCAGGCCGTGGCCCTGGGCAACCTGGGGCTCATCTATCAGGCCCGCGGCGAGCTGCCCCCGGCCCTGCTTCACTTTCAAGCGGCGCTGGAGATCAACCGCGAGGTGGGGAACCGGCAGGGCGAGGCGATCCAGCTCGGCAACGTGGGCACCGTGCTGCGGTCCTTTGGGCAGTGGAACGAGGCATTGGAGCACCACGAGGAGGCCTACAAGCTGCACCGCCGCATGGGCTACCGCCAGGGGGAGGCCACCGCGCTGGCGAACATCGGCATGGTCCATTGCGACCTGGGCGATATGGAAAAGGGGCTGGATTACCTGCGCCACGCCCGCGCCATCCTGGACGAGTTCGGACTGGCCGCTGGGCGCGAGGCCATCGAGCGGGCCATTCATGACGTGGAAGGGCTGGTGAGCTTGTGAGCAACAAGGGGACTGAGGCGGCTCGCGACGCCTGGGAGGCGGCCATCGCCGAACAACTCGAGGAGGCAGGCCGGTCTCACGCGCGGGGCGATCTGGCGGCGGAGGCGGCGGCGCAGTGCAGCCTGGGGCTCCTCTACGAGCGGCGCGGCGAGCTCGCCGAGGCGCACCGGCGCCATGCCGAGGCGCTGCGGTTGCACGGCGAGTTGCAGGATTCGGCAGGGCAGGCCGATGATCTGGGCAACCTCGGCACGGTGCGCTACGCGGCCGGCGACTTGGCGGGCGCCCAGTCGGCCTACCGCGCGGCGCAGGCGCTGCACCATGCGCGCCACGACGGGCTGGGCGAGGCGCGCGACCTGGGCAACCTCGGCCTGATCGCCCGCGACCAGGGCGACCTGGCGCGCGCGATGAGCTACCATCAAGCCGCGCTCAAGCTGCACAGGGCGGCGGGCGATTTGCAGGGGGAGGCCAACCAGCTCGGCAATATCGCGCTGGTGCTCCAGGTCAGCGGGCGGCTGGACGACGCGCTGCGCTACCACCAGGGCGCGCTGGTCATCTACCGGCAGGTGGGCGACCGCGCCGGGCAGGCTCGCTCGCTGGGCAACCTGGCGGGCATTCGACGCGCCCGCGGCGAGCTGGAGGCGGCGGAGGAGGGCTTGCGCGGCGCGCTGGCGCTGCATCGCGAGCTCGGCGACCGGCAGGGCGAGGCCACCCAGCTCGGCAACCTGGGGCTCTTGTTGCGCGCCCGCGGTGACCTGGAGGGGGCGCGGAGACATCACGAGGAGGCGCTGGCGCTGCACCGGGCCATCGGCTCCCGCGCTGGCGAGGCGGACAGCCTCACCAACTTGGCGCTGGCGCGCATGGCGGCCGACGACCTCAGCGGCGCGACGGCGGACCTCAAGGCGGCGCTGGAGATCTATCGCCAGATGGGGCATCGCCAGGGGGCCGGCGCGACCCTCACCAACCTGGGATTGGTGCACAAGCGCCAGGGCGAGCTTGGCCTCGCCGCCTACTATATGCGTCAAGCGCTGGAGCTGCACCGCCTGACCGGCAACCGCCCGGGCGAGGCGAACACGCTGATCAACCTGGGCCTGCTCGATGCGCAGCAGGGCGACCGCGAGGCGGCCCTGACGGACCTGCGGCAGGCGCGGGCCGTGCTGGACGAGTCCGACTTGGCGCTGGGCCGCGACGTGCTGGAGGAGGCGCTCCGCGAGCTGGGCGCC
>JAAYEA010000121.1 GCA_012689325.1 Chloroflexota bacterium
AGCTTTTCGCGGGGGTGGGGGCGGGCCGCTTCCATGGCGAGGTAGCTGAGCAGGGCGCGCGCTTTGTCATAGCGCAGCCCCTCGAGCGGCGCGCCGTCCAGCGTGGCGTGAAAAGGCCCCAGCAGCTTCAGGTACAGATGGGCCATCTTGGCCTCCCGGAACCACTGACAAAGGACCCGCTGGCCCTATTATACCATAAAAAGGCCAAGGTTGGGGCCATTTCTCAGCCGTGGAGCGCCCGTTGAGAGCCCATTGAGCGCCCGCAGAGAGGCCTGCGCTATGCTGGGGCCAGATGGATAGGAGAGGAGCGAGATGGAGGGCGAGACGGGATATCGGGCCTATCTCTTGCGGCTCTGGCGGCCCAGCCGCCAGGCCGGGTGCGCCTGGCGCGCCTCGCTGCAGCCGCCGCTGGCGGAGGGGCGCATCGGCTTTGCGGACCTCGCCGAGCTGGTGGCCTACCTCCGCGCCGAGATGCAGCGCGCCGACGCCGAGAGCCTGAGCGCCGCTCCCGCCGCGCCCGGGGAGGAGGGTGAGCCATGAACGCCGGGAGGATGCCCATGCCGAGACCGCCGGCCAGTTGGCGCGGGGAGCGCTCGTGGTTGCTGACCGCGCCGCCGGACGGTTCCTGGGGCCAGACCCCTCAGGCGCCGGGCAGCCTGCTGCGCGAGCAGGCGGCGCTCTGGGAGGCCCACGGCTCCCCCGCGGGGCTGCTGTTGCGCGACGAGGCGCTGGCCGAGGCCGAGCGCTGGGCCAGCGGCCATCCAGAGGCCTTGACCGAGGCGGAGGGCGACTTTATCCGGGAGTGCCGCGAGGCCGCGCGCGGCGCCCAACGCGAGCTCGCGCGGCAGGGCCTGTTGCGCGGCGCCATCACCCTGGCGGTGATCGGCCTGTTGCTGGCCCTGTGCGCCTGGCGGGCCGCCCAGCAGCGGGGCGCCGATCTCTCGGCGGCTCAGGCGGCGGCGCAGGCGCAGCTCGCGGCGACGGCGCAGGCGGCCGTGGCCCTGCAGGCCGAGAGCCGCGCCCTGGCGGAGGCGCGCGACCAGGCGAAGGAGCGGGCAGCCGCCATGCAGCGGCAGTTGGCCCTGGAGCGGGTGCATCGGCTGGTGGCCGAGTCGCGGGCCGCCTTGCCGGAGGACCGAGACCTGGCCCTCCTGCTCGCGGTGGAGGCGGCCCAGCGGTTGCCGGTCGACGACTGGTGTCTGAGCCAAGACTGCTTCTTTGCCAACGCCGACGCCATCAGCGCGGCGCTCGCCCGCGCCCTGGGACACCCGCGCTGGCGGGCCTGGGAGCAACGGCCCGCCGATGCGGCCTCTGCTGCCCCTGGCCTGAGCACGGCCTGGCCCTCGCCGGACTGGCGCCTCCTCGGCGCGCGCGATGGCGGCGGCCTGGCCATCTGGGACGGGGCGACGGGAACCCACCTCGCCGACCTGCAGGGCGAAGGGAGCGTCAGCGCCTGCGCCTGGAGCCACGACGGTTCCCGCGTCGCCGTCATCGGCGCGTCACGACGCGAGGTGGCCGCCTGGAACGCCCGCACCGGCGAGAGGCTGTGGCCAGCCCAGTCGGAGCGAGGCGAGTGCACCTATCTGGCCTGGAGCCCGGACGATGCCCAGTTGCTCTTGGCCTGCGGGAGCGACCTTCTGTTGTTGGATGCGGCCACTGGGAGCGCCCGCGCCGCCTGGTCCAGGCCGGCGGGCCTCGCGCGGGACGAGATACGCGAGGCCTGGTGGTCACTCAGCGGCAGCCAGGTCACGGTGCTGACCGAATCCGGCGAGTTCTCGTGCCAGGGGGGCGAATGCCAGGAGACGCCCGCCAGCTCGCAGGTGATCGCCAGCTCGCGCCGCAATGCGCTGGATGGCATGAGCGTCTGGCGGGACGGTGAGGGGCTTCCGATGCTGCGGGACCTGGCGGACCTTGCGGCGGTGGCCTGCGCCCGCGCGGCTCGCAACCTCAGCGCCGCCGAATGGGCGCGCTACCTCGGCGCGGAGGGGCCGTATCGGGAGACCTGCCCGGGCGTGGCGCCGTAGGAGCGCACTGGGGGGCCAGGGACCGAGGTCCCTGGCTGAGGATGGCAGGTCCCCTCGGGGACCCGCGGGTGGGCTGAGAGGAGGGCAGGTCCCCCGGGGGACCTGCTTTTTTCGTCTACCCCCTTGACAAGCGCCGATTCCGTGCTATAATAGCAAACAGTTGATCAATTGTTCAAGTGTGATAGGAGAAGGCGATGAGCGCGGAAGCGGCCCCCGTGGCCCTGTTGGAGCCCAGGATGGCCCAGGACCTGGCCAACCTCTTTCAGGTCCTGTCCGACCCCACGCGCGTGCAGATCATCTCGGCGCTGCTGGGGCGCGAGCTGAACGTGGGTGAGATCGCCGCGGCGCTGGGGCTGAGCCTGTCGGCGGTGTCGCACCAGTTGCGCCTGCTGCGGAACAGCCGCCTGGTGCGCTGGGAGCGCAAGGGCCGCGAGGTCTATTACCTGCTGGACGACGAGCATATCGAGGTCCTCTACCGGGCGGGCCTGGACCACTGCTGCCACATGTGATACAGGAGATGAAACCACAAAACACACCAAATACACGAAATAGGAGTTGGCCTTTCCTTTTTCGTGTATTTCGTGTATTTCGTGTATTTCGTGGTAGGTGTTGGTGGGAGATGAGACGATGGACGAGACGAGCCTAGTGCGAGACCTGGTCTATGACGTGGGCGAGCTGGACTGCGCCGATTGCGCCGCCCACTTTGAGGAGGCGGTCCAGAACGCCGAGGGGGTGGCCGCGGCGACCCTCAGCTTTGCCACGGCGGTGCTGACGGTGACGCCGGCGCCCGGCGAGGCGGCGCGCCTGGCCGCCCATCAGGCGGTGACGCGGCTGGGCCAGCAGATGGGCCACCCGGTGAC
>JAAYEA010000122.1 GCA_012689325.1 Chloroflexota bacterium
ATCCCCGAGATCTCGGCGGTGAGCACCTTGGTGGGCTGGGCGCTGGCAAAGCGCCGCGCCAGCTCGCGCCCGGCCGCCATCATCAAGGGCGTGTCGACTTGGTGGTTGATAAAGGTGTCGGCCTTGAGGATGCCGCTGCCCAGGTTGCGGCCTTCGCACGCGATCTTGTCTTTCAGTGCCTGCATACGCTGGCGCTGCCTCCTTGCTCGAGATGCGTTTCCGGAAAGAAACGCTCATCTGCGTCATTATAGCCAAATCCGTCACAAACGCATAATCTGCAAGCGGCAAACGGCCATTTGGCCCGCGCCCCCGAGGGGCCTATACTGGGGCTGGGCGCGTCGCAGACGCCAAGGAGTTGGCTATGGGCTGCGGCGCACCGT
Source organism: Chloroflexota bacterium (assembly GCA_012689325.1). Classification (GTDB taxonomy): domain Bacteria; phylum Chloroflexota; class Anaerolineae; order JAAYEA01; family JAAYEA01; genus JAAYEA01. The sequence continues at coordinate 381 of JAAYEA010000122.1, forward strand.
TGCGGATGAAAGCGCCATCTCGCAACCAGGTCACCCGGAGGCCGCCGAAGGGTCTCGGTGTTCGCAAGCAGAGACGCCTCGGAGGGCATTCCATGCCCCGATCTCGGCATAACACAACACCGCGAGGCTGCTGTCAAGGGAGATTCAACCGATGCAATCGCAAGCCAAGACCGTCGCCGAGTACCTGGACGAGCTGCCCGCCGACCGCCGGGAGGCGGTGGAGGCGGTGCGGCAGGTCATCCTGGCGCACCTGCCGCCGGGCTATGAAGAGGCGATGAACTGGGGCATGATCGCCTACCAGGTGCCGCTGGAGCGCTACCCGGATACCTACAACGGCCAGCCGCTAATGTATGCCGCGCTGGCCTCGCAAAAGGGCCACATCTCGCTCTACCTCACCAGCATCTATATGGACGACCAAGCCCGGCGCCAGTTCGAAGAAGCATATCGCGCTACGGGCAAGCGTTACGATGCCGGCAAGTCGTGCGTCCGCTTCAAAAAGCTGGACGACCTGCCGCTCGAGCTGGTCGGGGAGGCCATTGGCGCGATGAGCGTGGACGAGTTCGTGGCGCGGACAAGGGCAATCTGGGCAGCCCGCCAGTCGGGGCGCGGGAGGGGAGCGTAGGCAAGTCCAAAATGAGGGACCGATGAGGGGTGGCGATGCCACCAGGAGGATTTCCATGGATAGCCAAGGAGCTGGTTCCGACCTGCTGAGCCTGCTGAACCAGGCGCTGGCAAGGGAATTGCAGGTTTGCATCCAGTATATGATCCAGCACGCCATCGGGGCGGCCCGGGAGCCGGCGCCCTCTGGCAAGACGCCTGAGGGCAAACGATCGAGCTTTGTCGGAAGCCATTCGATGTACTGGCTTCCTGGGATCACGCTGAAAAAGATCGCCATCGCCGAGATGCGCCATGCCGAATCCATCGCGGAGCGGATCGTTCACCTCGGGGGCGAGCCGACCACGGAAGCGAGCGACATCGTCCTTGGGCAGGCGGTCAGGGAGATGCTGGAACTGGATAGGGAAGAGGAGCGTAGCGCTATCGTCCTATACCAGCGGATCATCGCCGCCGCCCAGGCGCAGCACGATGAGGAGACGGTTCGGTTGTTCCAAGGGATCCTGTCGCAGGAAGAGAAGCATCACCAGGCTTTCTCTGGTCTGATAGGTCAGGGGTGAGCTTGGTCGGCGGGCCGCTATGACCGCGCCCGCACCTTGGCCAGGTATTCGTCCAGCTCGTCCAGCACCGTGGGGCGGTTGGGTAGGGGGCTATACTTGTAGGCGCGGCTCAGGCGGGATTGCAGGCCCTTGATGGCGCGCTGGTGCCAGGGCCAGTCCCATGCCTCCAGCAGGCTTCGCTCCTCTGTCTTGGCGGAGATGAGATCGGGGAGCGGCTCCACCGGGAACCGCTCGGCGAGCGTGCGGATGTTACATTCGAGCTCGCCCGTCTCCAGCACGTGGATGCCGGTCATCAGCACGCGATAGATGTACAGGAGCGTCTTGATGTGCTTGGGGTCCTTGTCCCGCAGCTTGGCGATCTGGGCGCGGGAAAAGCCGTTATAGTGGTGGTAGAGGCGGCGGGTGATGCAGCCGCGAGCCAGTTCGCGCAGGGGCGCCAGCGTCTCCTCGCCCATCAGCACCAACGGCGAGAGGATCTCTTCCAGGATGGAGCCGTTGCCCTGAGCGAGCATGCCGACGTACTTGTCGATCTCGTGCAGCACGAGGTCCATGTCCAGCCCGTCCACCAGGCACAGGCGAGTGAGGGTGTCGCTGGGGCTCTCGGGGCCCGCGGCCTCGATCGAGGGCCGCACGAAAGCGCCGCGCAGGTCGAAATCGCTATCCGACGAGGGGAAACCATACACGTCCACGCCGATAACGGTGACAAAGAGCGGATCAATCTCCCAGTCGGCGATGATCCGGCGCAGCGGCTCGTAATAGGCAGTGATGTCACGGTGGATGGGCAGTTCCATGGGCAGGGATTATAGCATAAAAACCCGCAGCGGTCACATTGGCCGGTCGCTCGCGCCGATCTCCGCAGGTCTGCGCCAGCCGGTGGGCGCGGGGCGCACCTCTGCAGCTAGGCCAGCACGTGGCCGATCTGCTCCTAGCAGGGTCAGCCCGCCGCTTCCCATTCCCCCCTGGTCAACTCGAAGGAATAGCCGAGGAATTCGGCAGGCTTTCCGTCGCGCCCGGGGCCAAATGAGGTCACGCTCTCGCCCACGCGGCGGAAGCCTAGTCGTGCCAGCAGCCGGCAGGAGGACTGATTCGCCGCCGCGGTCCCGCTGACCACCTTCTCCGCCTGGAGCGTCCCAAAGGCGTGGGACAGAAGCGCCTGGCACGCCTCAGTGGCATAGCCCTGGCCGTGATAGTCGGAATTAAAGACGTAGCCGAGGTTTAGGGCGCGCTCGCCCTGCTCGGGGTTGAGCGCGACGAACCCGATCAGCCGGCCGGTGTCCTTCAGGCAGACCGCCAGGTAGCGCTCGCCGCTGGCGAACCACGCCGCAATCTTGCGAATCTCATCCGGCGAGGTCGGCCACGGCTGGTCATAGGCGGCGAGCTCGGAAGCCTGGTATTGGCAGATTATCTCGTGCAGGGCCTCCCAGTCGCTGGCGCAAAAGTTCCTGAGCGTGAGCCTCTCCGTCTCGAGAATCGTCATGGCACACCCTCCGATGCTTCTTTCGTGGGCAGATAGGGAGGCTCGCGCCCTCCGATCTCTGCGCGGCGTCCCCCGCCTTACGCCCAGGTGCGATGGAGTGAACGAACACCATTCTACCCCGGACACCCTCAGCGGTCAATGAGACCAAGACTCGCAAGATGCGCCAGAGGGACAGTTCTGAGACTTACTGGCCGCTCGCGCTCGGCCCCCATTTGCTGTCTCGACCTGACTGGGATATGATACCCTCTGCGTCTCACAACTCGACCATGTATCATAGACCACCGCAGAGACGCAGAGAACGCAGAGATTGAGAGGCTGAGGAGACGAGAAGGGTAGGGCCTCGAGGAAATGTGGCGCCGACTGCTCTGCTCTCATGGTTCTGTTTTCTCTCTGCGGCTTCTGCGCCTCTGCGGCGGGGTCCGATTTCCCGCGCGGGAACGCGCATAAGGAGAGTGCGATGAAGGCGTACATGCTGGTGGAAAAGGACAAGCTGGAGCTGGTGGACCTGCCGATGCGCAAGCCCGCCCGCAACGAGATGCTGCTCAAGGTGGAGGCCTGCTCCATCTGCGGCTCGGACCTGGAGGGCCTGCACGGCATCCATCCCAAAGTGGTGATGCCGGTGGTGATGGGCCACGAGATGGCCAGCACCGTGGTGGAGGTGGGGGCCGACGTGAAGCAGTTCAAGCCGGGCGACCGGGTGGCCGGGACCGGGTCGGTCTCCTGCGGGCGCTGCGCCAACTGCCTGGCGGGCCGCCGCCACGAGTGCCTCAGCCCGCTCAGCCCGGGTTTCACCGGCCAGGGCGCCTATGCCGAGTATTTCATCTGCACGCCGCACAGCGTGACCCTGATCCCTGAGGGGATCAGCTTTGACGAGGCGGCGGTGGCGCAGCCGGCGGGCATCGCCAACCACGCGGTGACCCAGCGGGCCAAGATCCTGGCGGGCGAGCTGGTACTGGTGCAGGGCTGCGGCCCCATCGGCCTCTCGGCCATGCGCCATGCCAAGCTGGCGGGCGCCAAGGTGGTCAGCACCGATATCGTGGACTATCGCTGCGATTATGCCGTGGAGCTGGGCGCGGACGTGGTGCTAAACGCGCACCGCGACGACGTGCGCCAGGCGATCATGGACCTCTCCGGCGGCAAGGGCGCGGACAAGGTGATCGAGTGCGTGGGCGGCGCGCAGGACGAGACCATCCCGCAGGCGGTGCGCTGTGTCAAGAACGGCGGGCTGGTGACCGTGGTCGGCTCCTTCGCGGAGGACCGCGCCACCCTGCCCATCATCAACTTCAAGTTCAGCGAAAAGGCCATCATCGGCTCGCAGGGCATGGCCCCTGGCTATGCGGCCATTTTCGACCTGGTCCTCTCCGGCAAGATGGACCTGACGGCGCTGATCAGCCATACGATCTCGCTGGACGAACTGCCCCAGGGCCTGGCTATGATGGACACCAAGTCGGACAATGTGATGAAGGTCGTCGTGCGGCCCTAACGTCAAGAAGGAGGATATCACCATGAGTCTGCCGACGGAGAAGGATCTGGAGCGCTGCAATTGCAGCCGCTGCCCGAGCTTTATCGCGGGCGACACCAAGCTCTATTGCGTGCATGGCAAGAGCGCGAAAAAGCCGATCGAGAAGGGCTGCATCTGCCGCACCTGCCCGGTGCACGTGGAGAACGCGCTCAAGGGCCGCGCCTTTTGCCTGCGCGGTCAAGCCAAGGAATAACCACAAAGGGGATCAATCATGCGGATCGTTTACTTTACCTACTTTGGCCGGATCGGCTCCCGGGTGCTCGAGTGGATGCTGGCTAACACCAATGACGAGTTCCTCGGCGTGGTCTCCCGGCCCGGCGAGCAGGGCACGGCCATCCTCGACGTGGCCTTCAAGCACTATCTGCCGCTCTATCAGCCGCAGGTGAACGTCAATGACCCCGTCTTTTTGGACCTGCTGCGCAAGCTGGACCCGGATATCTTTATCTCGATGTATTTCGGGCGGCTCTTTGGCCCCGAGATGCTGGCGATCCCCAAGGTGGGCTGCTTGAACATGCACCCCTCGCTGCTGCCCAAGTATCGGGGGCAGGGGCCTTCCACCTGGCCGATCGTCAACGGCGAGACCGAGACCGGCCAGACGGTCCATTGGCTGAACGAGGGGATCGACGCCGGCGACATCATTGCGCAGCGGGCCATCCCCATCGCCCCGGACGACACCAGCCGCACGCTGGGAAAAAAGCTGGAGGACCTGGGGGTGGAGCTGTTCACCGAGACGTGGCCGCTGATCGCCTCCGGCAAGGCCCCGCGCATCGTCCAGGACGATTCGCAGGCGACCTATAGCGTGGCGCCACGGCGGGAGCATTCGCGCATCCGCTGGAGCATGACGGCGGTGCAGATCCACAACATGTGCCGCGCCTTTATCGACGGCGGCGGCGCCTGGGCGCGGGTGGGCGGCAAGCGCTTGTTCATCCACAAGGCGCAGCCCTATACGGGCAGCCTCCGGGTGGAGGGCGCCCGGCCGGGCCAGGTGCTGGCGATCCTGGGGCTGGGGGTTTTGGTGCAGGCCGCCGATGGGCCGGTGCTTTTGACCAGCACCAGCGTCGGCGAAGACGGGCCCGACCTGATGACCCTGCTGGGCCAGACGCTTGGCAACCTGCCGATCGTGCTGGGGTAAGCGACGAAATCCCCATATGTAGAAGCCCCTGCAGGAGCTTTCCTGCGGGGGCTTTCCATGCTTTTCGGCGGTAACCAGACCAAACGCGATAGGCGATCAGCGATAGGCCCTATCCGCTAGATCCCCGCGCCGCCTTCCATCTCTTCGCTGACGCGAATGGGCGTGACCAGCACCTTGTCCACGCGCAGCCCGTCCATGTCCATCACCTCGAAGCGCAGGTTGCCCCACTCAAAGCTATCGCTACTGGCCGGGATGCGCCCCAAGAAGGTCATCACGAACCCGCCAAGGGTCTGGTAGTACTGCTCTCCCTCGTCTGGGAGCTCGCGCAGGTCAAAGAGGTCCTGAAACTCGTCCATGGGCAGGCCGCCATCCACCAGCCAGCTTCCGTCCTCCCGCGGAGTCACCTCGGCCTCCTCCAACTCGTCGGGCTCGGGGAGGTCGCCGACGATGGCCTCCAGCATGTCGTTCAGGGTCACCAGCCCCAGCACGCCGCCGTATTCATCCACCACCACGGCGATCTGCGAGCGCGTCTCGCGGAAGCGCTCGAGCATGTCAAAGGCGGGCATCCCTTCCGGCACATACAGCGCGGGGATCAGCATTTCTCGCAGGTTGATCGGCTGCCCTAGCAGGCTTTGGGCCAGCAGATCCTTGCTGCGCACCAGCCCCAGCAGGTTATCGAGGCTGCCCTCGGCCACGGGAAAGTGCGAGTGCCCGCCGGCGATGATCTTGGCGCGGATGTCCTCCGGCGGGTCGTTGACGTCCAGCCAGATCACCTCGGGACGCGGGGTGATCAGCGCGCTCACGCTGCGGTCGCCCAGGCGAAAGACCCGTCCCACCATCTCTTCCTCGATGGGCTCAAAGACTCCGACGCGCGCGCCGTGCTCCATGAGCCCCTTGACCTCGTCCTCGGTCACGGCGGGCTCGGTGCTGGGCTTGACGCCCAAAATGCGGATGACCAGGTCGGTGGAGGCGCTGAGCAGCCGCACCACCGGCGCAAAGAGCTTGGACATGGCGCGCATGAATGGGGCGATGGCGGAGGCGATCTTTTCGGCATTGGCGAGCGCCAGCCGTTTGGGGGCCAACTCGCCCAGGACCAGGGTGAGAAAGGTGATCAACAGGACCACCACAGCCAGGCTGAGCCCGTTGCTGTAGGGCTGGAGGGCCGGAACCTGGGCCAGGAGCGGGGCGAGCCCTTCGGCGATGGCGGTGCCGCCGAAGGCGCCGGCCAAGATGCCCACCAGGGTGATGCCGACCTGCACGGTGGAAAGGAACTGCCCTGGCTCGTTGACCAGGGCGAGCGCGGCCCGGGCCCCCCGGCTGCCGCTATCGGCGCGTTCCTCCAGGCGGGCCTTGCGCGCCGAGACGATGGCGAATTCGGCGAGGGCGAGGAAGCCATTCGCCAGAATGAGGACAAAAACGATGATAATGTCTGCTGCCATATGGCGCGTCTATCTTGTCCTTGCGCTGCTGAACCCTGCCGGGCCCCCGCCAGAGAGCGCTCGACGACGGATCCCGTGGGGAGCGGGGCGCAGACCGGTCAGGTTGCTCTGCTGCCTAGATTGTACTGTAATGCGCCAATTGGTCAAATCTGCGGGTCTGACTCCGTGCCGTCAGCCTGCCCAACGCGCAGCTCGCCGCGCGGGGTGCGAAAATAGGCCCAAAAGAGCATCGCGCCCACAGCGCTGATGGCTCCGCCCACCAGAAAGAGCGTCGGGTAGCCCCACGCGCTGATGGCAAAGCCCCCCGCCCAGGCGACCAGCCCGTAGCTGAGGCCCGTGGCCAGCGTATCCGCCCCGGCCATGGTGGTGCGCCAGCGCGGCGCCACCAGCTCTTGCTGCAACAGCAGCACCGCCGGGACCATGATCCAGGCGTAGGTGCTATTGAGGACAAAGACCAGCCCGGCGACGGTGGGGTGGGGAGCCAGCGCCAGCGGGACCAGGTTTACGGCGGAGAGCAGGGTGCAGAGCACGATCAGGCCGACCCGGCCGGAGCGCTTGCCCAGGAACGGCATGGCGAGCGCCGCCACAAAGCCGGCCAGTCGACCGGCGCCAAACCAGAGCCCGATGGTGGCCGTGGATACCCCCAACACGTCGTCCATATAGACGTTGAAAAAGGTGGAGGCAGCGGATTGGCCGACCAGCCGCAGCGCCACCACCACCGCCATGACGGTGATGACCTCATAGGGCGGGCTGCCCGTCCCGCCGGCGACCACAGGGCCGCGAGATGGGTCCACGTCGACGGAACGGCGCAGGATGGGGACGGCCGCCGCCAGCAAAAGCGGTGCGACGAGCAGCGCGTAGCGATAAGGCGCTGGGTGGTCCAGCGAGAGGCCCAGTGTCCTGGCCAGCAGGCTGGGCGCAAAGCCGCCAAGGAGGCTGCCGGCCAGCGCGGCCAGCGGCATCAGCGCCGACTGGACCGAAAAGGCCAGGTCGCGCATCTCGACGGTGGCCACGGCCATGAGGAAAGGGCTCGAATTGACGATGAACAGCGACATGCCCAGCCCGGACAGCACGTTGCTGGCGAGGAGCCAGCCGCGCTGCCAGGCTGCCGGGAGCCATTCTGCTCCCAGGAAGAGCAGCCCGCCCCAAACGGAGAGGGCCAACCCGGCGGTCATGGCGCGCCGCAGGCCCCAGCGCTGGCCCGCGGCGCCGGCGGGGAGGCCAAAGAACGCCTGGGCCAGGAGCGAAGCCCCGTTCACCAGGCCGATGAACTCGGGGCCATAGCCCAGGCGCAGCATATAGATGTTGAGCAGCACGCTAAAGACGCCGCCATAGAGGGTAAAGCCGAACAGGCTGGAGGCCACCAGGAAGCGACGCGCGTCGCCGCCGAAGGAGCGGATGTTGCGCCAGTAGGATAGCATGGGCGGTGTGCGCGCTCCTATCTCAGGGCGAACTTTTCATAATGCGTACACCTGCGCGGCACGCCGAGCTGGCGCAGCGCCGCCAGGACCTTGCTCATCATGATTGCCGGGCCGCAGACGAAGCACTGGCTCTGGGCCACTTCCGGCGCGCAGCGCTGGATCAGCTCGGCGGTGATGTACCCCTTCTCGCCGGGCCAGTCCGGCTGAGCCGACAGCACGTGAACCACCCGTAGCGTTGGCATGGCCGCGGCCATCTCGTCGAGCTCGCGGCGGAAGACGATGTCGCGCTCGGTTTTGTTACCCCACAGGAGCAGCACCTGCCGCTCTAGGCTGCGGTCGTGCATGTAGCGCAGCATGCTCATAAAGGGCGTGATGCCGATGCCCCCGGCGATGAGCACCAGCCGGTCGGCGTCGTGGTTCATAAAGCTGAACACGCCATAGGGCGCGTCGATATAGGCCTGGTCCTGGGTGGTGGTCTCGCGGACGGTGGCGGTAAAGTCGCCCACCGCCTTGATGGTGACGCCGAGCTGCGCGGAGGTGGGGCTCGTGCAGATGGTGAAAGGATGCGACTCGGAGACGCGGCCCTGGCGGCCGAGTTGCAGGGTCATGAACTGGCCGGGTTGGTGATGGACCGGGCGCCCCTCGAAGCGCAGGCTCCAGGTGTCGTGGGTCTCCTGGGTGACGGCGGCGACGGCGTAGGGATGGCGGCGCACGTCGGCCAGCCGCAGCAGCTTGGCGACTACGATGGCGACATAGGTGGCCGCCATGGCGAGCCACAGGGCGCGCACCAGGCCGCCGCCCGTGTCGCTGCCGAAGAGGAGGCTGTGCAGCAGGCCCGCGGGGAGCACCAGGTAGCTCGCCAGGTGGATGCGCTTCCAGGTCTCATAGCTCCACTTGAGGCGGCGGTAGAGGAGCGCCGCGCCCGCCACGGCCAGCAGAAGCGTCAGCGTCACGGCGCCGCCGATCTTGGCCGGGGTGATGGTGGGGATGAGTCCCGCGGCCAGGTCGGAGGCGAAGAGAAACGCCGGATGGATTACCAGGAGGATGAGCGCCAGCACGCCGGTGACCCGGTGCATGGCGAACATGCGGTCCAGGCCGATCCCCCGCTCCAGCCAGCGGACCTTGGAGCTGAGGACGAACTGGTAAAAGACCATGACGAACCCCACCAGCGCCAACACTCGGCCCCCGCTGTAGAGGTATGCACTGGCAGGCAGGCCGGACGAGAGGGTCCTCGCCCAGACGGCCAGCGGGATCAGTGCCGTGATGGCGATGACCACGATGAGCAGCGTTCGCTTCATGCGCGCCTCCCTATGGAACACGGGACACGGATGCCGACCAATCAGACTGATTCAGGATCTGACTTGCTAAGCCAGTATCTTGATTTTGTCCGGGTTCACCCAGTTGGCGAGCGGTTTGCCCTGCAGGAACCGTTCCATGTCGTCGATGACCGTCGCGGCCAGGCGCAGCCGGGACTCGGTGGCCCAGCCCGCCATGTGCGGAGTCAGGATCACGTTATCGAGCTTGCGGAAGGGGCTATCCTCCGCCAGCGGCTCCTGCGGAAAGACGTCCAGCGCGGCGCTAAAGCGGCCGGTCTGCAGCTCTTGCAGCAGCGCATCATAGTCCATCACCACCGCGCGGGCGTTGTTCACCAGCACCGCGCCATCGCGGATCATCCGCACGTGCTGGGCGGTGATCATGCCGATGGTCTCGTCGGTGACCGGCGCGTGGACCGAGATCACGTCGCTGGTGGACATCAGCTCTTCCAGGGAGACCAGCTCCACGCCCAGCTCCTGGGCGGCTGCCTGCGGCAGGTAGGGGTCGAAGACCAGCACCTTGCAGTGGAACGGCTCCAGCAGCTTGATCACCCGGCGGCCAACCATGCTCGCCGAGATCAGGCCGACCCGCTTGCCATAGAGCTCGCGGATGTGGGCCCGCGTCGGCCAGCGCACGCCGGACTTGAGCTGGGCGTTCATGGTCTGATAGTTGCGCAGGAGCGCCAGCATCATGAGCAGGGTGAACTCGGCCACCGAGTCGGCGATGGTGGCAGCGGAGTTCACCACGGTGATGCCGTGATCGGCGACGATGGGGAACATGGCGCGGACACTGCCCGCGGCGTGGCCGATAATCTTGAGCTTGTCGGCGCGGGCCAGCATCTCTTCGGTGAACTTGGGCACGCCCCAGCTTGTGAGCAGGCCCCAGGCCCCGGGCAGGCGCTCCTGGAGCTCCTCGGCGGTGAGCGGCTTTTCGCCCAGGTTCCAGATGGGCGTGGCAAAGGATTCGAGCTGGGCCTTGGCGCTCTCAGACAGGATGTCGCGGCAGAGCTCCTGCCCAGGCACAACGACGACGATCGGCTTGTTCATTCTAGACCCTCCCTTTAAGTATAGGCGCGTAGCGCTACTTCCTGACCAACGGCAAGACGAGGCGGCGGCTCATCGTCACGCGGGCGAACTTTTGGATGCGGTGGTTGCCCTTGTCCGCCACATAGACGTTGCCCCCAGCATCGACGGCGATGCCGCTGGGCTCCAGGAACTGCCCGAGACCCGCTCCGCGCGTGCCCCACATCGCCAGCAGATGGCCGGCGCGGTCGAACTTTTGGATGCGGTGGTTGTTGGTATCGGCCACATAGACCCCGCCCTGGGCGTCCACAGCGACGCCGTAAGGATAGTTGAACTGCCCCGGCGCGGACCCGCGGCTGCCCCAGGCGCGCAGGTAGCGCCCTTGCAGGTCAAAGACCTGGATGCGGTGGTTGTCGGCATCGGCGACAAAGACCTCGCCGCCGCCGATGGCCAGCAGGCGCGGCCCGCGGAACTGTCCCGGCGCGTCGCCATAGCTCCCCCAGGCGAAGGCGAAGGCGCCATTGGGCTGAAAGACCTGCACGCGATTGTTGCCGGTGTCCGTGACATAGATGCGCCGGTCGGCGCTGACGGCCACGCCGCGCGGGAAGGCAAATGCTCCGGCGCTGCTGCCGTTATAGCCCCACTTGAGGAGAAAGTCGCCATTGGGCTTGAACGCCTGCACGCGGTGGTTGTAAAAGTCCACCACATAGACGTTCCCCTCGGCGCAGGCGGCGACACCGATCGGCCAGTAGAAGGAGCCGCCGGGGGAGTAGTAATCGCCGAACTGCCCCCAACTGGACAGGTAAGAGCCGTCGGCGGTGAAGGCCTGCACGCGGTTATTGCGCGTGTCGGTGACATAGACCGTGCCATTGGGCGCCGCGGTGATGCCGATGGGCTCGCGGAAGCGCCCCACGGCGGTGACCTGCCCGCCCCATTGGGCCAGGTAGCGCCAATCCCGATCAAAACGCTGGATGCGGTTGTTGCCGGAATCGGCGACCAAGACATCATAGCTGGCGCTCACGGCCACGGCATAGGGCAGCGAGAACTGGCCCGGCCCGTTGCCCTCGCCCCCCCAGGCGCCGAGGTAGAGGCCGCTGCCGGTGTAGCGCTGGATGCGATGGTTGAGGCTATCAGCCAGATAGAGTGTGTCGCTGCGATCCACGGCCAGCGCCCAGGGATCGCCGAACTGGCCGTCGCCAGGACCCAGGCTCCCCCAGCGCCCCAGCGGCACACCGTCGCAGGCGAAGCTCTGCACGTCGTCCCGCCCCACGTCCGAGACATAGACGTAGCCGAGCGAGTCGATGGCGATGCCAGCGGGCTGTAGAAACTGGCCGCTGCCGGAGCCCTGGCTGCCGAAGGAGAGCAGCCACTCCCCCGCCAGAGAGAAGCGCTGCACGCGGTGGTTGCCCATATCGGTGACATAGACAGTGGACTGGCGGTCGAAGGCCAGGGCGATGGGCTGGTCGAACTGGCCGGGGCCGCTGCCGTAACTGCCCCACTGGTAGAGGAAGCGTCCGTCGCGGTCAAAGACCTGGACGCGGTGGTTGCCCCGGTCGGCGACATAGACCAGCCCTTGGGACGAGATGGCGAGGCCCTGGGGCGTATCAAAGCGTCCTGCGGCCTGACCAAAGCCGCCCCAACTGGCCACAAAGAGGCCGCTGGGGTCGAACTTTTGCATCACGTGGTGGTTCGAGTCGGCCACGTAGACAAAGCCGTTGGCGTCCACGGCGACGCCGCGCGGCCAGGAGAGCTCGCCGGCCAGCGCCGGCCCGCCCCATTGCATGACATAATCGTAACGCTCTGCGGCGGGCGCGCTGAAAGCGGGCGCAAGGGCGGAGCCGCCGAGGACCGGGCCGCTCAACTCGGGGGGCAGGGGCGAAGACATCTCACCGGTCGCCGCCGCAGGCGATAGGGCGATCCGGGCGCAAACCAGCCAGAGGACGAGAGAAAGCCAGGCTCGACGGCCAGAGGTCATGTCCACCTCGTAGGCTCCAGAGGATGCCCAGGCCGGGCCAGGCCTGGATCACGGCGCCGCGACATCCGTTACTTGGACTATTATACGCAACTTGACTTGTGATGAAAACAACGCTATACTTGCGGCGTTGGAATCCTGCGAAAGGAGGCGCGTGATGACCTTGGTGAGCACCTGGAGAGGTAGCTTGTCCTAGCGCGCCTGGTTCGCCTGCCAATCCTGGCGGTCGCCGGCGCATCAGCCCGGGGGACCGCTTTTTTGTTGCCGATCTGCTAACGCTGCGGCCCCTTGGGCTCGCAGCGTTTTTGCTTTCGTCTTAGGGAAAGGGGACTCATCCATGTCAGAGCAGTTGATGCTCAGATCGCTGAATATCGAGCAGGATGCCGAGGCGTTGGCGACTATGTTCAATGGCTCGGACGACCAGTGGCCCGGCTCGTTCACCGGAGGCGTGCCCTTCAACGTGGAGCGCATCCGACGCTGGTACGAGGAAGAGGACGCGCTGGATGTGTTCATCTGGGCCGAGCCGGACGGGACCATCGCCGGGTACTGCTCGTTGCAGGCCCAGGCCTCGGAGAAGGGCACCGGCTATGTGCACCTGCTGAACGTGCATCCCGCCTACCAGAAGCGCAGCCTGGCGCGCCGCTTCCTGACCAACGCCGTCGAGCGTTGCGTCAAGCTGGGCTTTCGCCGCCTCGACCTGCATACCTGGCCGGGCAACCTCAAGGCGGTGCCGCTCTACAAAAAGACCGGCTTCTTCTGGATGCCCGATACGCAGGTCTATATGCAGAACTATATTCCGTGGCTGCTGCAGGCGCCGTGCGCCCGGCCGTACTTTGACAAGCACGACTGGTACGCCACGTACAAGCGCAAGCTGGAGCAGCACGAGGATGACGAGCGCTGGCGCGGCATGAAGGTCTTTACCTACCACTGGGAGGAGGGCGGCGACTCCCTCACCGCCTGGGCCGACCGGGAGGGACGGGCCATCACCGCGCTGGAGACGGACGCCTTTTTCGCCGCCGCCATCCCGGCCCAGATCAAGCCAGCCAAGGGTGCGCGCACGACCATGCGCTGGGAGCTGCGCAACAAGGGCGAGCGGCCCCTGTCCGTCTCGATCATCGCCCGCGGCACGGAGCATCTCAAGCTCGACTATCGGGAGAACCTCATCGTGGCGCCCGGCGAGACCGTGGAGCGATCCGCCGAGGTGGAGGTAGATGCGAAGACGCCGCGGGTGTCACGGCGCAAGCCCGCCCCCAAGATCGAGACGCTGCTGGTGATCGACGGGCAGACGCTCGAGCTGGGCACGGGCTTGGCTCCCGAGCCCGCGCTGCAGGCGCGGCTGATGCCGCTGCGCTTCACCCTGGCTCCTGGCGCGCGGCGGTCGGTGAACCTGCAACTGCGGAACGCGCTGGACGTGCCCGTGGAGGCCCAGGTGCAGCTCGTGCCCACGCCGGGGCTGACCCTGAGCAGCACGGGGCTGGAGATCGCTCTTCCGCCGCACGGGCAGGGCGGGCTGCCTCTGGAGTTGTCCGCCGCGGCGCCGGGCGCGCACGCGATCCAGGCGCTGGTGAGCTACCGCGCGGGAGAGCAGCAGGGAGTCGCCGAGCCGCAGCGGCTGCCGGTGTTCGCCCTCTATCCCGGGCAAGCCCTGGCCTGTGACGAGGAGGACGGCATCCGCGTGGATACCGACTCGGGCAGCTTTTTCATCGGCAAGGAGGGCGGCGGTCTGAGCCTCTATGCGCTGGAGAGCGATCGGGAGATGGGCAGCATGGGCGCCGAGTTCGGCCCGCCCTATGACCCCTCCGAGTTCCGCTACGCCCAGGCGAGCCTCTCCTGGCGGCCGGAGGGCAGCGGGGTGGTGGTGACCAGCGAGCAGGTCTCCCAGCGCTTCCCGGGCCTCGCCCTGGTGCGCGAGCTGCACTTCCTGGGCGGGCCGCTGGTGCGCATGGTGTATAGGCCGCTGAACCGCGGCGACAAGGAGCATGCACCGGATCTGATGCAGGGCGCCCCGCGCTTCTGGAACACCCAGCGGACCTATACCATCCCGCTGCGAGGCGGGCTGCTGCGCGCCGAAAGCACGGGCTACCCCGCCGGCGACGACGAGCTGCCACGCAAGACGGACAAGTTCGCCGAGAAATGGATGTCCTACGAGACCAAGTTCGGCACCGTCGGCATCATCTGGGACAAGAGCTTTGAGGAGCTCGAGTTCTGGGGCGCCCCGTATCTGCGCCGCTGCCGCCTGGCCTGCCCGCCTCACCAGTGGGCCGAGCCGTTCGAGAGCTGGCTTTACTTTGGCTCCGGCGACTGGCGCGACGTGCAGCGGGCCTGGGCGCGGTTAGCTGGCCGCGAGCAGCCGGCGCTCCTGACCGAACCCGAGCCGATCGTCAAGCTGAGCTGCGAGCAAGGGGTGCCGGCGGCGCATGACGGCGCCCTGCAGCCCACGCTCAAGCTGGAGAACCGGCGCGAGCGCAAGCTGGCCGGCGAGCTGCGGCTGAGCGCGCCGGAGGGCTGGACCGTGCAGCCGGATCGACTGGCGTTCCAGGAGGTCGACCGGGGCAAGCCCTTCACCGCGCGGGTGACCTTGGAGGCCAAGCGGCCCGCGCCTGCCGGGCTCAAGCTGCGCGCCATCATCTCGACACCGCTCTGCGACGAGGAACGAGAGCTCCCCTTCGTGGTGCTGGGGGATGGCGGCAAGGTGGCGGTGACGGAGGGCCAGCAGGACGGGCAGGCGGTCTGGACCCTCGACAACCGCCGGATGCGCCTGACGGTAGCGCCCCAGTTCGCCGGCACGGTGGCGCGCTGGCTCACGCCAGACGGCGCGAACCACCTGGACAGCGCCTTCCCCACGGTCGGCGTCAAGAGCTGGATGGCGCCCTTCTACGGCGGCGTCTGTCCGGTGCTCTGGACCGACGAGGATGGCGGCTACCCCGGCAAGCTCTACCTGGAGCCTCTGGCGGCCAAGGTAGCGACGGTCAAGGACGGCCAGGGGCTCAAGTGGCAGGGCGTGACGCTCTCCGCCGAGCTGCAGCGCGAGCCGCTGCGCGGGCTGCGGGTGGAGCTCGACTACCTGACCACTGGCGATAGCCCGGTGCTCAAGGCGGTGCTGCGGCTGCGCAACGCCACGGGCGCCGTCCGCAAGGTCCAGGGCGGGTTCACCACTTTCTGGGCGGTGGACGGGAGCTATGCGGAGAACGTGCTGCACGGCGGCGCATGGACCAGCCGTCGCACCGACTATATGGATAGTTGGGTGGATGTGCTGCACTGGGGCGCGGTGTCCAACCCGGCGACGGGCCGGGCGGCGATCCTGATCTGCCCCGAGCCGGTGGTGCGGCTCACCGAGGAAGGGCGCAGCTCCACCGCCGTCTCGGCGATGGACGAACTGCTCATCCCGCCGCAGGGCGTCGCTGAGCGGGTGATCTATCTGGCCGTGGCGCCGGATCTGGACGCGGCCAAGGGCTGGACCGTCCTGAGCGGATACCGCTAATCGCGAATCGCATATCGTGAGTCTGAGACGGCGGTTTGGCGCGTTCCCTCGCGGAGCGGGCCAAGCCGCCGTTCCCTTTCCGAGCTGGTGGACACCTCGCTCAGAAGCTCGCAATACGCCATTGGCGATATGCGATATGCGATACGCGCCCCCTACAGCGGACCCGGAGAGGACGAGAGGCGGGTCCACCCAAATTGGATGCTGGCCTCAAAGACCCGGTCGTAGTGCTCCACCACCCATTCTTGGACGCCGGTCAGGCCGCGCTCCACGACATACTCCTGGCCGGTCCCGTCGTGCCATTCGTCAATGAGGAGCTCCCCGTTCAGGTAGAAGCGCACCCCGTCGTCGGCGCGGACGTGGAAGCGATAGACGCCGTCGGGCAGCGCCACCGTGCGGCTCCAGCGCGCGGAAAAGCCATCCTCGGGAAGCCCAGGCGCCGGGCTGCTGCGCCCCCAGTCGAAAGCGATGGCGCCATCGTTGCGGGTGAGCGCCGGCGGGCCCAGCAGATCTTGGTTCGGCCAGTACTCCCCCTTCCAGTCGGGGTAATAGGCGTCGTCCACGCGCTCCCAGCGAAACCGCATGCGCGCGTTGCCGCCGCCCTCGAAATACTCGACGCGGAGGTCGTGCTGGCCCGTGCCCAAGTCGCGGTCGGCGGAGATCTCGTTGGGGCTATAGTGGGACCAGGTGTCGAGCACCAGCTCGCCATCTACCCAGACGCGCGCCCCGTCGTCCGCCAGGAGGCGGAAGCGGTAGAGCCCGCCTTCCAGGTGCAGCCGCCGCGTCCACCGCGCGGAGAACTCGTCGGCGGGCAAGCTGCCGTCAGGGGAGCCCTCGCCCCAGGTGAAATCGATGGCTGGGTCGTTGCGCGCCAGCGCGGGGCTGCCCGCCAGGTGCCGGTTGGCCCAGTACTCGCCGCGCCAGTCGGGGAAAGACCCTTCGCGCTCCCACCAGAGCCGCGCGCGCGCCGAGCCGCCGCGCTCGAAATACTCGAGCCGGACGCTGTGGCGGCCGGGGGCCAGCGATAGCAGCGCCGAGACGGTTCGCGAGCTGCTTTCCCGCCATTCGTCGAGGAGCAGGACGCCATCCACCCACAAGCGCGCGCCGTCATCGACCAAGACATAGAAGCGATAGAGCGCCGCGTCGAACTCGACGATCCGTGACCAGCGGGCGCTCCAATCATCCCTGGGGAGGCCCGGGGCGGCGGCGCCCTCGCCCCAGTCATAGTCGACCCGCAGGTCGTTGCGGACCAGCGCCGGCGCGCCGTCCAGGTCACGGTTGGGCCAGTACTCGCCCTTCCAATCGGAGAAACTCTCGATCCGCTCCCACCAGAAGCGCATGACGGCCTCGCCCGCTCGCTCCAAGTACTCGATGCGCAGGCGGTGATTCCCGCGGACCAGTGGCAGCGCGTGGCTCACGGTGCGCAGGCTGCCATCCTGCCAACTGTCGATGATCAGCATATCGTCAACCCAGACGCGAATGCCATCGTCCACGGAGGCGAGGAACTGGTAAGTGCCTCCCTCGAAGTGGAGGGTGCGGGACCAGCGAGCGCTCCAGGCGTCGGCGGGGAAGCCCGGCGCCGGCGCGCCCCCGCCCCAATCGAAGGTGACCACCGAGTCGTTGCGGACCAGTCGCGGCGCGCCGCGCAGCTCCGAGTTGGCATAATACTCGCCGCGCCATTCGGTGATGACCGGCGTTGGGCTGTAGGTGGGCGAGGGGCTGGGCGTCCCGGTCCGCGTGGGCTGCGACGTATGGGTCTGGGTCGGCAGGACTGTCGCCAGCGGCGACGCTGTGTGAGTGGCCGTGGCGGGCAGCGCGGTGGCCGTCGGAGTGAGTGAAGGCGGCGCGGTTGTCTGGGTGACCGTGGCGGGCGGGGCGCTCAGCGTCAGGGTGGCGGTTGGTGGAACGGGCGTCGGCGTGCCCGTCGCGGTCGTGGTCGCTGGCGGTAGGGCGGCGGTGGGTGAGGCAGCCGCGCCGGTGGCCAGCGCCGTCAGCGTCGCGGCGACGCGGGTCTGGACCTCCTCCTCCAGCGCAGGGGTAGGCGTTGGCGTGGTGCAGGCGCGCAGCCATAGCGCCAACAGCGCCGCGATCAGCAATGGGATGGCGGTCTTCGCGCCCCGGCGCCAGACCTCCTGCCGTTGGCCCATCATGCCCCCTTCTATCTCGCGCACCTCTTGCGCCGCATCATAGTCAGGCCGCGCAGCGCGTCAAACCCGGGCATTTGACAGATCTCCAGCCTTGGGGCATACTGCCCCATCCTGGAGATGGGCGGCAAGAGAATGGTTGCAGAGGCGAAGCAGGGGGCGGCAATGCCCACCGAGGTGGAGGCGTCGCTGGCCATCGCGGCCCTCGATCCGGGGGCGGCGGCCAGAAAACTGGCCGGGCTCCGGCGTTTGGGCAGGTACCGGCTCCTGCCCCGGCCCCCGCGGCAGATCCGCGACACCTATGTGGACACGCCCGACATGGAGTTGGCGCGGCGTCTGGTCTCGCTGCGCCTGCGCCAGGCCAACGACGATCTGGTGCTGACGCTCAAGGGCGACGACGCATCGGCGGGGCCGGGCCTCAAGGTGCGGCGGGAACTCGAGCTGCCCTGGAGCGAGGAAGGCCTGGAGCGCATCTGGGCCGAACTGGCCGGGTATGGCGTCCGCCTGCTGGGGGAGCCGGCGCGGCGAGAGGACGCGCCGCTGGCGCGGTTGCGCGAGCGAGGGTTGGTGGTCTTGCAGGAGCGCGCCACCCGGCGGTTGGTGCGGGATGTGGTCGCTGCGGCGAATGCGGCGGCGGAGGCGGCCGAGCCGCTGGCCGAGCTGGTTATCGACCGGGTGGACTTTACCTTTCACGGGCGCACCATCCGCCATCGCGAGGTGGAGGTCGAGCTCAAGGCTGGGCGGGAGCGGGCCTTGGTGTCCGAGCTGCTGGCGGCGCTATCGGCCAAGGCGCCTGGGACGCTGTTGCCCTGGTCGGTGCCCAAGCTGGCGCTGGGGCTCTGGCTGGAGCGGATGCTGCTCGCCGGCGCGCTGGAGGCTTGGCTGGCTCCTGACGGGGCGCTTCTGCCCGAGGCTTATCCGGCCATCCTGGCCTTTGGGCGCGGCGGTGGTTGACGCGAGGGAAAATCGTGCTATGATATGGCTGTCGACCATTGCCCACAGCCCTGGATTGGCAGCAAGATGCTCCTGACCTGGTCCCACCGGCGCCGGCTTGTGCGGCGTTCTCCGAACTCTAGCCTCCGTTGCGCTGGCCTGGCAGCGGCGCGGCCTAGCTCTTCCATTTGAGGTAAGTTGATGAAAGCGGTCTTTATCTCCAGAGGGTGTCTCCTGCGGAACGCCAGCGACCAAGGGCTGTCGGATGAGACGGCTGCGGCCATGCGCAGTCTGGCCGAGACGGGGCTATACATCGTGCTGCTGGGCATCGGCGGTGAAGGCGATGGACCAGTGGACTCGCCTCAGGACGGTGAACTGAGCCAGCAGGTGGTGGGGTGGGTCAAAGCGGCGGGCGGCCGGATCGACGCTCTGGTGCATTGCCCACACGTGGCTGGCGAGCCCTGCCACTGCTGGGGCCCGAACCCTGGGCTGCTCTGGGAGGCCGCGTCTGACCTGGATGTCTATCTGGAAGAGAGCTATACCATCTGCGATGCGCCGGGGGATGTGCCACTGGCCTGCGTCGCGGGGACGCGGCCGCTGCTGGTGCTGAATGGTCGCAGCATCGATGAGCTGTATGGCGGGGTGCAGCCCGAGCCGTCGGATTTCCCCATCGCCCGCGATCTGGCTCGGGCGGTGAGCTACATCCAGGTGGAGGAGGCGGGCGCGGAACAACTGGGCCACCCCCATCCCCGACCCTCCCTGGCGCTGGAAGAGCCGGAGACGCTGCTGGCCTGGCCTGACGGGCTGGCCTCCGATAGCCGCCCCACCGTGACAGCCTTTACCGCGGTCAAGACCAAAGAGGAGCGGCCAGTCCAGGTGGTGCGCTATGGCGGGCGCACCCTCGCCCTGGTGATGATGGGCGGCGTCTGGCTGAGCCTGGGCATCGCCTATCTGCTGACGCACCTCTACCGCGTCAAGCCCTTCCCCGAGTTCGTTTGGTACCTGACGTTGCAGTTCATCCCTCGCCCTGTGCGCGGCGCGCTGTTCATCTTGACCGGCGTGGCTGTGCTCGGATTGGCCCTTCGCAGTTTTCGTGGCATGCTCCCTACGGCTCTGCGTTGGGGCAAGGTCAAAGATAAATGAGCTGTTTTGCCCCCATGATGAGCAATCTGGATTGAGGAGGGAGCCATGCCTTCCAAAGGACGCGTGGTGGTCACGTGGGCGCTGGCCTGCCTGACCCTCTGGGCCTCTGCTTGGATGACGGGATGGGGGCGCGCGGAGGCAGGTGCGCCGGCGGCCTCCCCGACCTGGCACTCGATCTGGCTGGCGCAGGTGCTCAAGCCCGTCAGCGAAGAGTGCCTGGACCCTTTCGAGCCCAACGATACCCCTGCGGAAGCCGTCTGGATCGGCGAGCAGCCGGTGCAGAGCTATGTCTGCGACCCCGGGGATGTGGACTATTTCGCCAACTATGGCGGTGCGGGGGGCTCGCTGCTCAGTTTCGCCGTCGATCTGTACAACCTCCCCGCCGACTATGACCTCTATGTGTACGATGGCGAACAGGAGCTAGCTCGCTCCACCAACCCCGGCGCTCGCGCGGAGCGGATCTATGTCTATACCGGGCCGCGCACCGTCAACTCGTACCAGATCAAGGTGGTCAGCGCCGGCGGCGGGTTCGACCCCCTGCGCCCCTATAGCCTGCGCTTCACGCGCAACCCTGATGTGGGCACGCCCACGCTCACCGAGACGCCCTTGCCGTCCTGGACTCCCTCGGTGACGCCGTCGGTGACGCCGACCACGTCACCGACCGGCGGCAGCTCGACGGCCACGCCCACCGACACGCGCGGCCCCGGGCCCGCCCTGGCCGTGGAGCCGGTCCTTTCGCCGACTACCTTGCTCCGCCAGACGATCTATGGGCTGAGCGATCCGGGCGTGACCATCTATGTCATCTGCGAGACGGGCACCTATCAACAGGTGACCGCCAGCGGGCAGTTCGCCGTCGAGGTGGATTTGATCCCCGAGGCGATCACCCACCTTCGCGTGGTGGCGGAGAGCCCGCTCGATCCCGCCGCGCGAACGGTGACCACGGTGGACCGGCTGGGCGACCCACTGCAGATCACCCATATCCTGGCCTCGCCTACGGCGAGCAGGACGGCGACTCCGACGCAGACGCTGACGCCCACCAGCACGGCGACGTCCACGGCGACGGCCACGCCTTCGCTCACTCCTTCCGTCACATTGACGGCGACACCCACCGGCACGCCGAGCGCCACGGGCACGCCGTCCGCCACGGCGACGCCCTCGGCGACGCCCACGGGCACCCCCGACGCGCTCTTTCGCGTCCTCGTGCCCTCGGAAGTGACCCGCGGCGTGCCCTTTGATGTGATCGTGGCGGTGGAGGATCGGGAGGGGCACTTGGTGGCGGGCTACCGCGGCACCGCCTCCTTCAGCGTGCTCCCGCCGGAGGTCCATGTGGACCTGCTGCCAGCGACCTACACTTTTGTGGCCGCGGACGGTGGCCGGCACGTCTTTAGCGTCGTGATCAATAACACCCATGGCGTCAGCGCGCGCATCCAGGTCAAGGACGCGGTCAACGGCTATGGCGGGCTGAGCGCCTCCTTCTTGGTGCGGCCGCCGCTGGCGACGGACACCCCGTCCGCCACCGCGACACCGACCCGGACCTCGACCGCCACAGTGACGCCCACCTCGACGACGACATCTACCGTGACGGCGACGCGCACGGTAACCCCGACGCCCACGGCGACGAGCACCGGCGGCCCCTTCACCAAGGTGTTCCAGCATGGGCTCGACGGCTATACCGGCGTGCAGGACACCACACTGAACGCCTCCTATGCCAATACGACCCACGGTTTTCGCAGCACGCTGGTGCTGGCGGTGCGCGAGCTGCCGCAGTCGATCATCCTGAAATTCGATCTCTCCGCGTTGCCGGCCTATGCCACTATCCAGGAGGCGACGCTGGACCTCTACGTCCACCCCGACAGCGACGACAAGCCGATCAACATTGCGGCCTATCGGGTGCTGCGCTTCTGGCGCGCTGACGAGGCGACCTGGAACGAGGCGATGGCGGGGACAGCCTGGGGGCTGCCGGGCTGCAACCTCGAGGGGGTAGACCGCGAGGCGACGCCGCTGCTGAGCCTGCCGCTGAACCATGATAACACCTGGGTCTCCATGTCTCTGACCAACCTGGTGCAAGAGTGGGTCCGGGCTCCCCAGAATAACCAGGGCATCCTGCTGGCCGCCAGCGCTCCGGCGGTGGTGCAGTACTATATCAACTCGTCCGAGTTCTGGCAGGAGGAGCTCCGGCCGCGGCTGCTGGTGACCTACCACACCATGGCGACGGCGACCCCGACCATCACGTCGACGCCGACCATCTCGCCAACGCCCAGCCGGACGCCCACCCTAACGCGCACGCCGACGGTGACCCAGACCCCGACCAGGACGCCAACCTATACACCGACGGTCACCCTGACGCCAACGGCGACCCTGACGCCGACCCGGACGCTGACGCCCACCGCATCGCCCACCTTGACCGTGACGCCGACGCCGTCGCGGACGGCCACGCCGACCCGCACGCCGATCCTTAGCACCGTGGTGCTGCAAGAGCGCGTCGGAGGGTACGCGGGGACCAGCGATACGACCATCTCGAGCTGGGACCAGACCGGCAACACCGGGAGCACCGGCGAGCTGGCGCTGCGCACCGGCGACCAGAAATCGGTGCTGTTGCGGTTCGACTATTCCTCGCTGCCCAAGGGCGCCGTGGTCCACGAGGCCATCCTGGAGCTGTACGCTTACGCAGGGTCGCATCCGGTGACGCTGCGCGCCTATCGGGTGCTGCGGCCGTGGGCGGAGAACCAGGCCACCTGGCGCGCGCCGATGACGGGCCTGCTCTGGAACGTGGTGGGCTGCAACGGCATCGGCACCGATCGTGAGGCCGACCCCGCGGTGGAAAGCACGCTGGACGCCATCAATACCTGGGCGGTCTGGGACGTGACGGATCTGGTGCGCGACTGGGTGGACGACCCCTCGACCAACCAGGGCGTCCTGCTCAAGGCGTCCGGCGAGGTGGCGACCGAGTATCGGTTCGCCTCTTCCGAATACTGGAACGCCGCACAGGCGCCCAGACTGACGATTCGCTACGCCGTCCCCTAACGCGGCGAGCCCGGCGCCAGCGCGTCGGCGCTGGCATCCAACAGGTACGAAGGAAAGCGCGGGACCACCTGGTCCCGCGCTTTTGTTGCTGGCCCGCCTTGACATCGTAACCCGTTTGTAATATCATAGTGGTTGATTGAAACACGTCTGCTATAGCGGCTGGCGCGCTGATAGGGCGCATGTAAGTTCTGTCATGTGCCCCCGAAGTGTTTTTAATGCTTTGTTAATATTCCTGTCGCATACTGGCGCAAAGTGGGCCTGGCCCAGGGCGGGCTTGGTCTGCGCTGCCCAAAAGGTGCACGGCTGCCAAGCCACCGCGGTGGCAACGAGATCCCTGGAGGCGGCGATCATGAGGGGGACCAAAGGGTACCAAGAGGCGCCGGAGGAGTTGGCGCGCCCCGACCTGGGCGTGGCCACGGACGACCTCGCGCTTTCGCTGGCCTGCCTTCCCGTGCATGCGGCGGACTCGGTTGAGTCCTGTCTGTACCTCTGCCTGCAGCAATTGGACGAGATCGTCGCCTACGATGCAGCAAGCATCGGCCTTGTGCGGGAGGATGCTCTGGTCGCGGCGGCGGCGCGGGGGCTGACCTCCGGCCAGTCCGCGCCCCCGCCGGTTTCGCTGCACGACCATCCCCTGTTCGCCAAGATGACCGCTTCCGGGCAACCCGAGCGCGGCGTGGCGGAGGCTGGAGCGCCGGGAAGTGGCGGCGCGCCCTGGCTGCTGCTGCCGGATGGCGCCCCCATTCGTGCCTGGTTGGCGGTTCCGCTTCTGTCCGGCGGGCGCGCCCTTGGCCAGTTGTCCATCGGGGCCAAAGACTCGGGCGCCTACGGCCCGCAGGAGTGCCGGCGCGTGGCGGCCTTTGCGGCGCACGTGGCGGTGGCGCTGCGCAATTCCGGGGCGCTGGCCGAGGAGCGTCGGCATGCCACCCTTTTGGAACTGCAGAGCCGGTATCTGCACAAGCTGCTGGAGGCTTTGCGCGAGCTCTCCACCGAGCTGGATCCCCCGACGCTCTACCACCGTTTGGTGGACTGGGCCATGGAGACCGTCCCGGAGGTGGAAGGGGGCTGCCTCTTTATCCGGGAGGGTGCGCAGATGCTCTGCAAGGCCGTGATTGGGCGCGCTGACCCGGACATGCTCGGCCTGGCCGTTCCGGCGGACAGGCTGGCGCGCGCCAGCGTCTCCGATTGCCCGGTGGTTCGGCTCGAAGGCCGCCCATTGAGCGAGGCGCTGCTCGTCAACGAGCCGGACCTTGCAGGGCCAGGCCGGACGCAGTCGGCGACGCTGATCGCTCCCGTCTGCCTGGGCAAAGAGATGCTGCTGGGCGCCCTGTATCTGGGCAACTGGCGCGCACGCGAGGCATTCACCGACACGGCTGTGGAGCTGGCTCGCCTCTTTGCGGCGCAGGCGGCCATCGTCATCTCGAATGCGCGGCTCTACCGCGTGGTGCGCGAGTATACCAACACGCTGGAGCAGCGCGTCTCCGAGCGGACGGCGCAAATCCGCGAGGCCAAGGATCGCAGCGAGGCCATTCTGCATAGCGTGGCCGATGGGGTAGTCGTCACCGATCTCGAAGGTCAGATTGTGGAGGCCAACCCCGTTGCCAGCGCGTGGCTCGATCTGCGCTTCGGCGGCCGGGTGGCGCCAAACGCCCGGCTCTATGCCTTCATCCGGCAGATCGCGACCGGACAGCTCCCCCAGGGGGAGAACGTGGTGGATTTCGTCACGTGGCCGGAGGGCCCTGCGGCCAAGGTCGCGGCCGCGGATTGCGTCGCCTGTGCCGGGGCGGCGGAGCGGGTGGAGAGCCTGCCTTGCTGGATGGACGCGGCAGGGAGCCAGGCCCTGGACCGAGGCGAGTCGTGCGACCAGATGGCCCGGCTGCCCAAGACGTACCTGCAAGCTCATGCCGCCCCCATCGCGCAAGATGACGAGCCCGCGACGGGCATGGTGATCGTGCTGCGCGACATATCCAAGATGCGCGAGCTGGACGATCTCAAGTCCCAGTTCGTCTCCAACGTCTCGCATGAGCTGCGCACGCCGCTATCGAATATCAAGCTCTATCTCTCGCTGGTGGCGCGGGGTAGAAGCGACAAGCGGGCGCGCTATCTGCGCATCCTGGAGGATGAGACCAACCGGCTAAGCAGGCTGATCGAGGATCTGCTCGACCTCTCGCGGCTCGAGACGGGCCAGGTCCGTGTGACGCGGGAGGAGCAGCGCTGGGAGCGGATCATCCCCCAGGTGCTGGACACCTACCAGCCCCAGATCGAGGGGAGGCGCCTGACGGTGCATGTCGATCTCTCGCCGGAGGCCTTGCCCATTTGGGCCGGACGCGATCAGCTTATCCAGGTGCTCACCAACCTGCTGAGCAACGCGTTCAACTATACCGATCCACGCGGCGAGATCTGGGTCTCCACGGATTCGGTGACGGAGGGCGAGCAGAGCTATACGCGGCTGATCGTCCGAGACACCGGCATCGGCATCCCGGAAGCGGATCGGGAACGCATCTTTGATCGTTTCTATCGGGGGATGGCCGAGGACCTGGGCATCCCGGGCACCGGCCTCGGACTGACCATCGTCAAAGAGATCGTCGAGTCCTACGATGGCCGCATCGAGGTGCAGAGCCAGATCGGCGAGGGGAGCTGCTTCATCGTCTATCTGCCGTCGTGTCGGAGGACCGAGATGGCAGTGGGGACACCGGAGGGTAGGGGGGTATGCTAGAGGGCGCGCCAAGCTATTCCAGGGCCAAGGACCGGGCGCCGGCCAAGATCCTGCTGGTGGAGGACGACCTGCCGATGCAGGAGGGCATCCGCGATGTGCTCGAGCTGGGCGGCTATCGCGTGGTGACGGCCACCAATGGGTCTGAGGGCCTCGCGGCGCTGGCCAGAGAGACCCCGGACCTGGTCATCTCGGACATCATGATGCCGCGCATGGATGGCCTGGAGTTCTGCCGGCGCGTCCGCCAGGAACCCCGGTGGGCGAGCCTGCCGTTCGTATTCCTGACGGCCAAGGGACAAAAGACCGATGTGCGGGCAGGCATGAGCCTGGGCGCCGACGACTATTTGGGCAAGCCCTTCGAGATGCAGGAACTGCTGGATGTGGTGGAGACCCGCCTGCAGCGAACGGCCACGATCAAGCAAGAGATGGCGGCCCAGGCGGCCAGGCTGCGCGAGATGATCCTGCACACCGTCAGCCACGAGTTGCGCACGCCGCTGACGTTTGTCAAGGGCTATACGGAACTGATGGAGGAGAGCGGCGGCGACCTGACGTCGGAAGAGTTCATGCGCTTCCTGAGCTCGATCAAGCTGGGGAGCGATCGGCTGGGGCAGTTGGTGGATGACCTGATCCTGCTCATCAGCCTGGAGACGGATGACGCCCGGCTCCTCTTCGAGTACGAAAAACAGCGGGTGGACCTCTCCAGCGTGGTGCTGGAGGCGGTCGCCGCGCTCAAGCCCAAGGCGGCGGCGCGCAACGTGATGCTCCTGACCCAGCTCGAGCGCCCCTCCTGCCAGGTGGTCGGCCACCTGGGCTATCTGCTGGACGCCACCAAGCGCATCCTGGACAATGGCATCAAGTTTTCCAAGCCGCAGGGCGGCCGCATCGTGATTCGCACCGAGGAGCGCGCGCATCAGGCCTACGTGCGCTTTGCCGATGATGGGATTGGCATCCCGGCGGACCAACTGGGGCAGATCTTTCAGTCCTTTTACCAGGTTGGCCGCGAGCAGCGGGAGCAGCAGGGCGCTGGCATCGGGCTCCCCATCGCCTCCAAGATCGCCGAACTGCATGGCGGGCGGCTCGAGGTGCAGAGCAGCGTGGGGGTGGGGAGCGTGTTCAGCCTCGCGCTGCCGGTGGCGTCCCAGACCTATGTCTCCAAAGCTGGCTCGGCCGTGGGCTGGGCGCGCCCTTACTCGTAGGGGCAGCCGGGGCCAAAGAGGCAGGGCGGCGCAAAGGCCGCGACCTTTTCTCGCCAGTCCAAATCCGCTTCCACCAATTCCAGCAGCGCCTGGCTCAGGGGCATCCCGGAGCGATCCGCGTGCCGCTCCACATGCTCGGCGAGCAGGCAAAAGCCGTCTGCCGGTCCCAGCCCCGCGAGGCGCGGCGTGGCCCCGTCCCTGATCATCCCCGCAATCGCCGGCGCGTAGATGCGTTGCCACCAATCTGCCACTGCCTGATCGGTCCGGAAGAGCTGCGCCCGCGCCGCCTCCATGTAGCGGTGGTGGAGCTCGATGTTGCGCCAGAGCTGCGGATAGCGCCCCGCCAGGGCCAGTTCCACGTTGCGCAGGCCGGAGCGTTGTTCGAACTCGGCGCGCTCACGACGAACCAAGCCCTCCGCGCTGGTGGTGGGGGGCTCGTGGGCGATAACGCGAGCCCTGATCTGCTGCCGGCCCAGCGCCCTGGCCGCGTCTACCGCGGCCTGACCAGAATCGACATAATACAACTCCTCGATGCGAAAAAGCCGCGGCAGGGGCGGCTCCTTCCCGCGCCGCATCTGGCGCTTCAGGCGGGCGGCCGCGCGCCAATCCCGCCAGCGGGCGCCTACCCCCTTCTTGGCCTCCCGGCAGCTCAGCCGCGCGCCGCGAATCTGCGCGAGCGGGATGGCCTCGACGACGCCGAGGTCTACCACGTAGAGGTTGCCCTCTCGATGGACCCACTCCATCTCGAAGCAGGGCGCGATGGGCGATTTGGGCGAGCGGTTGTTGGGGGATGGCACTGGTTGCTTGCTCCTCAGGTAATCGGGATGGCGCGTCCGTTATAGCACCCATCCGGCGCAGAGACAAATCCCGCGAACCCGATCCTGGCCCTGCCGTATCCCATGCTCCCTATCGGCGTCTATAATAGCAGGGAAACATCCCAACCAGAGGAAATAGAGGGTAGCCATCAGAACCCCCCACTGACCTATCTTCTATTTCCTTCCTTTCGCCCTCCCTGACCGGTCCAGCACTGTGCTGGGCCGGTTTTCTTTGCGCCAACGGCGGCGCTCCTGGCGAAGTGACGCCGGCGTTTTGGCGGATCAGCCTACCTGGGGTATGATGTGCCCGGCAGACCTTCGCGCCGATAAGGAGCTACGGGTGGAGAAAGAACAACGCAAGAGAGTCCAGTTTTCGCTGATCTATGTCCTCATCGCCGTGGCAGCGGTGTGGCTCTTCCAAGGCCTCATCTTTCGCCCAATGATCGTGCGCTGGCAGGAGGTGCCGTACAGCCGCTTCCGCGAGCAACTGGCGACCAATAACGTCCAAGAGGTGACCATCGGCGCTGATCGCATCTATTTCACCTGCTGCATGCCGATGGAAGGGGCCACGCCGGACCAGGTCTACAACACGGTGCGAGTGGAAGACCCTGACCTCATCAAGGACCTGATGGCCGCCGGGGCGACCTTTTCCGCGGAAGCGCCATCTAGCGGGCTGCTGGTGAGTCTGGCCGGTATCCTGATCCCCATGCTGCCGCTGGCGCTGATCTGGTACTCGGTCTTCCGCCGGATGGGCTCGGGCGGCGCGGGCGTGATGTCCATCGGCAAAAGCAAGGCCAAAGAGATCGCTGGCGAGATGACCGGCGTCAAGTTCGGGGACGTCGGCGGCCTGGACGAGGTGGAGGTGGAGCTGCGGGAGATCATCGCCTTTCTCCGCAACCCGGACAAGTTCACGCGGCTGGGGGCCAAGCTGCCCAAGGGCGTGCTGTTGGTGGGCCCTCCTGGGACGGGCAAGACGCTCCTGGCGCGGGCCACGGCGGGCGAGGCCGGGGTGCCGTTTTTCACCATCAGCGGGTCCGATTTCGTGGAGCTTTTCGTGGGCGTGGGCGCATCGCGGGTGCGCGACCTTTTTGTGCAGGCCAAGGCCAAGGCGCCCTGCATCGTCTTTATCGACGAGATCGACGCCATCGGGCAATCGCGGGCGGGTGCGCGGGCGATCGCCACCAACGACGAGCGCGAACAGACGCTGAACCAACTGCTGGCCGAAATGGACGGGTTTGCCCCCAACCAGGGGGTGGTGATCATGGCGGCCACCAACCGGCCCGAGGTGCTGGACAAGGCGCTGTTGCGTCCCGGCCGCTTTGACCGGCAGGTGGTGGTGCCGCTTCCCACGGAGGAGGGCCGCCTGCAAATCCTCAAGATCCACACGGAGCAGGTCAAGCTGGCGCCCGACGCCGATCTGCAGCGCTTGGCGCGGATCACCTCGGGCTTTTCCGGGGCGGACCTCGCCAATTTGGTGAACGAGGCGGCCCTGCTGGCGGTGCGCCGGGAGAGCGAGGCGGTGGGGATGGCCGACCTGGATCAGGCCATCGAGCGGGTGGTGGCGGGCTTGCAGCGCAAGATGCCGCTGCGCGATGACGTCAAGCGCAAGGTGGCCTACCACGAGGGCGGGCACGCGCTGGTGGCGGCGCTCCTGCTGCACACTGACCCGGTGCACAAGGTGAGCATCATCCCGACCTCCAAGGGCGCGCTGGGCTACACGATGCAGATGCCGGAGGAGGATCAGTACCTGCTCGGCGAGCAAGAGTTGAAGGAGCGCCTGGCGGTGATGCTGGGCGGCCGGGCCGCGGAGGTGCTCGTCGTCGGCGAGCCCTCCACCGGCGCCTCCAACGACCTGGAGCGAGCCACGGACCTGGCGCGCCGGATGGTGACCGAGTTCGGGATGACCGAGGCGCTGGGCCCGATGCGGTACGAGGCGGAGGCCGGGTCGGGGTATCTGGGCCTGCCGGGCGGCCCGGCGCGCGAGCTGGGGCCCGAGACTGCGGTGCTCATCGACCGGGAGATTCGGCGCTTGGTGGAGGAGGCGCAGGCCAGGGCGACGGAGGTGCTGCGCGCCCACGAGCCGGCGCTGCATGAGGTCGCCCGGGTGCTGGTGGAGCGCGAGGTCATCAGCGGCGAAGAGATCGGGCGCATCGCGCGCGGGTAATGAACGGCGCGGTATGGCAATGGCTCTGCGACATGATGCTGTCCTGCTGAGGGCGGCAGTGAGCCGCAGGAAGCGAGGTGACACCATGGTGGTGCTAGCGGAAAAGCAGCTATGGACTGCGGATGAGATCCTGGCAGCGCTATCAGAGCACGGGGCAGAGCTGCGGGCTCTGGGCGTGAGGAGGATTGGGTTATTTGGCTCCTATGGTCGCGGCTCGCCGACCGTCCACAGTGACATTGACCTGTTGGTGACTCTGGATCGCTCGACCTTTGACACCTACATGGACGTCAAGCTGTTTCTCGAGGACCTCTTTCAGCGACGGGTGGACTTGGTTCTAGAGAAGTCGCTCAAGCCGCGCTTGCGTCCCCGCATCATGGCCGAGGTCACATATGCCCAGGGAGTATGATCTCTATCTCGAGGATATGCTCGACGCTGTGGACAAGATCCATCGCTATCTGCACGGTGTGACTCGCGACGAACTCGACCGGGACAGCATGCGTCTGGATGCGGTCCTGAGCAATCTGGAGCTCGTTGGAGAAGCGGCCAAGAATGTCCCGCTGGAGGCGCGTCATGACTGGCCTGATGTGGAGTGGCGCAAGATCGCTGGCCTGAGGGACATTCTCACCCACCAGTACTTTGGCATCGACCTTGATATCGTTTGGGACATCGTGACCCACAAGTTGGGCGAGTTGAGGCCGATTCTTGTGGACATGCTGCGCAGCAGCGGCGCCACTGAGGAGTCTCGATAATACGCAAACGCCTCCGGGGCTCTGGGTGAGGGCCCAAGCCCCGGAGGCTCTTGTCTTGACCTAGTTGCTCGACACGGTCACGCTGGTCTCGAGCGGGGCGGGGGACTGCATCCGCGGCAGTTCTTCCAGCGCCGCGGCCAGCACCTCCTCCACCGTGTCGGCCAGGACGAAGCGCATCTCGGCGCGCACGTCCTCCGGCACGTCGTCCAGATCGGCCTCGTTGCGCTTGGGCAGGATCACCGTCTTGAGCCCCGCGCGGTGCGCGGCCAGCACCTTCTGCTTGACGCCGCCGATGGGCAGCACCTGGCCCTGCAGCGTGACCTCGCCGGTCATGCCCACCTCGCTCCGCACCGGCGCGCCGGTGAGCAGTGAGGTCAGCGCTGTGACCATGGTCACGCCAGCAGAAGGGCCGTCCTTGGGCGTGGCGCCCGCCGGGACGTGCAGATGGATATCAGCCTCATCAAAGAAGCAGGTGGCCACCCCCAGTTCGTCGCAGTGCGACCGCACATAGCTGAGCGCGATGCGCGCCGATTCCTGCATCACCTCGCCCAGTTGCCCCGTGAGCGTCAGATGCTCGTGCCCGCGCATCTGCGCCGCCTCCACAAAGAGCACCTCGCCGCCCGCGCCGGTCACCGCCAGCCCGGTCGCTACGCCGGGCTTGCTGGTGCGCAGCGCCGCGTCAAAGTAGTAGAGCGGCTTGCCCAGCAGTTCGCGCACCTGCTCGGGGCCGACCTGGATCGGCGGCGCCGCGATGCCCTCGGCGATCCGCGTCGCTGCCTTGCGGCAGACGCTGCCGATCTGGCGCTCCAGGTTACGGACGCCGGCCTCCCGCGTATAGTCGCGGATGATCAGCCGCAGCGCGTCATCGTCCAGCGCCACCTCGTCCGGCTGTAGGCCGTTGACCCTAACCTGCCGCGGGATCAAATAGCCGCGGGCGATGTGCATCTTTTCGTACTCGGTATAGCCGTCCAGCGTGAGGACCTCCATGCGGTCGCGCAGGGGCGCCGGGATGGGATCCAGCATGTTGGCCGTGGCGACAAAGATCACGTCCGACAGGTCGAAATCCACGTCCAGGTAGTGGTCGCGGAAGGCATGGTTCTGCTGCGGGTCTAGCACCTCCAGCAGGGCCGAGGCCGGGTCGCCCCGCCAGTCGGCGCCGATCTTGTCCACCTCGTCCAGCATGAACACCGGGTTGCGGGTGCCGACGCGCTTGATGGCCTGGATGATGCGGCCCGGCAGCGCGCCGATGTAGGTGCGCCGATGGCCGCGAATCTCGGCCTCGTCGCGCACGCCGCCCAGCGACATGCGGGTGAACTCGCGTCCCAGCGCCCGCGCGATGGAGCGCCCCAGCGAGGTCTTGCCGGTGCCGGGCGGCCCGACGAAGCAGAGGATGGTCCCGCCGGCGCGATGGATCGCGTCGCCCGAGTGCTGCTCCGCGGCGCCGTCTTCCCGGTCCAGCCCGCGCTCGCTGCGAAGCTTGCGGATGGCCAAGAACTCCAAGATGCGGTCCTTCAGCTCCTTGAGGTCGTAATGGTCCTCGTTGAGCACCTGCCGGGCATGGGCGATGTCGAGATTGTCCTCGGTCTTGCGCTGCCAGGGCAGGTCGGTGAGCCAATCCAGGTAGGTCTTGATCACGCCGTATTCGGCGGACTGCGGCGACATGCGCGACATCCGGTCGAGCTCGCGCTCGGCCTCCTTGCGCGCTTCCTCGGGCATGCCCGAGCGCTCGATCTTGGCGCGGTATTCCTCGGCTTCGCCGGCGCCCTCCTCGTCATCGCCCAGCTGCTTCTTGATCGCCTTGATCTGCTCGCGCAAATAGTACTCGCGCTGGGCTTTTTCCATGCCGGATTGGGCCTCGTCCTGGATCTGCTTGCCCAACTGGAGCACATCGGCTTCATGCCCCAGCAGGGCGATGAGCTTGCGCATCTTGTCCGCCACCAGGTCCAGTTCCAGCAGGGCCTGCGAGTCGGCCAGGTCCAGCTCCAGGTTGGCGGCGATGAGATAGACCAGCAGGCGCGGATCGTCCAGGTGGCGGATGAACTCGACCGCCTCGCTGGGGATGCGCGGCTGCAATTGCGCGATCTTGGCCGATATCTCTAGCAGGCTGCGCCGCAGCGCCTCCAACTCGACGGAAGGCACCACCTGGTCCGGGGCGAGGTCTACCTCGGCCTTCATGTAGGGCTCCGTGACCGTCCAGTTCTGGATTTTGATCCGTTCCAGCCCATGGACGATGACCTGGAGCTTGCCCTCGGTGGTGTTGGTCACCTTGCTGATATAGGCCACGGTCCCGGTGTTATAGACGCCCTCGGGGCTTGGCTCCTCAACGCCAGGATCTTTCATGGCCACCAACCCGATCAGGCGGCTGCCCTGCAGCGCGTCCTCGACCAGTTGGATCGAGCGCGGGATGCCCACCAGGAGCGGCACCATGGAAAACGGGAAGGCCACGGTGTTCCGCAGCGGCAGGATCGGCAGCTCGCTCGGCATGGACCGGAGTAGCTTGTCACGGTTGCCATCTTGAAATGACCACATGGCTGACATAAGTCTCTCCACTTCTAGCGCGGTCGGCGCTCTGGTCGCCTATAGCGCACAGTCCCACGCCTTGTCTGGGTGTGGGACTGTGAGTATAGCAGCGCCGTGTTAGAATCGCACTAGAGAAGTGCTAGAGAAACGTTAGCGGCCAGGGGAATCCCCCCTTTCCCCCCTTGATAATGGGCAAGACTGCGGGATCGCCCCTGGCTGGCCTGATGTGGGGCAGGCTACATGAACCTCCAGCCGCGCTGCCCGCTCAGGCCGCGGTTGGGTCCCTCAACGTAGGGCTTGTCCGGCAGGCCGACCAGCCGCCCGCCTTCCACCCAGCCCAGGTCGCCGTGGTGCAGGTGGCGGATCATCTCGCGCTCCAGCTCTTCCTTCACATCGGCGTGGGCCGGGTCCGCGGAAAGGTCGCGCTGCTCGTCCGGGTCCTCCTGCAGGTCAAAGAGGTGGAAGCGATTGCCCACCGGGTAATAGATCAGCTTGTAGCGGTTGCTGCGGACCATGCGGGTGGCGTTGGCGTCTTGGTTGTGCTCGCCGTAGAGGTACTCGCGGCGCTCGCCGGAGAGGAGAGAGGTTCCCTCCACCGTGGCGGGCACGGGGATGCCGCACATCTCGAGCAAGGTGGGCATGACGTCCATCAGCTCGACGAGCCGGTCGTCTTCCAGGTGGTGGCCGAGATGAGCATAGTCGGCCGTGGGCACCAGGATGAGCGGTATCTTGGCCGAGTCCTCATAGAAGAGTGTCTTGGCGTAGAGGCCGTGGTTGCCCAGCATGTCGCCGTGGTCGCAGGTAAAGCCGATGATCGTATCATCCAGCAGCCCCTCCTCGCGGAGCAGGCCGATGATGAGGCGGAGCTGGTGGTCGATGTGGGTGCATTGGGCGTAGAAGGCCTGCCGCGCGGTGCGCAGTTGGGCGGCGTTGAAGGCTGGCGGCACGGTGCGGCGGTTTTGGAGGGCGTAGGGCAGCCGGTCCACGTCCCAGGACCAGTCGCCAAAGTAAGGCTCCGGAATGTCGGCGCCGTCGTACAGGTCCATGTATTCGCGCAGGGGCACCAGTGGTGGGTGCGGAAAGTTGAAAGAGAGGTACCAGAAGGCCGGGCGGGTGGGGTCGCGGCGGCGGATGGTTTTGGACATCTCGCGGGTGAGCCAGTTGGTCGGGTGGGTGTGCTCGGGCAGGTGCCAGGTGCGGGTGGTATAGTCGTTGTTGCTCATGCCGTGGGTCATGGCCTGCCCGGCGTAGCCCTCCTCGGCCAGAAAGAGCTCGAAATCGTCGGCGGAGAGGCCCAGGTGGTGGCGGCATTCCTCCATGAGGATGACCTCATCGAAGCCGATGCGGTCGCGCTGCGGATAGACGTGGAGCTTGCCCACGGCGTAGGCCTGATAGCCCGCGTCGCGAAAGGTCTGCGCGAGGGTGGGCAGCGCGGGGTCCATGCGCAGGGTCTCGTTGAACACCCGGTCGCCATGGGTCTCGGGCGTCGTGCCGGTCATCAGCCCGCGCCGCGCGGGGATGCAGGTGGGGGCGGCGGAATAGGCGTTGGTGAAGCGCACGCCATTGACCGCCAGTTGGTCCAGGGTCGGGGTCAGGATGCAGGGGTGGCCGGCCACGCCGAGCAGCCGCCCTGGCCAGTGGTCCACGCAGATGAGCAAGACGTTGGGTCTAGGGGACATCGGTCGCTCCTCCTATGCTGATCTGGCGCATTCTAGCATGAAATGGCTGGCATGGAAACCGGCCTTTGTTCCCGCTGGCAATGCGGATATAATCGAGCTGAGGGAGGCGCGATGGCTTGTCAAGAGGCTTTTCTGAAAGAGTTACACGCGCGTGGTTTTCGGCTCACGCCGCAGCGCGGGGCGGTCTTGGCCGTGATGCACCGGCTGGACGGCCATGCGACGGCGGAGGAGATCTATGCGCGGGCGCAAGAGGCTGGCCCGGCTATCGACGTCTCGACGGTGTACCGGACCCTCGAGCTATTGCACGAGATGGGGCTGGCGGGCGTGGTGGAGCTGGGAGACGGCCAGCGGCGCTACGAGCTGCTCAGCGTGGAGGGGCCGCATCACCATATGAAGTGCCGTTGCTGCGGCGAGATGGTGCGGGTGGAGCCGGAGGAGCTTCAGCCGCTCCTGGAGGCGCTAGGGCGAGCCCACGGCTTTCAGATCGACCTCGACCACCTGGTGATCGAAGGGCTGTGCGCCCGGTGCCGTGAAGCGCAGGGCGCGAAAGGCTAATCGCCGGGAGGCTGCTGGCTGCTCTCAGCGGGGCGCGCCGGGGCGCTGGCGGCGTCGCGGTGGCGGTTGCAGCCCCTGGGGCAGTGCCACCAGCCATCCGGGAGGCGCACCTCGGGGCAGGGGACCGGGGACCAGGTCATCCCGCACTGGGCGCAGCGCAGCTTGACGCGGAACTTGTTGAGGATCTGGACCCCGACGGTGTCCAGGGATTCGGTGGTCAACCTGATCTCTGGCATGGCGAGCCTCCTTTGGCTGCGGCACGGGTGGGCGGCGCGCCGGGCCTGGCGATCCACCCCGGGAGCGACAGACCTGCTGCTTGCCCACTTGCAGTATAGCCTCATTGTGCGCCGATGTCAATGCCCGAAGCGCAGAAACGCAGGGCTGGCGAGACCCTGCGGCCAGAAACGGGCAACGAGAACGCGCACTAGACTTGACAGCTTTGCCAATGCCGCTTATACTGTATTCGTTGCTCAATGGCGAGTACCTCTGCACTCGCGGTGAACAACCCACGGGCGGACCACGTCTGGCCGATTCATATGTACTCGCAGACCCATCCGGCCCGGTTTGTCGTGTGCCATTCCTGCAAAGAGTTGCGCAAGGAGGTGACGCTGCGAGACCCTACCCCGTTCTATTGCTTCGCCTGGCCCGGTCTATACTGTGTCCGCGTCTAGTCTGCACATAGGAGGATCACATGGCTATCGAGAAAAAGCTCAATCGGCGCGACTTTTTGCGTGGGACGGCGATCGCCGCGGTGGGCGTCATGGCGGCGAGCTGTGCCCAGCCCACCCCGATCATCGTGGAAAAAGAAGTGCCGGTCGAGAAGGTTGTCAAAGAGACGGTGGTCGTTGAGAAGCAGGTCCCCGTCGAAAAGATCGTCAAGGAGACCGTCGTCGTCAGCAAAGAGATCGCCATCGAGAAGGTGGTCACGGCGACGCCAGTGCCTCCCAAGTTCTTTGAGGCCCCCATGCTGGCCGAGTTGGTCAAGGCCGGCAAGCTTCCGCCAGTTGAGGATCGCCTGCCCGTGGATCCCATGGTCATCGCCCCCGTGGACACCATCGGCACCTACGGCGGCACCTGGCGCATGGTCGCCTCCGGCACCAGCGATTTCAGCGGCCACTCCTCGCGCGTCAACCCCGTGGAAGGTTTCATCACCTGGGGCATGGACGGCGCGTCCATCGTGCCCAACCTGGCCAGCAAGTGGGAGATCGGCGATAACGGCGCCAGCTTTACCTTCTACCTGCGCAAGGGCGTCAAGTGGTCGGATGGCAAGCCCTTCACCGCCGCCGATGTCCTCTTCCTGCACGAGGATGTCTACAAGAACACCGAGCTGACCCCCAACTATCCAGGCGGCTTCAAGATGGCGGGCGAGCCGGCCGTGGTGGAAAAGCTGGACGACTATACCTTCAGCATCAAGTTCGCCGCGCCCTATGGCCTCTTCCCGCTGAACATGGCGGCGGACTTTTCCGGCTGGTCGGAAGTGCCCGCCCACTATATGAAGCAGTTCCATGCCTCCTACACGGCCAAGGCCAACCTGGACAAGATGGTGGCTGATAACAAGCTCGAGACCTGGATGCAGCTCTACAGCGCCAAAGGCAACTGGATGAACAACCCCGAAAAGCCGCTCCTGCGGCCCTGGTTGATGGTCCAGCCCCCGCCGGAGACGACGCTTATCTTGGAGCGGAACCCCTACTACTGGAAGGTGGACCCGGACGGCAACCAGCTCCCCTACATCGATCGCCAGCGCCACACCCTGGTGGAGAGCGTCGACGTAATCAACCTGCGCGCCGTTGCCGGCGAGATCGACAACCAGATGCGCAACATCGCCCTGGCCAGCTATCCGCTGTACAAAGAGAACGCGGCCAAGGGTGGCTATGATGTGTACCTGTGGAAGATGGCCGAGACCGGCGCTTGCTTCTTCCCCAACCAGACCCTGCTGAAGGACGACGTGCTGCGCGGGATCATGCAGGACATCCGCTTCCGCAAGGCGCTGCAGTATGCCATCGACACCGACGAGGTGAACGAGCTGCACTATGTCGGCCAGGCCAGCGACATGACCTCCTGCGTCCCCGACGAGCTCAAGGGCGAAAAGATCTTTGAGGAATACACCTACGATGTGGCCAAGGCCAACGCGCTGCTGGACGAGATGGGCCTGGACAAGAAAGGGCCCAACGGCTGGCGGTTGCGCCCCGACGGGCAGGAGCTCTCGCTGACGGTCGAAACGGCCGCTTCCTGGACCACCGTGGTACCGGTCGCGGAGCTGGTCGCGGGCTACTGGCAAAAGATCGGCATCAACGCCGTGCTCAAGAGCCTCATGTACGAAGGCTGGTGGGATCGGGTTGGCACCTCCGAGTATCAAGTGATCGCGTACCTGCTGGAGAACTTTGATCCGCTGATCAACCTGACCTACCCCCGCAACTATTTCGTTACTTCCTATGACTGCTACTGGGGCACCCTGTGGGGCGCCTGGTACAATGCGGGCGGCAAGGCGGGCGAGGAGCCGCCGGACTGGGTGAAGGAGCTCCAGACGGCCTATGATGGCGTCAAGGGCGAGACCGACCCGGCCAAGCAGATCGCGGTGATGAACGACGCCTTCAAGGTGTGGCTCGAGAGCCACAACATCGTCCACACCGTCGGCCGCTACCCGCAGCCAGTGATCGTCAAAACCAGTTTCAAGAACTTCCCCAAGGACGGCGTGAACGGCTGGCCTCTGCGCAGCCCGGGCTACTCCCGGCCTGAGCAGTACTTTATGACCGCCTAGCCGTCAATCGTTGCGACAAGCAGGGAGCCGCGTGCGCGCACGCGGCTCCCTGACCCCAGGGCTCTGTCCCGGAGCCCGGCTGCTGGCCGCTGTGGTGAGGATGCTGCGGCTCGCTTAGCAGCCTGTGGTTGTGCAGTAGCGGCTTGAGTCGCGTCCGGGCTGGATCGGGCGCGCCCGAAGCCGCTGCTACATAGATGATCCGCGAACAGATGTGACCTATGCCCAATCAACAGGGAGCCTAGCTTATGTTCCAGTATGTTGTGCGCCGCATTCTGTATATGGTCCCGACGCTGATTGCCGTTACCATCATCAGCTTTGTGGTAATCGAGCTGCCGCCTGGCGATTATCTGACCAACTATGTGAACCGCCTGATGTTGCAGGGCGAGTTCCTGGATGAGGCCCAACTGGAGGCGCTGAAAGTACAATACGGCCTCGGCCAGCCGATCTACATCCGCTACCTGAAATGGATGTCTGGCGTGGTGCGCGGCAATTTCGGTGTTTCGATGGAGTGGGGCAAGCCGGTCGGCGAGCTCATCGGGCAGCGCCTGCTGCTCACCGTGGTCATCTCGCTGGCGACGACCCTTTTTATTTGGGCGGTGGCGATGCCCATCGGCATCTATTCGGCCACACACCAGTATTCGATCGGCGACTATATCTTTTCGTTCATCGGGTTCGTGGGCGTTGGCGTGCCTGAGTTTATGATCGCCCTGATCTTTTTATGGGTAGGCTTTTCCCGATTTGGCGTCAACCTGAGCGGGCTCTTCTCCGAGCAGTATGTCGAGCAAGGGTGGAGCTTTGGCAAGGTGGTGGACATGCTCAAGCACATGTGGGTTCCGCTCATTGTGCTGGGCCTGGGTGGAACGGCGGGCATGATCCGCACCACTCGCGCGAATCTCCTGGACGAGCTGCGCAAGCCCTACGTGACCACGGCACGCTCGAAGGGCCTGACGGAGCGCAAGGTGATCTGGAAGTACCCGGTCCGGCTGGCGCTGAATCCCTTTGTGAGCGGACTGGCCTACCTGTTGCCCGGCCTGGTCGGCGGCTCGACGATCATCTCGGTGGTGCTGAGCCTGCCCACCAGCGGGCCGCTCTACCTCAAGTCGCTCCAGACTCAGGATATGTACCTGGCAGGCACCTTTGTGCTCATGTTTAGCGTGCTGACGGTGATCGGCACGTTGATATCGGATATCCTCTTGGGTGTGCTGGATCCGCGCATCCGCTACGAATAACCAGGATGGGAAAGTGACGGACGAGATGGAAGAGAAAGACACCCGAGTTATCGAGTCTCCAGTCGTGGACGCGCAGCAGGAACTGGTTGACGCCAGCCAAGAGGACAGTGTCTTTGTGGCCACGCAGTGGCAGCTCATGTGGTGGCGTTTCCGCAAGCACAAGCTGGCCATGATCGCAGGCGTCATTCTGCTGCTCCTCTATTGTATCGCCCTGTTTCCCGAATTCCTGGCAACCTATAGTCCACACGAGAGCCGCAAGCTCTTCTCTCAGGTGCCGCCGCACAAGGTCCGCTTTGTGGATAGCGAAGGCAAGTTCGGCTTGCGCCCCTTCATCTATGCCTATGAGCGCACACGCGACCCAGACACCTTGCGATTGGTCTACACGCCCGATCTGGACGCCAAGTACTACCTGGGCTTTTTCGTGCGCGGATTTGACTACAAGGTGTTGGGCCTCGTCGCATCCAATCTCCATCTCGTAGGCGTAAAGCCGGACGAGACGGGCACGGCTCCTGAGGTCTTTTTGATGGGGACCGATAACCTCGGGCGTGACTTGTTTTCGCGGATGATGTATGGCACGCGCATCTCGCTCTCCATTGGTCTGATCGGAGTCGCGTTCAGCTTTCTTTTTGGCATCACGCTGGGCGGACTGTCAGGGTACTATGGCGGCGTCGCGGACCTGGTCATCCAGAGAGTCATCGAGTTCATCCGCGCCGTGCCTGGCATTCCCTTGTGGATGGCGCTGAGCGCGGCGCTGCCCGCCACCTGGCCGCCGCTGCGCGTCTACTTTGGCATCACCGTGATCCTCTCTTTCCTGAGTTGGACCGGCCTAGCGCGCATCGTGCGCGGGCGGTTCCTGGCGCTGCGAGAAGAGGACTTTATCATGGCGGCGCGACTGGCGGGCTCGGGGGAGATGCGCATCATCTTCAGGCACATGGTCCCCTCCTTCACCAGCTATATCATCGCCTCGCTCACCCTCTCCATCCCCGGCATGATCCTCGGCGAGACCTCGCTCAGTTTCCTGGGGCTGGGGCTCCGCCCACCGGTGATCAGTTGGGGGGTGTTGCTCCAGGGCGGGCAGAACCTGCAGGCGGTAGCCCAGACGCCCTGGCTGATGCTGCCGGGCATCTTTGTCATCGTCACCGTGCTGGCCTACAACTTTCTCGGCGATGGCCTGCGCGACGCGGCGGACCCGTACTCCCGATAACGCGGCTGCTGTTCCTGGCTCCCTGAAGGCTCCGAGTCTGACGCAGGCTCGGAGCCTTTTTGACGGCTTGGCCAAAGCGTGTATGCTCTCGGACAGTATATCGGATCGCTGGCCTTGCCACAGGCTATTGGCGATAGGCCAGCGCCAAGATCATGCAAAGGATGGTGTTGAGCGCATGGAATGGCTGCAAATGGCGCGATGGTCACCCTACGCCGTGGGCGCCGGGATCGGCGTCCTGAGTTGGCTGGCCTTTCTCCTCTCGGACAAGGCCATCGGCTGCTCTACGGCCTTTGCCCGGACGGCGGGCATGGTGGAGCGGTGGTGGCGCGGCGACAAAGTGCTGCAGAAGGAATACTATAAGCGCTTTGTGCCGGCCATCGATTGGGAGTGGATGCTGGTGTTGGGCATCGTCATCGGGGCTTTCCTATCGGCGCAGCTCTCCGGCCAGTTCCGCTGGGAGTGGGCGCCGGCGCTCTGGCGGACGACCTTTGGCGCGGCGGCGTGGCCTCGGGTGCTGGCGGCCTTTGTCGGCGGCGCGCTGATGGGGATCGGGGCGCGGTGGGCCGGGGGCTGCACCAGCGGCCATGGCATCAGCGGCACGCTGCAACTGGCGGTGAGCAGTTGGCTGGCGGCGGCCTGCTTCTTTATCGGCGGGATCGTCACCGCGCAATTGATCTACGGCCTGGCGGGCTGAGGAGGCGAGCACATGTTGAACCGCATCCGTTCTCAGAAGGGCCTGCAACTGCTGATCGGCCTGTTGCTGGGCATCGCCTTTGGCTTTTTGCTGCAGCGCAGCGGCGCCACCTATTACGAGGTGATCATCGGCCAGTTGCTCCTCACCGACCATACCGTGTTGAGGCTAATGCTCTCAGCGGTGGTGGTGGGCATGGTCGGGGTGCACCTGATGCGCAGCTTGGGCTGGGTGCAGCTTCATCCCAAACCCGGCTCCCTGGGAACCTCCGTGGTGGGCGGGCTGATCTTTGGCGTCGCCTTTGCGATCCTGGGCTATTGCCCCGGGACCGCGGTGGCGGCGGCGGGGCAGGGGTCGCTGGACGCGTTGCTGGGCGGGACGCTGGGCATGGTGGTGGGGGCTGGCCTCTTTGCTGCCAGCTACCCCCGGCTCAAGCCGATTCTCAACAAGGGAGATTTCGGCGAGTTGACCCTGCCCGAGCTGTTCAAGGTGAACGCGTGGGTCGTGGTCGTGCCAGTGGCGGCGGCCATCGTGGGGCTGCTGTGGTGGCTCGACGGGGTGGGGAGCTAAACGATCCCCATACGGCAGACAGCAAAAGCGCGCGCCATCGTTGGTGGTGCGCGCTTTTGGTGTGCGCGGCGTGACGCTAGCTCCCCTGGCGGCGAGCCAGGAAGAGGGCGCGGGACAGCGCCAGCACGGCGACCAGCCCGAGGAGCAGCCCCGTGGCCAGGGTGAGCCGAACATGTAGATACAGGGCCAGCAGCCCGAGCAAGAGCCCCGCGCCACTCGCCGCGGCCAGTTGCGCCAGGTGCCCTCGCTCCAGGCTGGCGCGGCCCTCGACGCGGCCGGCCGACTCGAGGCGCTGGCCAAAATGCGCGAGGTCCCAAGCGGCCAGCGCGAGGACCGTCGCCAGCAGCATGGTCGCCGGCGAGAGGCCGCGCCAGATCCCCCAGGCCGCGCCGGCGGTGGAAAGGATAAACAGGAGATCGATCAGCCTGCCTGTCCAGGCGCCCGGAGGGGCGATCCGGCGCTGGCTGCTCAGCAGCCCAATCCCGCCGATGGCCGCGGCCAGCAACGCCTCTGCTGGGTGGCGGCCGAGGGCGAAGGCGCCGGCCAGCGCCGCCGTTAGCCCGAGCACGGCGAGGGTCTGGGCGATGCGGATCATGTCATCCCTCCTGCGCTGATGGTTCGCAAGAGCTGTGGGACGCGGCCGGTCGCCTGGGCCAGGGCGCGCTCCAAGGGCTGATCCACCGGCCAATCGACCACCACGGCGCCGGTCCGGCGCAGCGTGCCCAACAGCGCCCGGCGCTCCAGCCGCGCCAGCCGCGCGGCCAGCTCCACCTCACGGCTGGGGGCGAAGGCGCCGGCTTCAAAGCTCACCGGGTCGGGGCTCACCACCAGGAGCTGATAGCCCTGGGCGCGCAGCCGCGTGAGGAAGGGTAGATCCTCCGGGCAAAGGGCGCTGATGAGGACGAGCTGGGAGCGAGCGGGGAAGAACCTCGCTGGAAGCCGGTCCAGCGACTCGAAAACGACGCTCTCGCTGGCGCGGGCGCGGGCCAGGGCGCGGAGGATGCGCTCACGCTGCACCTTGCCATAGCCGGGAAAAGTCCAATCCAGGAACCAGCCATAGATGAGCAGCCCAACGCGGTTCCCATCGTTGAGGAATGCCTCGGCCAGGGCGGCGGTGGCGCGGACAGAGTGCTCCAGCAGCGATTGCTCGCCGCGGCGGATGTCGTGGCGCTGCCGGCCATCCAGGATCAGGCCCACATCGGCGGTACGCTCCTGCTCGAACTCGTTGGTGAACAGGGCGCGGGGGTGTCGGGCGCTGGCACGCCAGTTGATCCAGCGCAAAGGGTCGCCGCGCTGGTACTCGCGGACCCCGTAGAACTCGACCCCAGGGCCGCCCTGGCGTGCGGGGATCGGCCCAGCAAAGCCATGCGTCCGCTGCGGGCGGATCTCCACGTGGCGCAGGGCCTGGCTTCCGGGGACGATGAGCAGGTGGTTGAGGGCGGGCAGCACCAACCTGCGGGCCGCGATGCCCAACGGATCGCTGACGGTCACTTCCGCGCCGCGCCAGACATAATCGCCGCGCTCGCCGCTCACGACATAATCCAGAGTCAAGGAGGCCCCTCGCGGCAAAGCGCCCACGACCGAGGTAGCGCCTTCCTCCAGGGCCGCCAGGGGCGGGAGGAGGTCGCGGATCGCCACCATCGGGGTGTCCGCCCCCTCGTTCGTGACGGTCAACTGCACCGAGACCCGGGCTCCCTGGGGCGCCCGCGCGCTGCTGAGGGAGCGGCGCGCCGCCAGGCGTGGGACGTCCGGGCCGCGCAGTTGAGA
Organism: Chloroflexota bacterium; assembly: GCA_012689325.1. GTDB lineage: Bacteria > Chloroflexota > Anaerolineae > JAAYEA01 > JAAYEA01 > JAAYEA01. The sequence continues at coordinate 44,184 of JAAYEA010000122.1, forward strand.
TGCCACCAGGTGAGCGATCAAGGGCAAGGCCAAGACCACCCAGCCGCGCTCCAACGCGGCCAGACCCACGATCAGCAGCACATAGGCCAGGATGCTCAGCAGCAGGAATTGTCTCATCTTGCCAATCCAGGCGCTATCGGGCAGGCCCTTCGGTGTCCTCGATCACGGGGACGGGGATGCTGTTCGTGATGTCGGCGATGACCTTGCCTGTGGCGCGGCGATCCATCCATAGGTCCGGCTCCAGGATCAGCCGGTGGTTGAGCACGGCTGGCACGAAGAGCTTGATATCATCCGGCAGGACGTAATCGCGACCGCGCAGGGCCGCCCATGCGCGGGAGAGCTTGAGCAGGGCCAGGGAGGCGCGCGGGCTGGCCCCCACGGCGACGTTGGGCGCGCTCCGCGTGGCCGCCACCAGGGCGACGATATAGCGCTCCAGGTCGGGGTCAACGTGGATGCCCTCCACCGCCTGGCGCATGCGCGCCAGCTCGGCGCTGTTGGTCACCGCCTGCAGGGCGAACTCGTCGCGGCGGCGTTCGCGGCGGCGACTGAGGATCTCTCGCTCCTCGTCTTGGGTGGGATAGCCCACCGCCAGCTTGACCAGGAATCGATCGAGCTGGGCCTCCGGCAAGGGAAAGGTCCCCTCGTACTCGATGGGGTTCTGCGTGGCGATGACGACGAACGGCTCCGGCAGGCGCATGGTCTCGCCCTCCAGGGTCACCTGGTACTCTTGCATCGCCTCCAGCAGGGCCGATTGCGTTTTGGGGGAGGCGCGGTTGATCTCGTCGGCGAGGATGATATTGGCGAAAACCGGCCCCGGATGTAGCGTGAAGCGCCCCTCTGCGCGGTCATAGATGTAGCCGCCGGTGATGTCCCCAGGGAGGAGGTCGGGGGTGAACTGGATGCGGCGAAAGTCCAGCCCCAGCGCAGTGGCCAGGCTCTTGGCGATCAGCGTCTTGGCCAGGCCCGGGTAATCCTCCAGGAGGACGTG
>JAAYEA010000123.1 GCA_012689325.1 Chloroflexota bacterium
CGCAGCCGCCCGATGGCCTCCAGCACGGCGCGGGTGGCGGCGGGGTCCAGGCTGGAGGTCGGCTCGTCGAGGATCAGCACCTGGGGGCGGCCCACCAGCATGGAGGCGATGGCGACCTTTTGCTTTTCGCCGCCGGACAGCGTCGCCAGCGCGCGGTCCCGCAAGTGGGCGGCGCCCACCACCTCCAGCGCCCAGGCGATCTGCTGGCGAATCTCGGCGGGGGGATAGCGGCGGTTCTCCAGCGCAAAGGCCAGCTCGTCCATCACGTTCAGGGTGCAGAACTGGTTCTCGGGGTTCTGCTGCACCAGCCCGACGATCTCGGCGGCGCGATAGATGGGGACCTGGCGCACGTCCAGCCCGCCCACCTCGACGCTCCCCTCCGCCTGGCCGTGGTACTGCTGAAAGAGATAGCCGCCCATGGCCAGCGCCAGGGTGGACTTGCCGCAGCCGCTGGGGCCCGAGATCACCACCAGCTCGCCCGGCTCGATGCGCAGGGTGATCTCCTGCAGGGCCGGGCGGGGCGCGCCGTCGAAACGCCAGGTGAGGCCGCGGATGTCGATCATGGCCGGGCTATTGCACCTCGAGCGTGACCACGTCCAGCGCCAGGACCCGGCCGCCGGCATGGGCGATCGCCAGCGTCATGCTCGGCGTGTCGCTGACCGTCCAGATGCGCCAGTCGGCGTCGCCCTGGGCCTCGGCCAGCGGCAGCTCGGCGGTGGCGCCATCGCGGGTGATAAAGCGCAGCGTCTTGGCCCCGGCTTGGACCTCCCACCGCTCGAGCACCGCCTGGAGCGCGGAGCCCTGGTACTTTTTCACGCCCTGGCCCAGGTCGAGTTGGGCGTTGTCCATCTCGAGCTGCCAGTCGTCGGGATTATAGGGGAAGGGGCGATCCACGGCGCCGCGCACCTCCAGCAGCGCCTGGCCCACCAGCCTGATCTCGGTCACGTTGCGCACCCAAGCCTTCGAGTTCTCCGCGCCGGCGATCTGGTAGGCGACCTGGTCGCCCTCGCCCGAATGGGCCAGCAAGAGGTCGGGGTTCGACTCGATCTCACGGCGCGAGATGAAAAAGCTATAGCCGTCGCTGGCGGTGACTACCGCGGAGGCGGTCGCCGGGCCGGGCTGGGCCTGGGCGATGATCTCGCGCAGCGGCACGCCGGTGTAGCGTCGCGCCATGCCCTGCATGGCGAGTTGCGCCTCCACCGTGGCAAAGGCGCCCTCGGCGACGGCGTAGGTATAGGGCGCGGCCACGTCGCCGGTGATGGCGACGCTGGGCGGCCCTTGCAGGTTGCGGCGCAGGATCACCCCGCCGCCCACGGCCAGCGCCGCCATGGCCACCAAGAAGGCGGCGTAGAGCGGCGCGCGCACCGGCGCGGCGGGCTGGTCGCGGACCACCCCGGACTTGCGCAGGCTCTGCAGCAAGCCGTAGCCCAGCACGCCGGCCAGCACCACGCCCGAGAGGGCGGCGAGGGCCACCAGGGCCCAGACGTAACGGAGCACGTCCTCCGGGGCGGCGGCGAACAGCTGAAAGACCAGGACGTTGGAGGCGGAGGCCAGCCCGCCGGCCAGCCCATAGGCCGGGAGCGAGCCGCGGCGGCGGAAGGGGAGCATCCCCAAATCCACGCATAGCCCCGCCACCAGGTCCACCAGGAGCACCAGGAGGCCGTGGGTGTTGCCGCTGAGGAACTCGACGGCGCCCTTGAGCAGGCCGGTCACCGTGCCCGCGCCGGCCTTGCGGGTGAGCCCCACGGCGAGCACCAGCCAGAGGACGTGGAGGCCGGAGGCCCACTGCATGGACCCGGCAAAGCCGAACACCGCCTGCAGCGCGTCGCCGATGGCGTTGACCGCCGTGCCGGTGACGCCGCCCAGCGCCGCCAGCGCGGCCATCATCAGCAGGTCGCGGGTGCTAAAGTGAAAGCGTGCGGGTTGCGCGGCAGATGCCATGTTCTAACCTCCCAATAGAAAAAGCCAGCGCGTCGCAGGCAGACACGCTGGCCAAGAGCCCGGCCAACGAATCCCCTTTCCAAACGCGGGAGGCGCAGCCGTTTCCCGCTGCACCCTATCGGCGGCGCGCCATGGGCGATTCTTTAGGCCACGCCGCTCGGAGATCGTTCCAGTCCAGTGGGGTTATTATAGGCGAAATGGGGGAGGAAGCAACCCAGAGACTACTTGACAACCGCGCGATCCTGTGCTATACTTGCTATTACTTTAGTATCTAGAGTATAGGAGCGCCATCCATGACCTACCAGGACCAGATGCGCAAAGGGACCACTGCGGTGATCCTGCTCCACCTGCTGGCCGAGCTGGGCCGCCCGGTCCATGGCTACGAGGTGATCAAGGAGCTCCAGCGGCGGAGCGAGGGCGGCTTTGACTTTAAGGAGGGGCTGGTGTATCCCCGGCTGCACGAGCTGGAGCGGCAGGGCTATCTGAGATCGTACTGGCAGGAGAGTGGGGAGGGACGCCGCCGCAAGTATTACGAGATCACCGACCAGGGGCGCCAGCGGCTGGCCGAGGAGCGGCGGGAGTGGCGCGCCTTTCGCAGCAGCGTGGACGCCCTGTTGGGCCTGGATGAGGCGGCGTGATGGCAGCCGGCCTCGCATGTGAGATCGACGCGCTGCTGGAGCGGCTGCGCGCCCAGATGGACCTGGACGGCGAGCGGGAGGCGGAGCTCCTGGAGGAGCTGCGCGTCCACCTGGAGGAGGCCGTGGCCGAGGGGCTGGCGGGCGGGCTGGACGAGGCCGCGGCGCTGGCCCAGGCGGCGCGCCGCTTCGGCGCGGAGGCGCAGGTGGGCCGCGCCTTGCAGGGGGCGCACGCCGGCTGGGGCACCGCCGACGCGGTGATGGCCGCCGCCGTGCCGGTGGTCTGCGCCCTGGCCTTGCGCTGGCTCGTCTACGCTCCGGATGGCACGGCGCTGGGCTGGCCACAGCTTCTTTCCCGGCCCAGCTTTTGGCTCGTGGCCGTGGTTGCCCTGCTGGTGCCATTGCTCAAGCTGCCGCGCTGGCGCTATGCCCTGGCGGCCTGGGTCATCTTTTGGGGGCTCACGGTCCTGTTTGGCAGCGCCGCCGCGCTGCGCTGGTGAGAGTGGACCCGCGCGACGCCGGAAGATGTAGCAGACGCGGACACGGATCGGGCGGATGGCCACGGATCATCCTGACATGTCCTGAATCCGTCCGCTCCGTCCGCATCCGTGTACAATCATCAGGGGAGGAACTCGCAGATGAAAGACCTGGCGGTGATCGAGACGATCCTGCGCAACCGCTACCACTTTTTCGCCGAGATCAAGGACGGCCAAGGGCTGGGGGCCAAGATGCGCGCCATGCTCATCTCCAGCGTCATCTTTTTGGCGCTCTATGGCGCCGTGCTCGGCTCCAGCCACAGCCTCTGGCAGTCGCTGAGCTCGGCGGCCAAGCTGCCGCTCCTTTTCCTCGCCACGCTGGTGATCAGCTCGCCCACCCTCTACTTTTTCAACGTGCTCTTTGGCTCCAACCAGAGCCTCACCCAGAACTTTTGCCTGATCCTCACGGCCATCACCGTCACGTCGGTGCTGCTGCTCAGCTTTGCGCCCATCACCCTCTTTTTCCTGCTGACCACCGCCAACTATCAGTTCTTCAAGCTGCTGAACGTGATGATTTTCGCCATCACCGGCGGGGTGGGGGTGGTTTTCCTCAGCCAGGGGATGCGGGTGGTCTCGGCGGCGGGCAAGGAGGGGGCTCGCGCGCGGGGCAGCGTCATGCGCCTGTGGATCCTCGTCTATGGCTTTGTGGGGAGCCAGATGGCCTGGACGCTGCGGCCTTTCGTGGGCGCGCCCGGGCTGCCCTTCGAGCTCTTTCGCCAGTTGGGCGGCAACTTTTACGCCAATATCTTTGCCAGCATCGGCGAGGTGCTGGGCTTTTTCGTGGTGAAATAGGGGGCGAGCGATGACTGAACAAAAGCCGACCTCGAACGCCAAGGTGGACCAGATCCTCGACCTCTTGCTGGATGCCCTGGCGGAGCGCCAGGCCGCGCGCCGTCCTGCTGCGACGCCACCCGTGGCGCAATCTGTAGCGCAGTCCGGAGCGCAATCCGGAGGATTGCGCCACGCGTCCGAGCCAGCGCCTGTAGCGCAACCCTCTGGATCGCGTCCGGCGCCTGAGCCGGCGCCTGTAGCGCAATCCTCAGGATCGTGTCCGGCGTCCGAGCCAGCGCCCGGCGCGCAATCCGGAGGATTGCGCCTCGCGTCCGAGCCAGCGCCTGTAGCGCAATCCTCAGGAGTGCGTCCGGCGCAGCAGCCCGCGGGCAAGCCGCCCGCCGCGGAGCCCCGTCCCGGCGACCCCGGCTGGACGCCGCCGGCGCGCCAGCCCAGCATCCAGCTCGACCGCACCCTGGGCCGCTTGATCGTGCTCATCCTGGCGCTGATCGTGCTGATGAACATCCCGGTGACCCGCTACGGCGTCAGCCTGGCGCGCATCCTGCCGGACGCGACCTCCATCATCATCCGCGACGGGCTGGTGCTCAAGGGCGAGGGGGACCAGGTCTATGTGCTGGAGGACAACAAGCTCCGCTGGATCAGTAGCCTGGAAGCCTTTGACCTGCTAGGCTACCGCTGGTCCGAGGTGCATGAGGTGGACGCCGCCTTCCTCGCCCAGTTCGAGCAAGGGGCGCCCCTCCACATCCTGCTCAAATGCGCCGAGAGCCCGCACATCTATCGCATCGAGGAGGGCAAGAAGCGCTGGATCAAGGACATCGCCACGTTCGAGGCGGAGGGGCACGTCTGGGAGGACGTGCGCCTCACCTCGTGCGCGTACCTCCGCACGCTGCCCGATGGCGTGCCCATCCCGGCGGATGCGGGGACGCCGCCGCAGCCTTAGCAAAAAAGAGACCCTAAAGGTGGACCTTTAGGGTCTTGTCTTTTGCGGAGCCAGGCGAGCAGACGCCTATTGGGGCGCCAGCTCTTGCCAAAAGTCGGCCAGGTACCCCTGCGGGTCGCTCTGGAAGACCTGCTTGGCGACCCGGGGCTGCCCATCGGCGCACTTCCACTCGTAGACGGTGGCCCGCCCGGTTACGGCCGCCGGGATGACGCTGGCCGCGGGGTTCGCCTTGCAGAACTCGCTCATCTCCGCGCTGGCCACCTTGGACGTATCCGCCTTTTCCTCGCAGGGCAGGTTGGCCCCGCGATGGCAGGCCCACACCTGGCTGTTCATGCACCGCCAGACGGCGTTCTGCTGGATGGCGGCCGGCGCGTCGCTGGCGATGATCCCCTGCCGGACCATGGCCTGGACGATGGCCTCGGGCATGGCCGGCCCGTCGTAAGGCGCCGCTGGGACATCGGCGGCGCCCACGGCGGCGCAGTAGGCGAAGGGGTCGGCATAGCTGGCCTGTCCGGCGGGCGCGGGGCACTTGCCCTGGTAGTACTCCCGGGCATCGCAGACCTGCCCGTCCTTCAGGGTGCAGGTGCCTTGCTCGTTATCCGTGTTGCTGTTGCCGGTGACGGCGTATTCCCCGCCGGTGATGGCGCAGTATTGGGCCGCCTCGGTGACGTACCCGGTGACCTTACGGCCGCCGACCGGGCAGTCCCCGCGCAGCAGCGCCCATTCCTCGCATTGGCGGTTGTCCTCGAAGAGGCAGACGCCGTATTCGCCGCCGTCGCCGCGCTTGCGGATTTCCAAGGTGCCGCCCTGCTTGAGGCAATTCTCCGAGGCCGGGTTGGCGATGGCCGGGGGCGAAGCGGGGGGCGTCGCCGGTGGCGCTGGCGTGCCTCCGGCGCAGCCGCTGAGGGAAAGCGTTGCCAAGAGAAGGACCCAAGCGAACAACCTTGTCGTGCGCATGCTCTCTTCCTTTCGCGATCGAATGGGCTGACCATGTTACTACGACGGCCGGCCACGAAAGGTTTCCACATCCGGCGGGCGAGTGATGGCCTGGGCCGCCGCGCCCCGTCCCCTCAGGACCCTGTCTCGCCCTCCAGTTCGGCGATGAGCTCGCGCACCGTCGCCGCCGCGTCCCGCTGCCGACCCCGCTCCTCGGCGGCGGCGACGACCTCTGGCGAGAGCGTGGCCGCGGC
>JAAYEA010000124.1 GCA_012689325.1 Chloroflexota bacterium
ACGTGATGGCCGTGCACCTGGTGGGCCGTCACCACCCGCCGCGGCTCCACCCCGAGCGCCGCATAGACGAGCGCGTGGTTGGCCTCCACCGCGTCGTGGTCGTCGCCCACGGTGTGCCCCACGTTCAGGCTGGCATACGGCGCGGCGCTGCGACCGCCGAGACGGGTGAACACCCCATGCGGCACGCCCCGCGCCGCCAGGGACTCGAACTGGTAATACACCACCTCCCGATCATTCTGCCTCAGCACGAACGCCTCACCTCATCCACCGCCGCGCAGCGCCTCGGCGGCGCGCTGGCGTTCTCGCTCCAGGAACTCAAGCCGCGGCCCGGCCTCCACCACGTCCCAAGGGAGCGGCTCGTCCGGGGCCCGCTGGCGCAGATACTCGCTCGGCGCGATCCCCTCGCCGCGCAGGGCCCTTTCCCAGGCCTTCAGCGAGGTGCGCCCGCCCATGGCCGCCAGCGCACGCCCCACCCGCCGGTCGCCACGGGCCAGCACGCCCTGCACCAGCGACCAGGCCGAGCCCTCCGCCTTGACCTGGACGCGATCGGGGCGCAGCGCCTCCTGCACCCAGCTCAGGCGCGCCTCCAAGACCTCCGGCGCGGCCATGGCCTCCCACTGGAAGGGGGTGTGCGCCTTGGGCACGAAAGGCGTCAGGTTGATGGACACCTCGCCCGGAAAGCGCCCCTGCGCCTGTCGCACCAGATCCGCGATGGCGGCGACATCCTCATCTGTCTCGCCCGGCAGCCCGATCATGAAATAGAGCTTGAGCGCCGGGAACCGATACTGGCGCGCCAGGTCCACCGCCGCCAGGATATCCTCTTCCGTAAAACCCTTGTGCACCGCCTCGCGCAATCGCTGGCACCCTGCCTCCGGGGCCAGGGTGAGCGTGCGCGAGCCGCTTTCGGCCAGCGCCGCCACCAGCGCCTCGGGCAGCGGCTTGACCCGCAACGACGACACCGAGAGCTTGAGGCCCAGCGCCTTCAGCCCGGCCAGCAGCCCCTCGATCTCGCGGTAATCCGAGATGGCCGCGCCCACCAGCCCCACCTTGTCCCGATAGGCCCGCCCCGCCTCCGCCTGCGCCAGCAGCGTCTGCAAGCCTCGCTCGCGGAAGGGACGGTAGGTGTGCCCGGCCAGGCAAAAGCGGCAGCCATGCGCGCACCCCCGGCTGGTCTCGATCAAGAACATGTCGCCGAACTCGGTATCCGGGGTCAGGATCACCGAGTGGGTGGGGTGCTGGTCCAGGTCCCGAACCGCCAGCCGTTGCACCGGCAGGACCGAGCGCCCCGGCACATAGACCCCCGGCAACTGGGCCAGCGCCTCCAGCACCTCGCCCCGCGACGCGTCGATCAGCTCCCACAGCAGCTCGGCGAGCGGCGCCACCACCTCTTCGGCTTCGCCGATGACGAAAGCGTCGCAGATCTCGGCCAGCGGCTCCGGGTTGGCCGTGACCGCCGGGCCGCCCGCCAAAAGCAACGGGTAGGTCTCGTCGCGCTCCGCCGACCAAACAGGCATCCCGGCGTGGTGCAACAGGCTCAGGAGGTTGGGATAGTCCAGCTCGAACGAGAGGGAAACCGCCAGCACGGCGCAATCCAGCGGGTCATGCTGGGATTCCAGGGTCACCAGAGGCTGCCGGGTGTCGCCGGACCAGAACAGGCGCTCGCAGACCACCTGGGGCTGGGCGTTGAAGAGCTGATAGACGGTCTGAAAGCCAAGGTTGGACATGCCCAGATGATAGGTGTTGGGATAGGCCAGGGCCACCGGCAAGCGCCCACCCCAGTCCTTGGTGACGTACCCTTGCTCGCGGTCCAGCACCTTGCGCGCGCTGGCGATGACATCCCATTTGGCCATGTTTCCCCAGTCCGATCCCTTATTCAGCCGCCGTAGGCCATCTGATAGTAGCCGATACCCCCGCTTCTGTCAAACCCACCCGGGCCCAGGCGCATCGGAAAAACAGCATTTCGCGCACTTGAAGTTTTGCCCCATATCTGGTATAATCATGTGCGCAAGATAGCCTTCACAGGCTTGGGAGGATAATGTGAACTCGGGTAGATTCAGAAACGGGTTTGTCTACTTTTTGATCCTGGTCGCGGTGGTGGCCGTGCTATATAACATCCTGTCGTCCACGGAGCAGTGGCCCACCGTCGCCATCGATCGCGTAGCTACCCTGGTCAAGCAAGGCCAGGTTGAGCGGATTGTCGTCAGGGAAGATCAACTCGAAATTCAATTGGCGGAGGGGCAGTCGCCGCCGCGGCTGCTGGCGCAAAAAGAGAACGGCGTCGGCCTGGTGGAGACGCTGACCGCCTTTGGCGTGACGGAAGCGCAACTGAACGCCGTCAGCGTCGAGGTGGAGCGCCCCAGCGCCATCGATTGGGTCGGGCTGCTCAGCACCTTTTTCCCGATCATCATCTTTGGCGTGATCTTGCTGTTCATGGTGCGTCAGGCGCAAAGCGGCAACAACCAGGCCATGTCCTTCGGCAAAAGCCGGGCGCGACTGATGTCCAGCGACCACCCCACGGTCACCTTTAACGATGTGGCCGGCGTCGAGGAGGCCAAACAGGAGCTCCAGGAAGTGGTCGAGTTCCTGCGCGAGCCGGACAAGTTCACGGCCCTCGGCGCGCGCATCCCCAAAGGCGTGTTGCTGGTCGGCTCCCCGGGCACCGGCAAAACGCTCATGGCCCGCGCGGTGGCTGGCGAGGCCGGGGTTCCCTTCTTTAGCATCAGCGGCTCCGAGTTCGTCGAGATGTTCGTCGGCGTCGGCGCGAGCCGCGTGCGCGACCTCTTTGACCAGGCCAAGCGCAATAGCCCCTGCATCGTCTTTGTGGACGAGATCGACGCCGTGGGACGGCACCGCGGCGCGGGGCTGGGCGGCAGCCACGACGAGCGCGAGCAGACCCTGAACCAGATCCTGGTCGAGATGGACGGCTTTGATACCGACGACCGGGTGATCGTCATGGCCGCCACCAACCGCCCGGACATACTAGACCCGGCGCTGATGCGCCCTGGCCGTTTCGACCGCCGCGTGGTGCTGGATATGCCCGACATGAACGGGCGGCGCGCCATCTTGGGCGTGCACGTGCGCGGCAAGCCCCTGGCCGAGGGCGTGGACCTCGAAGCCCTGGCCCGCCTGACGCCCGGCTTTACCGGCGCCGATATCGAGAATATGGTTAACGAGGGCGCGATCCTCGCCGCCCGCCGCAACAAAAAGGCGATCTCCATGGACGAGCTCTCGGAGGCCATCGAGCGCGTCATCGCCGGGCCCGAGCGCCGCAGCCGGGTCATCCGGGAGGAAGAGAAGCGCATCACTGCCTATCACGAGGCGGCGCACGCCCTGGTCTCCAATATCCTGCCCAACTGCGATCCAGTGCGCAAAGTCAGCATCATCCCCCGCGGCATGGCGTTGGGCTATACCATCACCCTGCCCGAGGTGGATCGCCACCTGCAACAGCGCGCCAAGTTCGAGGACGAGCTCTCCGCCATGCTGGCCGGCCGCGCCGCCGAGGAGCTGATCTTTGGCGACGTCTCCACGGGGGCGCTCAACGACCTGGAGCAGAGCTCCAAGCTGGCCCGCGCCATGGTTACCCAGTACGGCATGAACGACAAACTCGGCCCGCGCGTCTTTGGCCAGAAAGAAGAGCTGGTCTTCCTGGGCAAAGAGATCTCGGAGCAGCGCGATTACAGCGAAAAGATCGCCGAGCAAATCGACGAGGAGATTCGCATCCTGATCAACCGGGCCTACGAGCGGGCCAAGCAGGTCCTGACCGAGTACCGGGACAAGCTGACCCGGATCGCCGACCTGCTCATCGAGAAGGAAACCCTGAACGAGAGCGAGTTCGAGGCGATTTTCGCCTAGGGCAAAGCGGCCGAGCGGAGCAAAGACCAACTGGATACCCCAGGGAAGATCGCCTGAAGGTATCCAGTTGTTTTATGGAAGGAGAGGGAAATGGCCCAAGAGTTGCGCCCTGGCTTGGTTGGGGAGGCCGTGCTGGTCGTGGCGGAGGAGCATACCGCCCGCGCCATCGGCAGCGGCGCGGCCCTCGTCCTGGGCACGCCCGAGATGGTCCGCCTGATGGAACAGGCCAGCGTCGCCGCGGTGGACCCGCATCTGCCTGCCGGACAGAGCACCGTCGGCTATTACCTCGAGATACGCCATATCGCCCCCACCCCGCTGGGCCTGCGCGTCACCGCGCGCGCCGAGCTGACCGCCGTCGAGGGCAACAAGCTCACCTTTCAGGTGGAAGCCTTCGACGAGCGAGAAAAGATCGGGGCCGGCACCCACCGCCGGGTGGTCGTCGATGCCGCCGCTTTCCAAAGCGGCGCCGACGGCAAGGCGGGTTAACCCCATGAAGCACGCCTTGGCCCTCGATATCGGCGGCACCAAGATCGCCGCAGCCATCGTGAGCGAGACGGGCGCCCTGATCCAGCGCGCCCAGTGCCCGACCTTGCCCGCGGAAGGGGCAGAAGCCGTGCTGGGGCGAGCCATCGCCCTGGGCCGCCGGGTTATGTCCGCCAGCCCGGCGAGCGCCCCGGTGGCAGCAGGCGTGGGCACCGGCGGGCAGGTGGATGTCGCCGATGGCCACATCATCTATGCCACGCCGCTCTTGCCCCGCTGGAGCGGGCTGCCGCTGCGCCAGCGCCTGGAGGAAGCCTGGGGGCTGCCCGTGCAGGTGGAAAACGACGTCAACGCCGCCGGCCTCGGCGAATCCACCCACGGCGCGGGCCGGGGACAGCGCCATCTGCTTTGCGTGGCCGTCGGCACCGGCATCGGCGGCGCCATCGTCCTCGACGGGCGCATCTATCACGGCGCGACGGGCCTGGCCGGACACCTCGGCCACCTCAGCATCGACGCCATCCGGGGCCGCCGCTGCGGCTGCGGCGGTATCGGCTGCGTCGAGATGTATGCTTCCGGTCCCGCCATCGAGGCCGCCTGGGTCAAGCAAGTGGGCCCCCGCCGCACGCGCCAATGGCTGGCCTGCGAGCCCAAGGAGGTCACCGTCGCCAAGATCGCGGCCCTGGCTGCCGGCGCCGACGAGGGGAGCGCCCCGGCCCGGCAATTGCTGGGCCAGGCTGGCGGATACCTCGGGCAGGCCATCGCCTCGCTGCTGAACGTCCTTGACCCACAGTTGGTGGTCATCGGCGGCGGGGTGGCCCAGGCCGGAGAGCCGTTTTTCGCCGGGATTCGCCAGGCCGTGCGCGAGCGCGCCATGCCCTCCGTCCAGCAGACGCCCATCGTGCCCGCCGCCTTGGGGCCGGATGCCGCGCTGGTGGGCGCCGCCATGGCCGCCTTTCAGCGCCTCCAGGCCGGGATATAGCAAACGCCCCAGATGATGATCTGGGGCGTTGTTGCGCGAAACATCTCGACTTGCCTGCAAGACCCTCTTACCCCTTGGCCTTGCGCCCCCGGTATTCCAGCCCAGCCAGCTCCTCCGGCTCGTAGGTGCGCAGATAAGCCAGCGCTTCCTCCCGCTCGCCGTTCATGACCACCTCCAGCAGCTTGCCCGTCGCCGCCAGCACGTCGATGACCTTGACATACCGCTCCTGGGCAGCGGCATCGGGCAACAGCGCCCCCAGCATATTGGGCGTCTCGTGGAAAAAGCGATGAGCAAAGATCGTGCGAGCGTTATGCGGGTCCAGCATAAGCGGGTAGATCTCGGTCTCGACCAGGTCCTGGAAAAAGTGCGTGCCATGCGACGCTTCCGGGAAGGCCCCGCTCTGCGCCGAAGCCATCTCGATGAGCATCCGCGCATTATAGATGTCCGCGTAGGTGACCTTGACACCCAGCTCGGGATTGTTGCTGCCCCACCGGCCCGGCCCCATCAGGATGAATCGCTCGCCCTCCAGCCGCTTGTTGAGCCGCCCCGTCAGCCGCGCCAGCTCCAGCCGGGTCATGTGGTCCGGGATGGCGCTATAGGCGTCGGGATCCACATAGACGATGTAGCGGATCGCCGGCACCCGCCCCCTGGGCACCAGGCGATTGGCGGAAAAGACCTTGTCCTCGTCCGGGATGCCGTGCGGGATCTCGACGTTGAGCTCGTCATCGCGGCTGCTCTGCGGGCGGCACTGCAACAAGTGGACCACCAGGTCGGGCTTGGGGTAGCCCGGCAGGATATCCAGCGTGAACTCGATATCCACCGGCCGGTTATACACCCGCTCCAGCGACTTCAAGATGGTTTTCATCAAGGGCACGAAATCCGTGTTGCGCAGCAGGTTATCGAAGGTCAAGACCAGGTCTTGCGGGGAGGCCATGTTGCTCAGCGAGATGACCGGCTGGATATAGTCGCCCGTATCCACGGAGGCCAGGTAGGTGAGGCCGGGATAGTCGGAGCCCAGCACCTTAGACACCGGCAGGGACTTGAGCGTGTTATCGGTCAGATCGATAAAGTCAACATAATGCTGCGAGTATTTGCGGATCTCTTTGGCTTCCGACTCGGGGCGAAGCTGGGGGTGGCTCAGAGCCACCATGCGCGGATAGTCGTTCTCCATGCGGTCCACCGCGCGGGTGCCCAGGCCCCAGACCAACCGCAAAAAGCCGTCCTCGCGGCGGATGCGCGGGTTCCAACAGAAGGGGTTGTGGCTAAAGCCGACGCCAGCCAGGGTGGGGAAGAACCGCTGATGATAGAGCACGCCCTGTACCTTTTGCAGCAAGATGGCCATCCGCTCGTCGTAATCGAGCAGGCCCATCTGCTTGCGGTAAAAGAGGGCGTCGGGACGAACCACGCTGGCATAGACCTGCGTGATCGCGTGCATCAGCGCCGTGAGGTTCTCCTCCAACGTCCCCTGATTGGGGCAAAAGACGCTCTCGTACTTGCCCGCGAATGACGTCTCAAAGTTGTCCTCCAGCAGGCTGGAAGAGCGCACGATGAGCGGGGTCTTGCCCACCTCCGCCAGCAGGGCGCGCAACCCCTCCACGATCTCGGTCGGGAAGCGTCCCCGCGCCCAGCGCCCTTGCGCCTCGGGATACTCGGCCTCGATCTGCTCCTGCGACTTGTACTTTTGGTGGACAAAGTCGAACAGGTTGTTGATCGAGTGGAAATCATAGAACACATCGGCGCCGATAAAATACGAGTCGGGGATCACCACGCGCTTGCGCAGGTCGAACTTGGGCTCGCCGGTCTGAAGCTGCTGCAGCGCCTTCCAAGCCAGCAACATGCCCGCCGCCTTGCCGCCGATCTTGCCGCGGCCGATCCGCCGGCGGCGGATGTCCTTGAGGTCATCGATGGTAAAGACCTCTTTGGCGCGGCCCACAAAGCGCAGTTGGTCGCTGACCATGCTCTTGATCAGCACCACGATGATCTCTTGCAGGTGGGGCTTGACCATCTCGGCCTGCTCCGGCGGCAGGCTCTCGTACTGCTCGGCCTGCGCAAAGAGCATGTCCCAAGGCGCGAGTTCGGGGTTGAACGAGAGCACCACCTGGTCGCTGTGCACGCGGGGCTTGAGGATGGATTCGACGATATCCTCAAAATACTCGTGGGGCAGGTTATAGGCAAAGTAAAAGTCGGTCAGGTAGTCCTGGATCTGCTGGACGCGTTTTGCCCAGATCTCGGGCGGCTCTTCCACATAGGGATCGGAAAGGCCCTCGCGCTTTTGCGAGAGGATCGCCTTCTCCCGCACTTCCGCGGTGAAATCGTCCGGCGTGATGATGCCTCGCGCAAAGATCTCCTGGCGCATCCGCTCGCGGATTTCCTGGGCCAGGATCGGATACTGGGTGATCTCCAGGTACAAGGCCAGCACTTTGGGCATATGATGCGGGTCGATCTGCATCTAGATCTCCTTGAGCTTCCAGCGCCCCTGCCGAAAACGCACGATGGTCATGACGACGATCAACGCGCGCCCGATGGCATAGGCCCACCACACGCCCTGCGCCTTGTACCCCAGCACCTCCGCCAGCACGTAAAGCAGCGGAATCTGGATCGCCCAAAGCCCCAGCGCATTGATCACCATGGGCGAGAGGGTATCTCCCGCACCGCTAATGCTGTACTCGAAGGCCAGACCGGTCGCGTAACAGATGTAGCCCAGGCCCAAGACCACCATCGCCCCCGCGCTTGCGGCGATCACCGGCGCCTCGTCGGTAAAGATCGCCACCACCTGCGGGCCCAGGGCCGTCACGGCCCCGACAAACGCCACGGCCACCCCCAGGGCGCTCCAGCCGATGTACCAGCCGCCGCGCTCCGCGCGCGCGGGCTGGCGCGCGCCCAGGTTCTGGCCGACCAGGGCCGCCGCCCCACGGCCGATGGCCTGGCTCGGGATCGAGGCCAGGCTAAAGATGCGGGTGATGATATTGAAGGTGGCCAGGGCAACCGAGCCATAGCCCGCGAGAACCCGCAAAAGGATGCTCTGGGCCAGGTTGGGCATGCCGCGCTGGACCACGGCGGGCAACGAGATGGCCACAATCCGCCGGATTAGGGGCCAATCCAGGGTCAGGTGGTGCACATCGATCCAGGCCGAGGCCTGCCGTGTAAGCAGCAAGTGCAGTGAATAGATCATGCCGATGGTATAGCCGATCACCAGGGCCAGGGAAGCACCCAGGATGCCGAGCCCCTGGAAAGAGCCTACCCCCAGCACAAGCGCCGGCTCCAGAATCAGCGCCACCGCCCCGGAAAGCAGATTGACGCGCAGCGAGAGCTGCGGGCTCCCCGCGGCGGTCAGCATGGCGCCGATGCTCGGCACCAACTCCATAGCAATCAGGCCGAGGAAAAGGACCCGGGCGTACCTGGTGGACAGCGCCAGGACCGGCCCGCTGGCTCCGGCCCACCTCAACAACGTGGGCGTCCAGGTGGCCGCCAGGGCGCCGATCACGCCAGCGGTGACAGTGAACAAGAGGACCGACTGCAAGACCGCCGAGTTGGCCCGATCCTGATCCCTGGCCCCCACATAGCGCGCCACCACGGCGCCGCCGCCGGAGCTCAAGGCCATCAGCGGGCTGATCAACGTCACGCGCAAGGCCATACCGATGCCCGCCGCGGCCAGCGCATCGGCCCCGAGCCGCCCCAGCCACACGCCATCCAGCACCGTCGGCAAGGTCTGCAGCACCATGCTGATCAACGTGGGCCAGCTCAGATACCAGATATCCTGCCACAGATTGCCGGAGGTCAGGTCTCGATGGTGTGGGTTCGCGGCGGCCGCTTTAGCCAAGGTAACCTTCCAAGGACACAAGTGAGGACTATTTTACGGCATGGTGGGTCGGGAGTCAAAACGGGGTCAGTTTCGGGGGGAAAGCGGGAGACAACAAAAAAAGTTCTTTTGGCAACGGCCTACTTTCCCACTCCGCTTCCAGAGTAGTATCATCAGCGCTGAAGGGCTTAACTTCCAGGTTCGGGATGGAGCTGGGTGTTTCCCCTTCGCTCATGTCACCAAAAGAACTCTTTTTCCAAGATATGATGTTTTCAAGGGTGAATTAACACCCTAAAAACTGAACAGAACGCTGCTGTTTACCCCAATCAGAAGGTATATCACGAAAAGAATTAAGCCCTCGTGCATTAGTAGCAGTAAGCTGAAGACATTACTGTCCTTACACTCCTGCCCTATCAAACAGGTGGTCTACCTGTGCACTTACCCGGTTATCCGGTGAGTGACCTAATCTAGGGGCGAGCTTCCCACTTAGATGCTTTCAGCGGTTATCTCTGCCAGACATAGCTACCCAGCGATGCCACTGGCGTGACAACTGGCACACTAGAGGTCTGTCCACTCTGGTCCTCTCGTACTAGGAGCAGCTCCCCTCAAGTCACTTACGCCCACAGCGGATAGAGACCGAACTGTCTCACGACGTTCTGAACCCAGCTCGCGTACCACTTTAATGGGCGAACAGCCCAACCCTTGGGACCGGCTCCGGCCCCAGGATGTGACGAGCCGACATCGAGGTAGCGAACCTGGCCGTCGATATGAACTCTAGGGCCAGACTACTCTGTTATCCCCGGGGTAGCTTTTGTCCGTTAAGCTACGGCCCTTCCACATAGCACCGTAGGATCACTAAACCCGACTTTCGTCCCTGCTCGACTTGTGAGTCTCGCAGTCAAGCTACCTTATGCTTTTACACTCAATGGCTGGTTTCCATTCAGCCTGAGGTAACCTTTGGGCGCCTCCGTTACTCTTTAGGAGGCGACCGCCCCAGTCAAAC
>JAAYEA010000125.1 GCA_012689325.1 Chloroflexota bacterium
GGATTTCCGCAAATCCTGGAGTTCCGCAAAGCCCGGCGAGATTTCTTGCTAGACGTTGAAGCGGATGTGCAGCACGTCGCCATCCTGCACGAGATAATCCCGCCCCTCGACGCGCAACAGGCCGTGATCGCGCGCCGCCGCCACGGAGCGCAGCCGCGCCAGGTCGTCGTAGGCCATCACCTCGGCCCGGATGAAGCCGCGCTGCATATCCGAGTGGATCTTGCCCGCCGCTTCCAGGACCGTCTGGCCCCGGCGCAGCGTCCAGGCGCGGACGATCTTGGCGCCCACGGTGGTGAAAAAGGTGATCAGGTCCAACAGCCGGTAGCCCTCGCGAACCAGCCGGCCGAGGCAGGAGCTCTCCAGCCCCAGCTCGCGGAGGTAGGCCGCGGCCTCCTCCGCATCCCAGCTATCCACCAGCTCGGCCTCGATGGCCGCGCAGACGACCGCCAGGCTCGCGCCTTCCGCCGCGGCGATCCGGGCCACCGGCTCGACCAGCGGCCCGCCGGCGGGCAGGTCGCCCTCGCTGACGTTGGCGATATACATACGGGGTTTGGCCGTCAGCAGTTGCATCTCTTGCGCCAGCGGGGCCTCGTCCTCCGGAATGCTCGCGCCGCGCAATGGCTGCCCGGCTTCCAGCCGTCGCTTGATGCTCTCCAGCGCGGCGATCTCGTGGGCGTAGGCCGCGGGGTTGCCCTTGGCTTGCGTGTGGGCGCGTTCCAGGCGCCGCTCCACCGTGGCGAGATCGGCCAAGGCCAGCTCCAACTCGATGGTCTCGATGTCTCCGGCGGGGTCCAGCTCGGCCGTGACGTGCGGTATCTCGTCATCCTCAAAGCAGCGCACCACCATGGCGATGGCGTCCACGTTGCGGATGTGCCCGAGGAACTGGTTGCCCAGGCCCTCGCCCTGGCTGGCCCCCTTGACCAAGCCGGCGATGTCCACCACGCGCAGCGTGGTCGGCACCAGCTCCTCCGGCTGGATCAGCTCGCCCAGGACCTGCAATCGGGGGTCGGGCACCGCAATGACGCCCACGTTCGGCTCGATGGTGGTGAAGGGATAGCTCGCCACCAGGGCGCCCGCATGGGTCAGCGCGTTAAAGAGCGTGGACTTGCCCACATTGGGCAGCCCCACCAACCCGATTTCCATGGTCATCGCAATCGTCTCCTCTGACGATCAGGATGGGTTACGTTTGAGGAAATCCTCCACCGCCGTCAGGAAGGCCTGGCTGTACTCGTCCGTGAGAGCCCTGCCCATGTGGCCCACGCGCAGGATCTGGCCGCGCAGCGGCCCGATGCCCCCGGCGACCAGGATGCCGTGCTCGTCGCGCAGGAAGCGCGAGAGCGCGTCCAGGGCCACGCCCGGCCGGCCCTTCATGGCCGTGATCAGCGGGCAAGCGTATTCGGGCGCCACCAGCATCTCGAAGCCCATCTCGCGCAGCCCGGCGCGCACCTTATCCGCCGTCCGCTGATAGCGAGCGTAGCGCGCCTCGAGCCCCTCGGCTAGGATACCCTGCAGGCTGGCGTGCAGCCCCATGATCAGGTGCGTGGGCACGGTGGTTGGATAAGGGTGCCAATCCCAATCGTGCGAATACTCGCGCCAGACGTTAAGGTTCAGATACCAACCATGGATCTTGTCTTTTTTGGCGTCCATGACCTGCCAGGCGCGTTCGTTGACGGAGATCATGCCCAGCCCGGGGGCCGCTTCCAGGCACTTGTTGGCCACCGAGATACAGACCTCGATGCCCCATTCGTCCACGGGCAGGGGCACCCCGCCGATGGACGAGATGCCATCCACGATGATGGGCAGGCCGTGCTCGTGCGTGACCTGGGCGATCTCGCGCAAGGGGTTCAGCACGCCAGTGGAGGTCTCGTGATGGATCAAGGCCACCGCCTTGATCTCGTGATCTCGCTCCAGGGCCTCGGCGACGCGCTCGGGCTGCACCGGCTCGCCCCAGGTGGTCTCCAAGACAATGACCTCGCTGCCGCAGGCCCGGGCGATGCGCCCCAGCCGCTCGGAGAAAAAGCCGCTCACCGGCAGCAAGACCTTTTCCCCTGGCGCCAGCATGCTGTTCAACGCGGCCTCAGAGGCGGCGCTGCCCGGCCCCGGCATGATGAACAGGTCGCCCTGGGTGCCAAAGACCTTGTGCAGCGCCTGCAAGGTCTCGCCATAGATCTCCATCCAATCGTCCCCGTAGTGAGGCAGCGAGCGCGCGATCATCGCCTGCAGCACCTCATCCGGCACGTCCACCGGCCCGGGGATCATCAACTTGTAGCGCTTCAAAATGGCCTCCTGTCAACACGGCACTGCCTTGGGGGTGCCGAATCTGGATCGGAATGAGAGCGGTGCGCGTCGTTGCGAGAAGGCTCTGCCAAGCCCTGAGAACGGACAGCTACTTGGACGTTTTTCACATCATCTGTCGCAGATGATAGGTGAAAAAAGGGGATCAAGGCGCAATGATAGCCTATTTTCGCATCCTAGTCAAACAAGGGCCTGTCATGGTGGAATTCGGTGGGTAGCAGGCTAGATTACTTCGTGAAGAAAAGCACAATTGTTTTGACAGGAAACCAAATCGGGTTTATAATGCCGGCCGGCCTTGGAAAAGATCGCAAAAGGAGTCGCCAGTGTACGAGATACTCTCCAAACAGGATGTAGCGCCTGTCAGCAAGCTATTCGTGGTCAGCGCGCCCGAGATCGCTCGCAAGGCCAAACCTGGGCAGTTCCTCATCGTGCGTACCGATGCGGAGGGCGAGCGCATCCCCCTGACCATCGCCGACTTTGACCGCGAGGCCGGGACCGTGACCATGGTCTTTCAAGAAGTGGGCAAGACGACCAAGCAGATGGGCAAGATGGAGGCCGGCGATGTCCTCAGCGATGTCGTGGGGCCCCTGGGCCTGCCCAGCGAGATCGAATATTATGGCACCGTGCTGTGCGTCGGCGGCGGCGTGGGCATCGCCCCGGTGTACCCCATTGCCCGCGCCCTGAAGGCGGCGGGGAACTATGTGATTTCCATCATCGGCGCGCGCAACGTCAACCTCCTGTTCTGGGAAGACAAGATGCGCTCCGTGAGCGACGAGCTGATCGTCTGCACCGACGACGGCAGTTATGCGCGCAAGGCGCTGGTCACCGAGCCGATGAAAGAGCTGTTGGGCTCGGTGCGTCGGATCGACCGCATCTGGGCCATCGGCCCGGCGATCATGATGAAGTTCTGCACCCTTACCAGCAAGCCCTTCAACGTGCCCACCATCGTCAGCCTCAACTCGGTGATGGTGGACGGCACGGGGATGTGCGGCGCTTGCCGCGTCGAGGTGGGGGGGCAAACCCGGTTCGTGTGCGTGCACGGTCCCGAGTTCGACGGGCACCAGGTGAACTGGGACCTGTTGTTGAGCCGCCAGCGCATGTACCTCACCGAGGAGAAACGAGCCACCGAGGAATACGACCACGAGTGCACCTGCGGCACCCGAGCAGTCTAGAACCAACAAGGAGACGCCAACCGTGTCCGAGAACATGGCAAGACCGACCAAGACCCAAGTTCGGCAAGAGATGCCGACGCAAGACCCGCAGGTCAGAAACACCAACTATAACGAGGTGGCGCTGGGCTACACGGATGAGCTAGCGCTGGCCGAGGCCTCGCGCTGCATCCAGTGCAAAAAGCCTCGCTGCGTGACCGGCTGCCCGGTGGAAGTGCGCATCCCCGAATTCATCAAGGCGCTGCGCGAGGGCGATATGTGGGGCGCGGTGGACGCCCTCAAGGACAAGAACAACCTCCCCGCCGTCTGCGGGCGCGTTTGCCCCCAAGAGACGCAGTGCGAGGAGCTGTGCGTGCTGGCCCGCAAGGGCGCGCCGGTGGCCATCGGCCGCCTGGAGCGCTATGTGGCCGATTGGGAGCGCCAGCAGGGCATCAAGATCCCCGAGCGCGCGATCTCTTGCGGGCGCTCCATCGCCATCATTGGGGCCGGGCCCGCCGGGCTCACCTGCGCCGGCGACCTGGCCAAGATGGGCTACCAGGTGACCATCCTGGAGGCGCTGCACTCGCCCGGCGGCGTGTTGATCTATGGCATCCCCGAGTTCCGGCTGCCCAAGGACGTGGTCCGCGCCGAGGTCGAGTACGTCAAGAGCCTGGGCGTCGAGATCAAGCTCAATTCCGTGGTCGGCAAGCTCTATACCATCGAGGAGCTGCTGGCGGAGGGGTACGACGGGATCTTTTTGGGCACCGGCGCCGGCCTGCCCATGTTCATGGACATCCCTGGTGAGAACTGCAACGGCGTCTATTCCGCCAACGAGTTCCTGACCCGCGTGAACCTGATGAAGGCCTATCGCTTCCCCGAGTTCGACACGCCGGTCAAGGTGGGCAAGGTCGTGGCGGTGGTGGGCGCGGGGAACGTGGCCATGGATGCCTCCCGCTGCGCGAAGCGGCTCGGTGCGGAAGAGGTGCACATCATCTATCGCCGCTCCCGCGAAGAGGTCCCCGCCCGCGCGGAGGAAGTGCATCACGCCGAAGAGGAAGGGATCATCTTTGACTTTCTGACCAACCCGGTGGAGATCCATGGCGGCGAGGGCAACTGGGTCACGGGCATCCGCTGCATGCGCATGGCGCTGGGCGAGCCCGACGCCAGCGGGCGGCGGCGCCCGGTGGCCATCGAGGGCTCCGAGTTCGACATGGATTGCCAGACGGTGATCATGGCCCTGGGCACCCGTCCGAACCCGCTGGTCTTTTCCGATGCGCCGCGGCTGGAGCGCACCCGGTACGGCACGGTGGTGGCCAACGAGCAGACCGGCCGCACCAAGATGGAGTGCGTCTGGGCCGGCGGCGATATCGTCACCGGCGCGGCGACGGTCATCAGCGCCATGGGCGCGGGCAAACGCGCCGCGGCCGATATGCACGCTTACCTGTGCAGCGACCGGAGCGAGCCTTGGTGGCAGGAGCCGGCGGCATAGGCCGCGCCGAGTACCTAGTCTGAACCATGGGGACCACAAAGAAGGCAGTCGCGAGCACACTGGCGACTGCCTTCTTTTGCGAATCATGGAGCGCTTGACTTGCTACGGCGCTTCCTTTGCCGGCCGAAACACGATTCGCTGGATTTCGACTCGGTCGGGCAGGGTGATCAGGGCGTACACATCGCCCTCGGGACCAAGCGCAAGCCCATTCGGCACGTAGGCATGCTGCTCAGCCACTGGTACATGGGCCACGCCCAGCAACTGGCCAGCGGTGCTATAGTGTCGTAGGGTCACGCTCACTTGGGTTGGCGACGTGCTGGTCCTCTCAGAGACACGCACGTAAAAAGAGCCGGCAGGCGTGATCCCCAGGACGCGCAACCCGGTGAGCGCGTGGGTCGTGATGATCTCGACGCGCTGATCGCCGATCACGACGTGGCCGCGATTGGCTCCGCGAGCTTCAATGGACGCATAGGTGGGCTTGTTAGGCACATAGTATCCGGTCTGCGACGCCTTTCCGTCGGCGTCCACCAATAGGAACAGGGAACGGCCTTCCCCGAGCTCCAGAATGACCTCTCCGTGGTCTCCGACGGTAATGCCGGATATCTCTCCCTCGAGGTGTGGGGGTACCGTGTACCGCGCCACCGATTCACCCTCGGTTGATAGGCGATACACCATAGGAATCGAGATCGCCAACACCAGAATGTGGGAATCGGTGACTGCTACATCCGCTGCGCCCACCACATGGTGTGGGTCAAGGTCGAGCCTGTCGAGCAAGTGGCCTGTAGCATCGTAGTGCAACAGGCGATTGCCGACCGAATCAACGATCCAAAAAGCGCCATCGGGCGCGACCGTAAAGCCCTGTGGCCCCCAGACCTCCTTCTCGGGCACGTTCTGCCCCTCATAGCGCACGCCTTCCTTACCGATAGGAATGGAAAAGAGCGTATGATGCCCGTTAGCCTCCGATCCCGTCTCTGGGCTTGGAGCAGCCTCCAGCACTGATGTGAATGCTACTTGAGGGTGCCCTATCAGGGTTGGCGGCGCAACAGTGGGGGAGCGCGAAACTGAGGCTGTCGCTGGTGAAGGAGTGGGGGGAGGAATCACAGAGGGGACCGGCGTCTTGGTCGCGCAGGCGCCCACCAATAGCCCAATGTGGATGACAAGGGTAAAAGCCAGCGGAGGACACCTCATCCCTCGGAGGGTTCTGCTCATCACTCGCCTCGAAGTGAAAGGCATTGGGGAATAGCGCTCTCTCAATGCCCCGGTCTATCGGCAAGAGTCGGCGATATCGTCACGACGCCTGGGATCGTAGCCGCTAATGCTCTCCCACGAAATCGCTCTGTAAATCACACGATCATAGTTACTGGTGATAGTTGACTCGTATCCATTGATCCCGTTTCCGCCGTCGAAGCTAGCAAACATGATTACGTGAGTGCCGCACTTGTTCATAATATCGCCTCTTACCAGGTCATCCTCCGAGCTCAGTTGCCAAGAAACATCCTCTAGCGTGCAGGTGCCGTGCTTGGTGGAAAGCCCCCACACGCGGCTCACGAACCCAGAGCAATCCACACCCCTCGAACAGCCTTCCTCTGATTCGTTAGTGTCACCCGCTTGGTAGGTAGCGGGATACATACAGCCATTGTAGCCACCTACGGTTGCCTGTTCGCCATCCCGTGCTACGCCCACCACCTCGATATCTGGACAATTCGCGAATAGTTCGTGGAGTGCTGTCAAGACCAGAGGATGCTCGTCGGCCAAGACAATGCGAAGGATATGCGGCCCGTCCTCGATTGCATTACTCATTGCTTGCCCCCAGTGATCCCATGCAAGTGGGAAAACACGGATGATCGAGTGCCACTCTTTGGGGCACATGGAGGAATGAGGGAGCTAGAAACGGCTTTTGGAACGATTATAACACGGGTTAGCTACTGCCGCAAACACCCTTGGATGAGAGCCGCATGAGTGACCGGGCAATACGCCCGTGGAGCAGAAAAACAAGACGGCCGCCCGTGTTCCTGGCGGCCATCTCTTGTGCTCAGCAGAGCGCTTGTCCTTCCGAAGCGCCATCGCCCTCATCCCCGATGGGCGGCGTCGGCGGCTCGGGCGGCGTGGGCACCGGGCCTTCTTCCGGCTCCGGCTCGCCCCCTTCCTCCTCTTCCTCCTTGCCCTTATCCTCTTCTTTATCCTCGGGCCCGCGCCCGTACTTTTGCATCTTGTCGGACATCTCTTGCAGTCGCCGAGCCACGTGATGATTCACCGTGCCCTCGGGATAGGTCCCGTCCCCCTGGCGCTCTCCGGCCTCCAGGCCCGTGAGGATGCTCATGCCCTGGTCGATGGTCTCCACAGCATAGATGTGGAACTTGTTGTCGCGGATGGCCTCCAACACGTCCTGGCGCAGCATCAGGTTGCGCACATTCGAGGCGGGGATGATCACCCCCTGCTCGCCGGTGAGCCCTCTGGCCTTGCAGATATCGTAAAAGCCCTCGATCTTTTGCGTGGCCCCGCCGATGGGTTGCACTTGCCCGTGCTGGTTCACCGAGCCGGTGACGGCGATGCCCTGTTGCAGCGGCAACTGGGCGATGCTGGAAAGCAGCGCATATAGCTCGGTGGAGGAGGCGCTATCGCCCGCGATGCCATCGTAGCCCTGCTCAAAGGTGATGGTCGCCGAGAGGGTGAGCGGCTGGTCCTGGGCATAGGTGCTCTCCAGGTACCCGGTGAGGATCAGCAGCCCCTTATCGTGGGTGGACTCGGTGAGCTTGACCTCGCGGTCGATGTTGGTGACGCCCGAGCGGCCTAGGAAGGTCTTGGCGGTGATGCGCGAGGGGCGGCCAAAGGCGTAATCGCCCAGCGAGATCACCGCGAGGCCGTTGATCTGGCCCACCACCTCGCCGGCGGTGTCGATCATGACCATGTCGTCGGTGATCATCTCTTGCATCCGCTCCTGGACGCGGTTGCTGCGATAGACGCGCTCCTTGATCGCGCGCTCCACGTCCTCCGCGGTGACCAACTCGTGGCCCTCTTTGTGCGCCCAATAGCTGGCCTCGCGCACCAGGTCGGCGATATCGGAAAAGCGGGTGGAGAGTTTCTTCTGGTCGCCGGTGGAGCGGGCGCTGTATTCCACCACCCGGGCCACGCCGCCGCGGTCAAAGTGCAGCAGGCCCTCCTCGTTGGCGCGGCAGGCGATGAAGGAGGCGTATTTGAGCGCATTGTCCCCCGACCAGGGGATCTGCACGTCAAAGTCGGCCTTGACCTTGAAGAGCTTGGCGAACTCGTCATCGTAGGACATCAGCGGGTAATAGATCTCGGGCCCCCCGATGATGATCACCTTGAGGTCCAGGGGGATCGGGTCAGGCTCCAGGCTGGCCGTGGTGATGGTGCGGTATTCCTGGCCCATCTCTTCGATCTTGAGCGATCCGGTGCGCAGGGCACGCTTGAGCGCATCCCAGGCGAAGGGGGCCGTGAGCAGGCTGCGCGCGTCCAGCACCAGGTAGCCGCCGTTGGCGCGGTGCAGGGCGCCGCCCTTGATCATGGTGAAGTCGGTCAGCCAGGCGCCAAAGAGGGCGCGGTGCTCGATGCTGCCCGCGAGGTTATAGTAGGTAGGGTGGGTCTCCACCACCACCGGCGCGCCCTGGGCGTCGCAATTGTCCACGACGACGTTGACCTTGTAGCGGTTGAACCACACGCCGTCCTCGGAGGTGTCCATGAAGGGCAGCCCCGCCGGCTGGGCCTGCTGCTCTTGCGGCAGGAACCGCTCGACGTTCTCCACGATGTCCTTTTGCGCGTTCTCGATGTACTCGAGCACCGTGGGCAGGTCGCCGTATTTGGCCTTGAGCTCCTCCACCAGGTGCCCCAGGGCAAAGGTGGCGACCTCCGAGTTCAAATTCTTGAGGCTCTCCTGGGAGGACTTTTCGGTCTCCCGGGCGCGGCGGGTGGCCTTTTCCAGGGCGTCTTGCAGCTCCTGGCGGTGGCCCTCGAAGCGCTGTTTGATCTCTTGCGGCAGTTGCTCGTATTGCTCCGGGTTGAGCACCTTGCCGTCCAGGACCGGGGCGATGACCAGGCCCATGGGCGTCTTGAGCAGGGCAAAGCCGCGCTCCTGGACATAGCCCTCCAGCTTGCTCAGCTCTTCGCTCTGGCGCTCTTGCAGCCCGCGGGTGAGCTCGTTCTGCCGCTGCAGGTAATAATCACCCTCGAAGGCGCGCGGGATCTCGGTCTCGATCTGCTTGATAAAGCTTTCCATGTCGGTGCGGAGCTGGCAGCCGCGACCGGCGGGCAGGCGCAGCGCCTTGGGCTTGCGCGGCTCGCCGTAATTGTTCACATAGCACCAATCGTCCGAGACCGCCTCGTGTTCGGCGCGGTCCTTCAGGAACTGCCTCACCGTGGTGGTCTTGCCCACGCCGCTGGGCCCCAGGGCAAAGACGTTAAAGCCGCTGGCCGAGATATCGATGCCAAAGGCCAGGGCCTGGGACGCGCGATCCTGGCCGATGATCTCGGGATCGGTGGCCAGCTCGGCGGTGGACTGGAACGCAAACTGGGAGACATCGCACGTTCTCCCGATCTGGTCGATGGGTACCCGAAAAGTCTCTCGTTTCATCGTGTCTCCTTGCCGCTTATCTCTGTAGCCTGACCTTGAGCTTGGCCAGGAATAGCGTATCCATGGCCCGCAGCCGCCAGAAGAGCCGACCAGGCGGCCCCCAGGCCAATCCATCGCGCCGGAGCTCCCAAAGCTGCAGCTTGAAGCCATCGCACATCCAACGGAATTGCCGCCGCCAGCCTCGCTGGGCGGCCAAGTGTTGCCTGCCCCATAGCGTCACCTGGCGCAGGGACCGCCCAGCCTGCTTGAGGGCCGTCCGAATGTCGCGCCGCCGCGCCCTCTCCCCCACCAGGCAGGCCGCCAACTGGCGGTCATGGAGCCAGGCCATGAGCCGCCGGGCATAGTCCAGCTCGGCGCGCTCCCGCTCCAGCACCTCCTGGCGCGTGACCTGGCCGCGGGGCTTGTGTCCCGCGCCGGGGCGGCTGGCGGACTCCAACCACTCCTCCGCCTTGTCCAGGCGCCTGCGCGCCTCGGCCAGCGTCGCCAGCTTGGCCCGGCGGGCCTCCAAAGGCGCGCCGTGGAAATCCAACACATCTCGCGGCAGCCAGGGAAAGCTCGGTTTGGCCCCGGTCTCGGCGAAGGCGTGCTCTTCCGGCTGGAGGTCCAACAAGAGCTGGCTGGCTGCTTCCATCTCGCCCAGGTACTCGGCCCACGGGCCCTCAGGGCCGCCGTAATAGTCGCGCGCAAAGGTCCGGAGCAGAGCGTCGGCGTCCGCCGCCGGGTTCCAGGCCAGCTTGCCGAAGAGGAAGGCGTTGGTCGGGACGCCCAGCCAGGGGCGCCACGAGGTCATCACCGCGCTCACGCTCTGGTATCCCGCCTTGCGATAGGCGGCCAGGTCCGCCGCCATCGTCTTGGGCAGTGGCGGGCACAGCCCCTTATAAAGGACGCCGTCCAGGTAATACTCGAATGCCTGGGGGCCTGGCTGGCCCTCCTCGCCAAACCAGGCGCGCAGGCTATCCAGCGCGGCCTCATAGGGCTCGGCGTTCAGGGCGCATTGGCCATCCGCCAGCCCGTGCGCATAGCAGCGCTCCCGCGGCGCGTAGCAGAGCGCCACGTTGGGCCGCGGCTTGACGGTCGCCGGCGGCTCCAGCGTGTCGTGATAGGCCAGATAGGAGATCGTGGCGCCCGGTTTGACCTCGGCCAGGACTTCCGCGATCTCGTTGGTGAACAGCAACGCCTGGTCGGAGGGCGACAGGTCGCGGCAATGGGGGCACTGGCACCACGCCCCGCTGCCGACATCATCCGGCCAGATGTGATAGACGTCCACCCCGCCGCGCTTCAGGAAAAAGCGTCGCGCGCGCTCGCGCACGATGCGCCTGCCCCCGGCGTCGCTGGGGCAGAGGTTGTGGTCCGAATTGCGCCGCTGGCCGTCGAAGCGAAAGGCCAGGCGCTGGCTCCAATAGAAGCGCCGCGGCAGCAGGGCCGGCAACAGATGCCCGCCGTACTCGACGGATAGCCCTCGGAGCCGTAGCTCCGGCTCGGCCTGCGCAAGGGCGCGCCGCCAGAATCGCTCGGTCTTGCCGCCCTCCGGGATCGGCGGAAAGGGGTGCAAAAAGATCGTGTTCAGCCGGTTTCGGCTGGCCCACGCGATCCAGGCGCGCAGCTCGGGCAGGTAGCGGTCGTGGGCGATGATCAGCCCGCGACCCGGCAGGGCGGGCTCCTCATCCTTGATCCCCATCGACAGCTCAACCGACGAGCTGCGCGGGATGCGCTCGCCCAGCGGCCCGGGGAAATACCAGCGGCAGCCCAGCTCCTCCAAGAGATCGTACACGGCGCAGAGCAGCCCGCGGGGCGAGCGTCCGATCAGGCGAATCCCCCCGGCCGAGACCTCGCGCACAAAGCCGTCGCTCTCCCCCTGGGCGAATTGCAGCTCGATGCAGGGCTGGCCCAGGCCCGCCACGTCGGTCACGATGGGCAGGCGGCGGTCTGTGATGCGCAGGATATAGGTTTGCAGTTCCTCGGCGGCCAGGCGCGCGGTGGGGTGGTCTGCGCCCAGGTGGATGGGCCAGTCCTCGTACCCTTGCGCCACGAAGGCGATCTTGTCTGACATGTGGTTTCCAAATGGGCAGAATATCGCAAGATTGGCGAACCGGACCGAGTATATCATGGAGAGTGCGCCCTGACAAATCCCGCGGCGCCGCAGGCAGGGCCGCTTGTGCGGGCCGCCGATTTCGCTAGAATGAGCGCCAGCATGCCCCACGAGGCGACACCGTGACCAAACGCTCGATGCTTCCGAATATAGGCCATCTGCTGGCCCTCATCGCTCTTTTGGGGGCGCTCGTCGTGCCCGACGTCCCGGCCGCGGCGCAGGTGCGGTTCATCTATGTCGATGGGGCCAGCCAGGGCCCCGAGGACGGCTCGCCGGAGCGTCCCTTTCACACGATCTCGGCGGCGCTGGCGCTGGCGCAGGCCGGGGACGTGGTTCGCGTGGCCAGGGGGCCGGTCTATGCCGAGCGGGTGCGCCTCGCCCAGCCGGTGACGCTCCAGGGCGGCTATGACGGCGCCACCTGGGAGCGCGACGTGAACGCGCGCGACACGGTGATCGACGGCCAGGGCGATGGCCCCGTGGTGACCATCGGGCCGTGGGCGCAGCCCGGCGCGGGGGCTGGGTTGGAGGGCTTCACCATCACCAATGGCAGCGCCGCCCAGGGCGCCGGAATCCTGGTCCAGGGCGCGGCGCCCGAGATTCGCCACAACCGGATCAGCGGCAACTGGGCCACCGGGCAGGGAGGCGGCATCCTGGCGCGGGATGGGTCGCCCGTCATCCGTGACAACGTGCTGGAGCTCAATCTGGCGGGGCGCGGCGGCGGCATCGGCCTGGTTCGCGCCGATGCGCTGATCTCGGGCAACTGGATCCTGTCCAACAGCGCGGAGCGCGGCGGCGGCATCAGCATCGAGGAGGGCTCGCGGGCGCGGCTGGAGAACAACACCTTGATCGCCAACGAGGCCGGCGACGGCGCGGGCATGCTGGTCTCCACCGGCTCGCAGGCCGAGCTGGTGAACCTGGTCCTGTTCATGAACCACGCCCAGGGGCGCGGCGGCGGGCTGGCGGTGGAGGAGGCTTTCGTGCGGGCGGCGCACACCTCGATCCTTTACAGCGTGGCGGCGCAGGGCGCTGGCGGGGCGACCCTCGGCGCGAGCGCCGCGATCTCGTTGACCAACTGCCTCGTCTGGGGGCATGGGGGCGATGACCTGTTCGGGCCGAACATCGTCGCAACGCACACCAACGTGGAGCAGGCGCTCTGGCCCGGGCCGGGCAACCTGAGCGTGGACCCGCAATTGGTCGATCCCCAACGTTTCGACTTTCGGCTGCGGCCTGGCTCGCCCCTGGTGGATGCGGGGGCCGCCCTCGAGTCGGTCACGGAGGATTTCGAGGGCCACGACCGCTGGTTCGACGGCGATGGGGACGGGGTCATCGTCCCCGATATCGGCGCCGACGAGCTGGCCGCCGACGCGCGCGACCTGGCGCTGCGGGTCGTCGCCGCCCGGTCTTGGCCGGTGCCTGGCGCGGCGCTCCAATTCGCCCTCTCGACGACCAATCGCGGCCAGGTGGCTGCGCCCGCGGCCGTTCTGACGGGCACGCTCCCCGCCGGGTTGGCCCTTCTCCCGGGGACGCTGACGGCTTCCCTGGGGACCTGCCGCGTGGAGGGTGGCCGGGTGGTCTGGCGCGGGCCATTGCCGGTGGGCCAGCGGCTGGAGCTCGCCTTCCGCGCTGGGATCAGCGAGAGCGTGCCCGCGGATACGACGCTGACCAGCGAGGTGGCGCTGTCCTTCGGGGCGCGGGAGGCGCTGCGGCGGCGCGCGACGGCCTACATCGTGGCGCCGCGCGCGGTGACGCTGCCCCTGTTGCTCAAGGGCGGCTTGCCCTAGCGCGAGAGCGCCGGGCACGAAAACTGGGTTCCCGCAGTGAATCACGGGAACCCAGCAAGGATGATCGAGGCTCGGGTCGTGTGCGCCGAATCGATCAGGCGCTGCGCACCTGCGCGCCGAGCTCGGTTTGCAGGCGCTGGATGATCTTGTCTCGCAGGCGCTGGACGGCCCGGTCGGTGAGCGTGTCGTCCATGTCCTGGTACGAAAGGCTGTAGGCCAGGCTCTTCTTGCCCTGGGGGATCGGTTCGCCGCGATAGATGTCGAACAGCCGGACCGCGGCGATGGCCTCCCCGCCCGTCTGGCGGATCAGCGCCTCCACGCGCTGGGCCGGGATGCCCTCATCCATGACCAGCGCCAGGTCTTGATTGACATAAGGGAACCGAGAGACGGGCTTGAAGCGCTGGTTGGGCGCCGCCTGCGCCAGGAGCGCCGCCAGGTTCAGCTCGAGCAGGGCGACGCGTTGCTCGGGCAGGTCGAAGGACTCCCGCACCAGGGGATGCACCTCGCCCATGACGCCGATGATCTCGCCGCCGACGCGCAGCGTGGCCGCCCGCCCCGGCTGGAAGATCAGCGAATCCGCCGGCTCGTAGGCCGCGTCCGCGATGCCCAGCCGCCCCAGCACCACCTCGACGACGCCCTTTAGGTCGAAATAGTCCATGGACTCCGCCGCGGCCTCGGTCCACCAGGGCTGCTGCCGCGCCCCGGTGAGCGCGACGCAAAGCCGCCACGGCTCGTCGGGCAGTTGCTGGCCCGTCCGCGGCAGGATGGCGTTGCCGATCTCGAACAGGGCCACGCGCTGCTGGTAGCGCAGGTTATCGCGCACGGCGCCGAGCATACTGGCCAGCAGCGTGGTCCGCAAGTAGCGGCGGTCGGGCGAGAGCGGGTTGGCGAGCTGGATGCAGTCCTCGGCGGCCAGGATGGCGGGGACGGGGTAGCTGCCCTCCGCGCTCAGGATGGCCTGGAAGGGCTTGGGAGCGGGGTAAGCCGCGAGCAGTCTGCCCTGATCGTCCGCGCCCTGCAGGGTATAGCAGATGATCTCGTTCAGCCCGCAGCTCACCAGCACGTCGGCCACCTTCTGGCGGCCGCTCAGCAGCGGGTTGTTGCGCTGCGGCGGCAGCGGATCGTCCATCAGCGTCAGCGGGATGTTCTCCGAGCCATAGATGCGCGCCACCTCTTCCACCAGGTCCGCCGTCATGCTCACGTCCATGCGATAGGTGGGCACGGTGACCCGGATGTCGCCGCTCGCCTGCATCGCGCAGCCAAAGCCAAGCGACTCCAGGATCTTGACGATCTCGCCGGCGCCGAGCTGGATGCCCACCAGCCGTTCCACTTCGGAGGGCGGCAGGTCGATCACCCTGGTTGTGGGCTTGACGGGATAGGCGTCGGCGATCCCCTGGGCGATCTCGCCGCCGGCCAGGGTGCGCATCAGCTCTGCGGCGCGCGTGAGCGCCGGGATGGTGAGCTCGGGGTCGATCTCTCGGCCAAAGCGCGTGGCCGCCTCGCTGGGCAGGTCCAGCAGTTGCGAGGTGCGGCGGTTGTTGATGGCGTTGAAATTGGCCGATTCCAGCAGGATGTGGGTGGTCTGGTCGGTGACTTCGCTCTCCAGCCCGCCCATGACGCCGGCCAGGGCCACGGGCCCGCCGCCATCGGTGATGAGCAGCATGTTCCCGTCCAGCGCGCGATCCTGGCCGTCCAGGGTGGTCATGTGCTCGCCCGGGCGGGCGCGCCGGACGATGATCACCGGCGCCTCCTGCGGCGGCTGCTGGCCATGGGGGCCGTGCAGCCGATCATAGTCGAAGGCGTGCAGCGGCTGGCCCCATTCGAGCATGACATAGTTGGTGATATCCACGATGTTGCTGATGGGCCGCATCCCCGCGGCGCGCAGGCGCGCTTTCATCTGCAGCGGCGACGGCCCGATCTTGACCTGGCGGATCAGCCCCGCGCTATAGCGGGAGCAGAGCTGCGGGTCGGCGATCTGGAGGCCCACTTGCTGGGCGATGGGGGCGCCCGTGGCCAGCCACTCCGGCTGCTTGACGCGCAGGGGCTGGCCGGTGAGCGCGGCGATCTCGCGGGCCACGCCCACGATGGAGAGGCAGCGGGCCACGTTCGGGTTGATCTCGATGTTCAACACCGCGTCGCCCAGGTAGTCCTGCAAGGGCACGCCCACCGGCGCGTCATCGGGGAGGATGATGATCCCCGTGTGGTCGTCCGAGATGTCCAGCTCTTTTTCCGAGCAAACCATCCCCTCGGACTTGACGCCGCGCAGCTTGACCGGCTTCAGGATCATGTATTGGCGGCCTTCGGCGTGGCCGTCGATGACCTTGGCGCCCCGCCGGGCAAAGACGACCTTTTGGCCGGAATCGCCCACGCGGATGTTGGGCGCGCCGGTGACCACTTCCTGCGGCTCCGGCATGCCGTGATCCACCACGGCGATCACCAGCGAGTCGGCGTTGGGGTGAGGGCGCACGGCCAGCAGTTGGCCGATGACGATCTTGTCGCGCTCCCATTCGGCGCCCAGGTGCTCGACCTCGTTCACTTCCATGCCGGCGAGGGTCATGCGTTCGGCCAACGCCTCCACGGGCATGGTGATATCCACGAATTCCTTGATCCAACTGAGAGGTGCTCTCATTTCAGGCATTTTCGGCTTCTCCTATCGGGTGCTGGCTGGCGGTTTAACCGAACTGGTTCAGGAAGCGCAGGTCGTTGGCGTAGAAATAGCGGATGTCGTCGATGCTGTGCTTGAGCAGGGCGATGCGTTCCGGGCCCATGCCGAAGGCAAAACCGCTATATTTCGCCGGGTCGTACCCGCCGTTGCGCAGCACGGTGGGGTGCACCATGCCCGCGCCCAGGATCTCCAACCAGCCCGAGTGCTTGCAGATGCGGCAGCCCTTGCTCCCACAGACAAAGCACTCGATGTCCATCTCGATGCTCGGCTCGGTGAACGGGAAATAGTCGAAACGGAACCGCACGCGGATGTCATTGTTGTTGAACATGCGCTTGGCGAAGGAATAGAGCACGCCCTTCAGGTCGGCCAGGGTGATGTTCTCTCCCACCGCCAGCCCCTCCACCTGGTAGAACATGGACTCGGCGCGGGCGGTCACTTGCTCGTAGCGGTAGCACTTGCCCGGCAGGATCACCCGGATCGGCTCGGGATAGTACTTGCGCATGGTCCGGACCTGCCCGGGCGACGTGTGCGTCCGCAGCAGCACGCCCTCCTGGGTGGTGTGGAAGGTGCTCCACTTGTCGCGGGCGGGATGGTAAGGCGGCATGTTGAGCAACTGAAAGTTGAACTCGTCCGACTCGACGTCCCGCCACTCTTCCACCCGGAAGCCCATGTCGCCAAAGATCTGATAGATGGAGCGTAGCGCCTGGGTGACCACGTGCAGCCGCCCGGCGGTCACCGGCCGGCCGGGGAGCGAGACATCCAACTGCTCCTGGGCCATGGCCGCGTTCAGCGCCTGCTGTTTCATCGCCTCGGCGCGACCTTCCAGCGCCGCCTCCAGGGCTTGCTTGACGCGGTTGCTTTCCTGTCCGGCGGCGGGCCGCTGCTCAGCGGGCAACTGCCCGATGGAGCGCAGCAACAGCGTGAGCGCGCCCTTTTTGCCCATGTAATCGGCCCGCCAGGCGTCCATCTCGTCCACTGTGCCGGCGCGGGCCAGCGCGGCCAGCGCTTCCTGTTCTAGCTTGATCAATTCCTGTAGCATATCGTTCTCCTTGGAACTAGACTCGCCAGGGACCAGTGCGGTCGGAGGGTCACGTGGCCGTGGGGCCGCGCCTCTCGCCCATAAAAAAACGGCTGCATTCGTCAGGGACGAAGAAGCAGCCGTCTGTTCTCCGCGGTACCACCCCGCTTGGCTTGCCCAGGGCAAGCCCGCTTATCCCGGCGGCTGGTGCCTTGCACCAGCTTACCGGCGGCCCCGTTAACGGTGGGCGACCGGAGCGCACTACTGGGTGAGCGCAGGGCTCGCCGTTGGCACGTCAGCTCGGGAGCGAACTTCAGCAGGTCTCACCCCGAAAGAGCTTGCAGTCGATGGCCCCTTCTCCCTGGTGGATGACAGCCTGCCTACTCTCTCCGTCATTGCCTTTGCTAACGGATCTAGTATAACCCAGGTCGGCGATTTCGTCAAGTTTTAGCTCAGGACGATCTCGCGGCCCGTGGCGGCGGAGCGATAGATGGCGTCCAGCAGCCGGGAGATGACCAGCCCTTGCGTGGCGGGGGAGGATGGCTCGCGCCCTTCACGGATGGCGGCCAGGAACTCGCGCACCGCGCCCTCGTGCCCGCTGATGGTCGGGGGGAGCGCGGGCCGGAACTCGACGGGCTGGCCGTCCAGGTCGCCGTAGAGGCGGAGGGTGTCCTCCCGGGCATAGTTGTGCACCGTCAACTCGGCGCCGCGCTGGTCGCCGCGCAGGTGCACGAAATAGTCGTCGCTGGCGCTGCTGTTGCTGGCCCACGAGATTTCGAGCGAGATGCTGGCGCCGTTCTTGAGCCGGAGAAACGCCGCGGCCAGGTCCTCCACGTCATAGTCCTGGACGCGGAAAGGCATTGCGGCGCCCTTGCCGAGGCTGGCCAGGGCGTTGTGCGTCACGCCGGTGACCGTCGCCACCTCGGGATAGCCCAGGAACCACATGGTCAGGTCCAGGATGTGCACGCCCAGGTCGATGAGCGGCCCGCCGCCGGACATGGCCTTGCGCGTGAACCAGCCGCCTGGCTTGGGGATGCCGCGCCGCCGCATCCAGCCCGCCCGCACGTGATAGACGCGCCCCAACTCGCCGCCCTCCATCATCCGCTTGATGTATTGGGCGTCGCCCCGGTAGCGATAGTTGAAGGTGATCATCAGCTTGCGGCCGGTGGCCTGGCTGGCGGCGACCATGGCCTCCGCGTCGGAGAGGGTGGCGGCCAGGGGCTTTTCGCAGAGCACATGCTTGCCCGCCTTCATCGCGGCGATGCTCACCGGGGCGTGCAAGTTATTGGGCAGGGCCACGCTGACCGCGTCGATACCGGCGGAGGCCAGCATCTCGTGATAGTCGGTGAAGCGCTGGGGCACCTGGTATTGGTCGGCCACCGCCTTCAGCCGCTCCGCATCCATATCGCACAGGGCGACCAGCTCGGCCTCCGGGCAGGCCCGGTAGCCTGCCAGGTGGGCCTTGCCAACGCCCGCGCCGATGACGCCAACGCGCAAACGCTCGGACATGGTTCACTCCTCCGCTGACAAGATGGGCCACTATAGCACAGCAGCCGCCCCCGAGTCAACTTGATGCGGCTTTGCCCAACAGGCGGAACGGGCGATAATGAGCGTGATACCATGTTCGCAAGGAGCGGCGATGAAGATCACTTTTATGGGCGCAGCGCGCACCACCACTGGCTCGATGCACCTGCTCGAGGTCAATGGGTGCCGAATCCTGTTGGAATGTGGGCTTTTTCAGGGGCACCGGCAGGAGGCGTTCGAGCGCAACCGCAACCTGCCCTTCGACGCCAAAACCATCGATTGCTGCGTGCTCTCCCACGCGCACATCGACCACAGCGGCAACATCCCCAACCTGGTGCGCTCAGGGTTCCCGGGCAACATCTATACCACCCACGCCACGCGCGACCTCTGCAGCGCCATGTTGCGCGATAGCGGCTATATCCAGGAAAAAGACGTAGAGTACCTGAACAAGCACCGGGCCCGGCGTGGCGAGCCGCCGGTGGAGCCGATCTACACGCAGGCCGATGCCGTGAATAGCCTGGGCCACTTTGTCAGCGTGAGCTATGGACGGCGCCTGCCCATCGGCCCCGGCGTGCAGCTCACCTTCCAGGATGCCGGCCATATCCTGGGCTCCGCGGTGTGCGCGCTGGACATCGAGGAGGGGGGCAAAAAGTACCGTTTGGGCTTTACCGGCGACCTGGGGCGGAGCAATGTGCCGCTCCTGAACGACCCGGCGCCCCTGGGCGACGTGGATTACCTGATCACCGAAAGCACCTATGGCGCGCGGACCCACGAGACCCCCGAGGAGGCCAAGCAAAAGCTGCGTCAGGTCATCAACCAGACCTTCGACCGCGGCGGCAAGGTGATCATCCCCAGCTTTGCCGTGGGCCGCACCCAGGAGCTCGTCTATGCGCTGCACCAGCTCACCGCGGCGCGCAAGATTCCGCGCTTGCCCATCTATGTGGATAGCCCGCTGGCGGTGGATGTGACCGAGATCTTTCGGCTGCATCCCGAATGCTATGATGACGAGGTGCGCGCCTATCTGGAAGAGACGGACGCTCGCGATCCCTTTGGCTTTGCCAGCCTCACCTACATCCGCGAGGTGGAGCGCTCCAAGGAGCTAAACTTTGTCAAAGAGCCTGTCGTGATCATCAGCGCCTCGGGGATGTGCGAGTACGGGCGCATTCTCCATCACCTGAAGAACAACGTCGAGGATGCGCGCAACACGATCCTGATCGTCGGCTTCCAGGCGGAGGACACCTTGGGCCGCCGCCTGGTGGATGGCGATAAGCAGGTCAAGATCTTTGGCGAAGAGTATGACCGGCGCGCCAAGGTGGAGATCATCAACGGCTATAGCGCCCACGCCGACCGCAACGAGCTGCTGGCCTATATCGGGCAACTGGACAAGAACCGGCTGCGGCGCGCGTTCGTGGTGCATGGCGAGGGCGAGCAATCCGAGGGGCTGCAACATGGCCTGGCCGAGCTGGGGATCGCCCAGGTCGAGATTCCGGCGCCCATGCAGGCGGTGGAGATCGGCGCAGGGTAAGAGGAGGCGTGCTGTGGAGATGCGGATCGGCGGGAGCCGGATCGAGCTGGTGCTGGGAGATATCACGCAACAGGACACGGACGCCATCGTCAACGCCGCGAACTTGAGCCTGCTGGGCGGCGGCGGTGTGGATGGGGCGATCCACCGCGCCGGCGGGCCGCAAATCCTGGCCGAGTGCCGGCGCATCGGCGGCTGCGCCGCGGGCGACGCCCGGATCACGACGGGCGGCCTGCTCAAGGCGCGCCATGTGATCCATGCGGTGGGGCCGATCTATCGGGATGGGCGCTCCGGCGAGCCGGAGCTGCTGGCCAGCGCTTACCAACGCAGCCTGGAGCTGGCCTCGCGTTTCAAGCTGCGCAGCGTGGCCTTTCCCGCCATCAGCACCGGCGCCTATGGCTATCCCGCGCGCGAGGCCGCCGAGATCGCCCTGCGCACCATCGCCGCCTACCTGCGGGAGCACCCGGAGATCGAGCTGGTGCGCGTCGTGCTCTTTAGCCCGCGGGCCTACGAGATCCATGCCGACGCCTTGCGCGAGTTGCAGGAGGCGGCGTAACCCTGGCGCTGATGGCGCCATCGTCGGGCAAAGGGTGGGGCATGATCCACGAATATGTCGGCAACGTTCACCTGCATACGACCCATTCCGACGGGACG
The DNA here is from genome assembly GCA_012689325.1 of Chloroflexota bacterium. Lineage (GTDB taxonomy): Bacteria > Chloroflexota > Anaerolineae > JAAYEA01 > JAAYEA01 > JAAYEA01. Next base: position 20,774 of record JAAYEA010000125.1, read on the forward strand.
GCCACGCCCGAGGAGGTCGCGCGCATCGCCGGGGAGGCCGGGCTGGACTTTGTGATCCCCACCGACCACGATATCTATGTGCCGGGGCTGGAGGGCTGGCGCGGCGACACGCTGCTGCTCATCGGCGAGGAGCTGGTGGCGGGGACGCGCCAGGAGCCGGGGAACCACTTTCTCGCCTTTGGCGTGGGCGAGGAGCTGGCCCCTTTTGCCGGTGACCCGCAGGGGCTGATCGACGCGGTGAACCAGCGCGAAGGGGTGGGTTTTGTCGCCCACCCCTTCGAGCGGGCGGCGCCCAAGTTCGGGGAGCGCGCCCTGCCCTGGCTGGATTGGCAGGTGCAGGGCTACACCGGCATCAGCATCTGGAACTATATGTCCGAGTTCAAATCCTATCTGCCCAGCTTGCCCGCCGCTCTCTGGGCCGTGCTTTTCCCCCAGTCTGTGATCCGCGGCCCGCTGCCGGAGACGCTGGCCAAGTGGGATGAGCTGCTGCAGACGCGGCGGTTGCCGGCGATCGGCGCCTCCGACGCCCACGCCACCTGGTATAGGTTGGGCCCGCTCAAGCTGCAGGTCTTTCCCTATGCCTACCTCTTTCGTGCCGTCAACCTGCACCTGCTGACGCCCGCGCCCCTTCGCCGCGACTGGCGGGCGGACCAGGGGGTCATCTATGCGGCCATGCGGGAAGGACGGAGCTTTGTGGCCTATGACCTGATCGGCCCGGCCAGGGGTTTTCGCTTCACTGCCAGCGCCGGGGAGGTGGAGGCGGGGCTGGGCGAGGAGTTGGCCATCGGCGAGGGGGCCCTGTTGGAGGCGCGCTCGCCGCTGCCGGCCGAGCTGCGCCTGATCCATGGCGGGCGGGTGGTGGCGCGCGCCCGAGGCCAGAGCCTGCGCTTCCTGGCGCGGGAGCCGGGCGCCTATCGCGTGGAGGCGTATCGCCGCCACTGGCTGCGGTGGCGCGGCTGGGTCTTTACCAACCCCATCTATTTGCGCTAAGGAAAGCCGATGATCAAGAACCTGACGACGGGGACCGTGGTGGCTGGCCGGGTGGAGCGGTGCGATACCTTTTGGAGGCGCTTGCGCGGCCTGATGTTCCGCCGGCCGCTGGCTGAGGACCAAGCCCTGCTCTTTGTGCTCGAGCGGGAGAGCATCGCGGCTACGTCCATCCACATGTTCTTTGTGTTTTTCGATATCGGGGTGATCTGGCTGGATGCGCAGCAGCGGGTGGTGGATACCACGCTGGCGCGCCCTTTCCGGCCGTATTACGCGGCCCAAGCGCCGGCATGCTATTTCATCGAGGGCCATCCGCGGGCGCTAGAGCTCGTGCGGGTCGGCGACCAGCTCGAGCTGGAGGCGTCGCCGGGCTAGGCGGCGCGGCGCTGGATGCTCCGGCGCGCCCGTTGCGCGGCGAGGAGGTCCGCTTCGGTAAAGATGGCTTCCTGGCCCGCTGCCGTCTCGATGATGCTGTCCAGGGTGCGCAGGGCGCGCGGGGTGCCCCTGGCGCCCAGCAGGTGCAGCACGCGCTGCCGGACCTGGGGCGAGGCGTCGAATAGGAACCCCAGGAGCGCGGGCTCGGTCTCGCCCAAGGTGGGACGCTGCTCCAGAACGTCCAACACATCCAGGAGCATCGCCTCCGAGTCGGCGGAGAGGGCCTTGAGGGCGAGTTGGGTCAGGACTGGCTCGCTGGCCATGCGGCCCAAGGCTCGCTTGGCGTTCTGGCGCTCCCGCTCGGTGGCGGAGCCGTCCAGCAGGGTGTTGCCCAGTGCCTTGAGCAATTGGGTTCTCTGGCTCGACTCGCTCATGGGCTTCCTTCCTTCCGGCGATGACTTGGGTCATACGCGCGCTGGCGGCGGATCGCTATACTCGTTTCGTTGGCGAATTATAACACGATGGGGGGCTGGCGCAAACCCCTGATTGGTTCGCCCGCCCTTTTGCGCTATAATGGGGAGAGCGATAAAACAGAGCCAAGCATCGGAGGAAGGCATGAATACGACCCACGTACCGGGCACGCGCAGCAATCGCCAGGTTTTCCTTTTCGCGCTGAGCACCTGCGGCTGGTGCCGCCGGACCCGCGAGTTTCTGGAAGCCAATGGCGTGGAGTATACCTACATCTATGTGGACCTGCTCAAGGGCGACGAGCGCAAAGAGGCCCTGGACGAGATGCGCAAGTGGACGCCGCGCCAGGCCTTCCCAACGATCATCGTCGGCGAGGAGGTGCTGGTGGGGCTGGATGAGGACAAGCTGCGCGGGGCTTTGGGGCTATGAGCGAGAGTCTGCCGACGCCCGAGCAGATCGACGCGCTGTACAAGCGGCTGGATGAGGAGGCGGAGGCGGGGGGCTATCACCTGAACCCGGACCGGGAGATGACCCGTCGCCTGGTGGAGGGGTTGCTGGCTAACCAGGCGCGCTATGGATATCAGGCTTGCCCTTGTCGCCTGGCCGATGGCGATAAAGAGGCCGATCTGGATATCATCTGCCCCTGCGACTATCGAGACCCGGACCTGGACGAGCATGGCGCGTGCTATTGCTCGCTCTATGTCTCGGAGGCCATCGTCAAAGGGGAGCACAAGGTGCGGCCTGTGCCGGAGCGTCGCCCCGACGATCCGGCGCAAAGGCGGCAGGCGCTCAAGCCCGTCCAGGCCGAGCCTGGCGCGGGCGTGCCCGTGTGGCGTTGCCGGGTCTGCGGTTATCTCTGCGCGCGCGATAACCCGCCGGGGGTCTGCCCCATCTGCAAGGCCAAACGCGAGCGTTTTGAGCAGATGCGCCTGACCGTGGTGCTGAGCGCGTGATCCCCGGGGCTTGCGGGTTTGCCCGCGGGGCGGGTGTGTGCTATACTTGCGTCACGTGCCCCTGTAGCTCAGCGGACAGAGCAGAGGTTTCCTAAACCTTGTGTCGCAGGTTCAATTCCTGCCAGGGGTACTGACCATAATATGTAGCGATTCTCGCAAAGCTCCCTACTACCCATAGTGGTAGAGGGAGTTTTTGTCATGTTGCAGCGCAAAAATGAACAGACGTGGACACCGACACGGGCGCGGTCAGGGTTCGTCAGGGCAAGGGCGGCAAGAGCCGGATCACCTTCATCGGGGCCAAGTGCTGGCGCGAGCTGCTGCGGTATCTCCGGCACCGCGGCTAGCCCCCTCGGATCGGATGGGTCAACCGCGGTGGTCAGCGAGCGTCCACCCATTCCATCACCGTCCAGAGCAGGTGATCGTAGTCGCCGCTCATGGCCTCCTGCAGGAAGGCGTCGATCTCCGTTTTCTCGATCCCGCCCCTCCGGAGGGCCTTGCTGACCCGTCCGAGGATGGCGAAGGCGTTGCCGTCCTCGCCCACCAACTTGACCTTGATCTGCGGAAACTTGGGCATCGCGATCCCTCCTTTCCTCGTGGGAGCTGATCAGCCGGCCAGGTTGTACAGCTTGATCTGGACGCGGAAGGCCTCGTCGTCCAGGGCCTTGGCCAGGTTGGTCAGCCGCTGCTTGGCGCTCAGGGCTTCGCGCCCGTCAGGCCGGGGGTCACGGATAGCTCGATGTAGCGGATGCTGGTCGCGGTGTCGCGCATCCAGTCCAGCAGCGCCCGTTGCTCACTTTTCTTCAAAGTCGCCATCTCTATCCTCCTCACGGCATCACCAGGAACTCGTTTTCGATGATCGCCTGCACCAGCTCGGCCTTGCCCCAGCTCATGTAGTGGGCGATCGCGCGGGGCGAGACCTCCTTGCCCGGAGCCGCGGCGGCGACGGCCTGGGCGAAGGCCCCCTTGCCGTAGTCCTGGGCCATCCAGGTCGCCAGGGTCCGCTTGTTGTGCCGCATCAGCTTGCGGGCCAGGTCGTTCGCGGCCCGCTCGGTCAGCATCTTCACTTGCTTGCGCATCGTGATCCCTCCTGTGGAACGGTCAGGGCTGATCTGCCCCGTGACCCCGCTTGACGTTTTTGGGCAAGCGGGGCGGACGGGATCGGCCAACCTTCGCGCCAATGGCAGGCCCGCAGGGAGCGGTCCGCGTTGCGTTGGGCGGTCTCGTGCTGCGCCACCACCTCAAAGGCCCAATCGAAGGCCAGCTCCTCTTCCTCCGTGGTGAAGGCGATCCCGGAGTGGTCGATGGCATCCTCAGCCAGCGTGGTGCAGCAAATCTCGTCGGTCATCGGATCCCTGTGGTCCTCGATCACCGAGTGCATGTAGCGCTTGGCCCGCACGTCGCGGCCCACCTCGTTGACCCGGCTCATGATCCGCAAGGCGCGCTGTCTCTCTCTGGCGTTCATGGTGCTTCCTCCTGTGTGATCAAGCCCCGCAGGGATCACCTGCGGGGCGGGATGGATCTGTCAGCGGGGACGGTAGGCGATGCGGATCGTCGCATCAGAGCGGGAAAGCTCCTGGGTTGGGCGGTCATCGTGATAGCCAGCGGTTTCCACTGCACCCACCCACTGCGAGCAGTTCCCGTCTCGGTGATCCTGGACCAACCCTTCCAACTCCTCGGCGGGCATCGTGATCAGGTAACGCCAGTTGCAGTTCCCGTTGGCGCGGA
>JAAYEA010000126.1 GCA_012689325.1 Chloroflexota bacterium
GGGCGCCGCCTGGACGCGCTGATCGTGGCCAACGTGCCCAACGTGCGCAAGGCGGTCAAGTGGAACTCGCCCTTCTACGGCGTCGAGGGCCAGGGCTGGTTCCTCAATTTCCACTGCTTCACCAAGTACGTCAAGGTGGCCTTTTTCCGCGGCGCGTCGCTGAGCCCCGTCCCGCCCGGCGCGTCCAAGGACCAGGACGTGCGCTACCTCGACATCTATGAGGACAAGCCGCTGGACGAGGCGCAGTTGGCGGAGTGGATTCGGCAGGCGGCCGCGTTGCCCGGCTGGATCCCGTAGCGCTGAGGCGGGCCGGGCGCAAGAGCTGCGTGCGACGCTCGGGTTGCCGCAGGATCAATCCACCGCCGAGACGCCGAGGGCGCAGAGTCAGGAAACGCACAGGCGAGTCGGGCCAAGCTCTCCTCTGCGTCGGCATTCCATGCCGCCTCTGCGGTGACCTATCGCTATAAAGGGAGCAGCCATGAAGAACATCATCCTCCTGATCACCGACACTTTTCGTTATGACAACCTGCGCGACCGGGCCGCCCGTCCCGTGCGCACGCCCGAGCTGGACCGCTTCATGGACGAGCGGGCCACCGCGGTCGAGCGGGCCTACATGGGCAGCTTTCCGACCATCCCCAACCGCACCGACATCGCGCGGGGGGTGCTGGGCTGGCCCCACTACCCCTGGCAGCCCATCGACCTCTCCGGCCCCAACCACATCGCCAAGCTCCTTTCGGCCCAGGGCTACGCCACCCAGCTCATCTGCGACTGCCCCCACCTCTTTAACGCCCGCTTTCAGCAGGGGTTCGACGCCGCCTTCCAGCACCGCGGCCAGGAGGGGGACAAGCCGCTGCTGCACCTGAACGACCCGATCCAGACCACCCAGCCGGTGGAGACGACGCGCCCGACGCCGAACTTTCGCGGCCACAACCTGCCGGACACCCACCGCTGGACCAACCGCTACCCGCGCTACGAGCTCGAGATGTTCCCCGCCAAGACGGCGATGACGACGATGCGCTTCCTGGAGGAGAACTGCGAAGCGGGCCCCTTCTTCCTCTGGGTGGACTTTTTTGACCCGCATGAGCCGTGGGACCCGCCCGAGTACCTGGTGCGCCGCTACGACCCCGACTATGACGGGCCGGCGATGCTGCACCCCAACTATGGCCCCTCCGCCGACTATTCTCCGGCGCAGTTGCGCAACCTGTGGGCCCACTATGCCGCCGAGGCCGAGCTGACGGACCGCTGGCTGGGGCGCGTGCTACAAAAGATCGACGACCTGGGGCTGTGGGATGACTCGATCGTGCTGATCACCGCCGACCACGGCACGTCGCTGGGCGAGCACCAGCGCACCGGCAAGTCCAATATCTGCGAGCACGACGAGCGCTACTGGCCCATCTATCCCGAGATCGGCCACGTCCCCTTCCTGCTGGCCGGCGGCGACGTCCCCCGCGGCGCCAGCCTGGACCTCATCGTGCAGCCCACCGACATTCTCCCCACCCTGGCCGAGCTGGCGGGCGCGACCGTGGCGCCGGAGATCCCCTTCGACGGGCGCTCCATCGCGCCGCAGGTGCTGGGGGGCCAGGGGCCGGGCCGCGCCTATGCCGTCAGCGGGACGCACGTCAAGCCGCAGGACGGCATGCTCCGGCGCAAGGCCGTGACCCCCTTCCTGGTGACGGACCGCTGGGGCTATGCCCCCGTGGGCGCCTTTGGCCAGCCCGAGCTCTACGACCTCGCCGCCGACCCCCTGGCCGCGCGGGACGTCGCGGCGGGGCACGAGGCGGTGATGCGGGAGCTACACGGGCTCTTGGCCGCCCACCTGGCCGCGCACGGCGCCACGGACGAATTCTGCGCCATGTGGCAGGCCGGAGGCCATGCGCTGATCGACGATACCGAGTTTGACTATGGCAACCGTTGGGAGGGGGCGCGATGACCAGCCGCACCGTGGTGAGCATCCAGGGCGACGATTTCCAGATCAACGGCCAGCCAACCTACCCGGGCCGCTGGTATCGCGGCCAGCGGGTCGAGGGGCTGCTGCTCAACTCGCGGATGGTCCAGGGGATTTTCGACGACCTGAACCCGGCGACGCGCGCCTGGTGGGACTACCCCGACGGGCCCTGGGACGCCGACCGCAACACGGACGAGTTCGTCGCCGCCATGCCGAGCTGGCGGACGGCGGGGCTGCTGGGGTTCACCATCAACCTGCAAGGGGGCAGCCCCCAGGGCTATAGCAAGGAGCAGCCCTGGCACAACTCGGCCTTTACCGCCGAGGGCGAGCTGCGCCCCGACTATATGGCGCGGCTGGCCCGCATCCTGGACGCCGCCGACGCGCTGGGGATGGTCGTCATCGTGGGCTATTTCTACTTTGGCCAGGACGAGCGGCTGGCCGACGAGGCGGCGGTGGTCCGCGCCACGGAGCGCGCCACCGACTGGCTGCTGGAGCGGGGTGATCGCCACGTCGTGATCGAGATCGCCAACGAGATCGACCTGGCCAAGTACGAGCACCCCATCATCCAGCCCGCGCGCTGCCACGAGCTGATCCAACTGGTGCAGGAGCTCTCGGCGGGGCGGGTGGATGCGCCGGCGGGGCGGCTGCTGGTGAGCGCCAGCAACCGCGGCAACGCCATCCCCGGCGCCAATATCGTCGCCGCCGCCGATTTCCTGCTCTTGCACGGCAACGGCGTCCGCGAGCCCGCGCGCATCCGCGAGATGGTGCGCACCTGCCGGGGGCTGGCGAGCTACCGCGGCCAGCCGATCCTCTTTAACGAGGACGACCATTTCGACTTTGACCAGCCCGACAACAACATGCTGGCCGCCATCGGCGAGCACGCCGGCTGGGGCTTTTTCGACTATCGCATGGCCGGCGAGGGGTTCCATGAGGGCTACCAGAACGCGCCGGTGGATTGGTCCACGCAGGGGTCGGCGCGCAAGCGGGGGTTCTTCCGCCTGCTGGCGGAGGTGACGGGGAGCGAATAACGCGCCGGCGAACCGACAGCCCGTGCCGACAGCCGACGAATGGAATTCGCCGGCTCAGACTGGCAAGGCCCTTAGGGGACTTGCCAACGCCAGCCGGGGACCTCGGTCTCCGGCCCCGGTCTCCGCGAGACACCAGCCACAGGAGTCGCCAAGTGAAATCCGCCGCCTCAGCCGGCCAAGTCCCCTCAGGGACTTGCCAACGTCAGCCGGGGACCTCGGTCCCCGGCTCCTACACCCAACTCGCGCCCAACCTCTTCATCCACCACGGCGCCATCAACGTCGGCATCCTGCGCAACGGCGACCGCGCGCTGCTCATCGACTGCGCCGACGACCTGGCGCCCACCCTGGCCGCGCTGGGCATCCGCCGGGTCGAGCGCATCCTCTTTACCCACCACCACCGCGACCAGACGGGCGGCGCGGAGGCGCTGGCGGCGGCTGGCGCGCTCTTGGGCGTCCCCGCCGCCGAGCGGGCCTGGTTCGAGGGCGCGGGGGCCTTCTGGCAGGAGCCCCGCTACCGCTGGCACCTCTATGACGAGCGGCCGGGGCTGCTGGTGCTGGCGCGGCCCCTGACCGTCCTCGCGGCCCATGGCGAGGGCGACACGCTGGCCTTTGGACAGGCCGCCATCACCGCGCTGGAGACGCCCGGGCACACAGACGGCAGCCTCTCTTACCTCGTCGCCCTCCCGGACGGCCAGCGCTTCGCCTTCACCGGCGACCTGATCTATGGCCCCGGCCAGCTCTGGGACCTCTACTCCCTGCAAAAGGGCTGGACCACCCACGATTACCACGGTTACCTGGGCGACCGCCCGCGGCTGCTGGAGAGCCTGGCGCGGGTGGTGGCGGCGGGCCCGGGGGCGCTGGTCCCCGCCCACGGCGCGCTCATGCCCGACCCGGCGGGTGCCGTGGCGCTCTTGCGCGAGCGGCTGGAGGCGGCCTATCACCGCTACGCCGCCATCAGCGCGCTGCGCCACTATTTTCCCCCCATGTTCGCCGCCTACGAAGGCACGCCGGGGATGATGCCCTTCGCCCCCGCCCAGCCGATCCCCGATTTCCTGGCGCACATCGGCACGAGCTGGCTGATCCGCTCCGCCGAGGGGCCCTGCTGGCTCGTCGACGGCGGCAGCGACAAGACGTTGGGCGAGATTCAGCAGAGACAGGCGGCGAGGGAACTCGGTCCCGTGGAAGGACTGTGGATCAGCCACTACCACGACGACCACGTGGACGCCATCCCGCGCTTCCAGGAGGCGCTGGGCTGCCCAGTGCTGGCCGATGAGGCCGTGGCGCAGGTGGTGGAGCGGCCGCTGGAATGGCGGCTGCCCTGCATCTCGCCGTCCGCCGTCCGGGTGGACCGGCGGCTGGCCCACGGCGAATCCTGGCGCTGGCGCGAGTTCACCCTGACCTCCTACCACCTGCCGGGGCAAACGCTCTATCATGGCGGGCTGCTGGTCGAGGGGCGCGGGCGGCGCCTGTTCTTCTGCGGGGATTCCTTCACGCCGGCGGGGATCGACGACTATTGCATGGGCAACCGCAACCCGCTGGGCGAGGGCGTCGGGTTCGACGCGTGCCTGCGGCTCGTGGGCGAGCTCGCGCCCGACCTGCTGTTCAACTGCCACGTGGGGGTGGGCTGGGCCTTTAGCGGGGAGCAGATCGCCTTCATGCGCGCCAACCTGGCCGCGCGGGAGGCCGCCTACGCCGAGATGTCGCCCTGGGACCACCCCAACCAGGCGCTGGACCCCCATTGGGTTCGCTGCGCGCCCTACGAGCAGACGGCCCGCCCCGGCGAGACCGTCCGCATCGAGGTGGTGGTCGCCAACGACGACGCCCGGCCGCACCGGGTCGCGGCGCGGCTCGTCCCGCCGCCGGGCTGGGCGGGGGACGCCGGCGAGATCGTGGTTGGCCCGCGCGCCGAGTCGCGGCTCCCCCTGACCCTCGCCATTCCCCCCGACGCGCCCCCCGGCCGCTACCCCGTGCCGGTGGACCTGGCCTGGGACGACACGCGCCTGCCGCAGTTCCGGGAGGCGATGGTGGGGCTAGTTACAAGTTGAAAGTTTCAGGTTTTTGGGTAGGAGACCCGCGTTTCGTCGATTCCACCACAGACGGGCAACCTCCGACGTGCAACCTGTAACCTGAAACTTGTCCCTACCCCGCCCTCCGCAAAAGCCTCATGCTGTTGAGGATGACGAGCATCGAGGTGCCCACGTCGGCAAAGACCGCCATCCAGAGCGTGGCCGCGCCCGCCACCGCCAGCGCCAGGAAAAGCGCCTTGATCGCCAGCGAGACGAGGATATTCTGCCGGATCGTGGCCAGGGTACGGCGGCCCAGCCGGATGGTCGGCGCCAGCTTGGCCAGGTCGTCGGACATGAGCGCCACGTCCGCCGTCTCCAGCGCCGCGTCGGTGCCGATGGCGCCCATGGCGATGCCCACGCTGGCCTGCGCCAGCGCCGGGGCGTCGTTGACACCGTCGCCCACCATGGCGACCCGCCCGTACTCGCTCAGCAGCCCGCGCACCGCCTCCACCTTGTCCGCCGGCGAGAGCCCCGCGCGCACCTGCTCGATCCCCGCCTGCTTGGCGATGGCCGCCGCCGTGGCCGGGTTATCGCCGGTGAGCATCACCACGTCGGCGATCCCCGCCGCGCGCAGGTCGCTGACCGCCTGCGCCGCCGTGGGCCGGAGCCGGTCCGCCACGGCGATCAGGCCGCGCCGCCCGCAGCAAAGGTCGGCCACCACCATGGTCGTCTGCCCGTTCCCCGCCGCCGCCTCCACGCGCTGGCAAAAGTCGCCCTCGCAGTGGTCTCCCTCGCCGTTGGCGTGGACGTAGGCGTGGCTGCCCACCACCACCTGGTGGCCGCCCACCGTCCCGCGGATGCCCCGCCCCGGCTCGGACTGCACATCCTCCGCCGCCGGGCCATCGCCCAGCCCCAGCCGCTCCGCCTCGGCCACCACCGCCTTGGCCAGGGGATGGGGCGAATGCCGCTCCACCGCCGCCGCCTGCGTCAGGAGGCCCTGGTAAGCGAGGCAGCGGTCGGGCAACACGTCCACGTCGTTGTGCTGGTCGCAGCCGCCGCCCACCACGATCGGCTCGCCGCGGGTGAGCGTCCCCGTCTTGTCAAAGGCGACCGCGCGCACCGCTCCCAGCTCTTCCAAGTACGCCCCGCCCTTGACCAGCACGCCCATCCGCGCCGCCGCCGAGATGGCGCTGACGATGCTCACCGGCGTCGAGATCACCAGCGCGCAGGGGCACGAGATCACCAGCAGCACCAGGGCGCGGTAGAACCACTCAGCCCAGCCGCCCAGGCCCGATAGCGGCGGCAGGACCGCCACCAAGAGCGCCCCGGCGATAACCAGGGGCGTATAGACCCGCGCGAAGCGGTCCACGAAGCGCTGCGAGGGCGCCTTGCTGGCCTGCGCCTCCTCCACCATGCGGATGATCCGCGCGATGGTGTTGTCCTGCGCCAGCCGGGTGACCCGCACCGTCAGCGAGCCCTCGCCGTTGATGGTCCCGGCATAGACGGCATCGCCGATCCCCTTTTCCACCGGCAGGCTCTCGCCGGTGACGGGCGCCTGGTTGACCGCCGAGTGGCCGGACTCGATATCGCCATCCATGGGGATGCGGTCGCTGGGGCGCACCTGGATGCGGTCGCCCACCGCCAGCGCCTCCACCGGCACCTGCACCTGCGCCTCGCCCACCAGCTTGTAGGCCACCTTGGGCGCCAGCGACATCAGCGCGCGGATGGCGTGGCGGGCGCGGTTCACCGTATAGCTCTCCAAGGTGTTGCCCAGGGAAAAGAGAAAGATGACCATGGCCCCCTCGACCCATTCGCCGAGGATCATCGCCCCGACGGCGGCCAGGGTCATCAGCGCGTTCATGTCCAGCGAGCGGGTGGCGCGAAAGCCGAACCAGCCGGACTTGGCCACGTAATAGCCGCCCACCAGGATGGCCAGGGCGTACAGGGCGGTGCTGGCCGCCTCAGGCGCGCCCAGCAGCCGCAGCGCCAGGGCCAGCACGATGGCCAGCCCGGCCCCGGCCGTGGTCAGGTCGCGGCGCCTGGCCAGCAGCCGCCCCCACCAGGAGGGCGCACCCTCGGCCTGGGGCGCCGCGTTGGGGGTCCGCTCGCCGCGCAGCGTGACGGGATGGCCCATCTGCTGGCCCACCTCGGTCACGGCGCGATGAAGCGCCTCGCGCTCCTCCGCCGCGCGGGGGGTCACCGTCAGCACCGCCGTGGCGAAATTGAGCGTCGCCTCCGCCGCGCCGGCCAGACCGCGCACCGCCCCCTCAAAGTGGGCGGCGCAATCGGCGCAGTCCAGCTCGCCCACGTCATAGGCCAGCTCCAGCGCCGGCTCCGCCACGGGGACGGGGTACAGCTCGCCGCGCAGCGTCACCGGGTGGCCCATCTGCTGGCCCAGCCGCGTCACCGCCTGATGGGCGGCCAGGCGCGCCGCCTCGCCGGGCGCCGGCGTCACCGTCAGCACCGCCGTGGCAAAGCTGAGGGTCGCCGCGGCCA
>JAAYEA010000127.1 GCA_012689325.1 Chloroflexota bacterium
CGGGGGAAACCGCCTCCCCGGCCACGGATTCGGGTTTCGGAGAAAAGCGCAGGCCAGATCCCATGAACCGCATAGATGCGCCAGACCGCATCGCCACCGTCCACACCCTGCCCGTCGGGCAGGTCTACGAGGCTTTGGCCTCCGACCCGCAGGGCCTCTCCACGACCGAGGCAGCCCGCCGGCTGTTACAATACGGCCCCAACGCCCTCCGCGAGGAAAAAGGCGTCCCCTTATACCGCAGATTCCTGGGCAACTTTACCCACCTGATGGCCCTGCTCATCTGGGTGGCCGGCATCGCCGCCATCTTTGCCCAGATGCCCCAGCTCGCCATCGCCGTCTGGATGGTCAACGTCATCAACGGCGCCTTTAGCTTTTGGCAAGAGTTCCGCGCGGGCAAGGCCATCGAGGCGCTGCGCAACATGCTCCCCGCCTATGCCCGCGTCCTCCGCGACGCCCACGAGCAGCGCATCCTGGCCTCCGAGCTGGTCCCCGGCGACGTCATCCTCCTTGCCGAGGGCGACCGCATCTCGGCGGATGCCCGCATCGTCCAGGAGAGCGAGCTGCGCGTGGACCAGTCCACCCTCACCGGCGAATCGCACCCGGTGAACAAGCTGGCCGACGCGGTGCTGCGCGCGGACCTCTCCCGCTCCGAGCTGCCGGACCTGATCTTTGCCGGGACCAACGTGGCGGCGGGCACGGCCAAAGCCGTCGTCTTTGCCACCGGCATGGAGACCGAGTTCGGCAAGATCGCCCACCTGACCCAGGCGCTGGGCGAGGAGCTCAGCCCCTTGCAGCGCGAGATCGTCAGCGTCACCAAGACCGTCACGGTCATCGCCGTGGCCATGGGCGTCATCTTTTTCATCCTGGCCGTGGCCCTGGCGGGGATGGACCTGGCCAAGGGCTTTATCTTTGGCCTGGGCATGATCGTCGCTTTCGTCCCGGAAGGGTTGCTCCCCACCGTGACCCTGGCCCTGGCCATGGGGGTGCAGCGCATGGCCAAGCGCCACGCCCTGATCAAAAAGCTCTCCGCCGTGGAGACGCTGGGCTGCACCACGGTGATCTGCACCGACAAGACCGGCACCCTCACCCAGAACGAGATGACCGTCCGCCAGATCTGGCTCGGCGGCCAAAGCCTCGCCGTCGCCGGGGTGGGCTATGCCCCCGAGGGCGAGATTCGGGACGAATCTGGCCGCGCCGCCGCGGTCCCCGCCCAGGGCGACCTGCGCGAGCTGCTGCTGGCCGGGGGGCTCTGCAATAACTCGCGGCTGCTCCCGCCCGACGGCGATTCCGACCGCTGGACCGTGCTGGGCGACCCCACCGAGGCCGCGCTCAAGGTCGTCGCCGCCAAGGCCGGGCTCGACCTGGACGGCGTCGCCGCCCAGTCCGCCTGCCTCCGCGAGATCCCCTTCGAGTCCCGCCGCAAGCGCATGACCTCCATCCGCCAGGCCGAGGGCGGCCCCATCGCCTACGTCAAGGGCGCGCCCCGCGAGGTGCTGGCCCTCTGCACCCGCGCCCGGCTGGCCGGCGCCGACGCGCCGCTGGACGAGGCGCTGCGCGCCCGCATCACCCAGGCCAACGACGATTACGCCCGCAACGGCCTGCGCGTGCTGGCCATGGCCGCGCGCCGCCTGGACGACTCCTGCGACCTAGGCGGCAGCCTCTCCGCCTGCTCCTCCGACCTGGTGGAGCGCGACCTCACCTTCCTGGGCCTGATGGCCATGATGGACCCGCCGCGCCCGGAGGTGGCCGAGGCCGTGGGCAAGTGCCACCAGGCCGGCATCCGCATCATCATGATCACCGGCGACTATGGCCTGACCGCGGAATCCATCGCCCGCCGCGTCGGCATCGTCCGCGGCGAGCGCCCGCGCATCGTCACCGGCGTCGAGCTGGAGACCATGGACGGCGCGGCGCTCAAGGCCGCCCTGCAAGACGAGGTCATCTTTGCCCGCGTCGCCCCGGAGCACAAGCTCCGCGTCGTCACCGCGCTGCAAGAGCTGGGCCACGTGGTGGCGGTCACCGGCGACGGCGTGAACGACGCCCCCGCGCTGAAAAAGGCCGATATCGGCGTGGCCATGGGCATCGGCGGCACCGACGTGGCCAAAGAAGCCGCCAACATGATCCTCACCGACGACAACTTTGCCTCCATCGTCAACGCCGTGGAGGAGGGCCGCGCCGTCTATGCCAATATCAAAAAGTTCACCACTTATATCTTTACCAGCAACGCGCCCGAGGCGGTCCCCTTTGTCCTTTACGCCTTTACCGCTGGGCGGATTCCCCTGGCCCTGAACGTGATGCACATCCTGGCCATCGACCTGGGTACCGACATCGTCCCCGCGCTGGCGCTGGGCGCCGAGCCCCCCGAGCCGGGGGTGATGGCCGCGCCGCCGCGCAACCTGAAGGATCACCTGATCACCCGCTCGCTGCTGGTGCGGGCCTACCTGATCCTCGGCGCCGTGCAGAGCGTGGCCGCCATGGCCGCCTTCTATTTCCTCTACTGGACCAACGGCTACGCCGGCCAGTGGATCGACCTGCCCGATACGGGGTGGATCTATCGCGCGGCCACGGCCATGGCGCTCGCCGCCGTGGTGGCGACACAGATCGGCAACCTCTTTGCCCAGCGGAGCGAAAAGCTCTCCGCTTTCCGCCTGCCGCTCTTTAACAACCGCTTCCTCTGGCTGGGCATCCTCAGCGAGCTGGTGGTCGTCGCGCTGATCGTTTATGTGCCGCCCTTCCAGAGATTCATCGGGACCGCGGGCTTTCCGCTCAAGTACTGGCTCTTCTTGTTTGCCTGGACCCCCTCGCTGCTGCTGGTTGACGAGTTGCGCAAGGCCCTGGTACAATGGCGTGAGCGTTCGCGTGGCGCGAACAGGAGGTCATCATGAGGATTATCATCATCGGCTGCGGGCGCGTGGGGGCGGGCCTGGCGCACTCGCTGGGGCTGCGCGGCCACGCGGTGGTCGTGGTGGACCGCGACCCCGTCGCCCTGGAGCGGCTGGGACCCAATTTCAAGGGGCGCACCGTGATCGGCGTGGGCTTTGACCGCGACGTGCTGATCGAGGCCGGCATCGAGCGCGCCGATGGGCTGGCGGCGGTGACGGCCAGCGACGAGGCCAACGTCGTGGCGGCCCGCCTGGCCAGCCAGTTCTTCCACGTCCCCCGCGTCGTGGCGCGGGTCTATGACCAGCGCAAGGCCGAGATCTATGACCGGCTGGGCTTGCAGACCATCTCGGCCACCGCCTGGGGCATCAACCGCATCGCCGACCTGCTCACCTATTCCGAGTTCGAGCCGCTGATGAGCCTGGGCAGCGACGTGGATGTGGTGGCCGTGGACGTGCCGCCGATGCTGGTGGGGCGCACCGTCCGCGACGTCATGGTCCCCGGCGAGGCCCACGTGGTGGCCATCAGCCGCGGCGGCAAGACCTTCTTGCCCACCCTCGGCACGCAGTTCCAGTCGGGCGACCTGATCCACCTGGCCCTGCTGGCGGCCTCGGCCGCCCGCATCAGCCAGTTGCTGGGCCTGGGCTAAGGAGGAAGACGCATGGCCATGTCCGTTCTCGTGATCGGCGGGGGCAAGATCGGCACCTATCTGGCCTCGCTGCTGATCTCGCAAGGGTATTCCGTCAAGGTGATCGAGTCGAACGGCGACGAGATGCCGCGGCTCAAGCGCGAGCTGCCGGAGAACGTCGTGGTCTGGGGCAGCGGCACCGACCCCAACGTGCTGGAGGCCAGCGGCATCCGCCAGGCGCAGGTCGTCGCCGCCGTCACCGGCGAGGACGAGGTCAACCTGGTGGCCGCCAGCCTGGCTCGCTTCGAGTTCAAGGTCCCGCGCATCATCGGGCGCGTCAATAACCCCAAGAACGCCTGGCTCTACACCGCCGAGATGGGCGTGGACGTGGCGCTGAACCAGGCCGACCTGATCGCGCGGCTCATCGCCGAAGAGATGTCCCTGGGCGACATGATGACCCTGGTCAAGCTGCGCAAGGGGCTCTTCTCCATCGTGGAGGAAAAGGTCCACCCGACGGCGCCGGCCGCGGGCAAGCCCATCCGCGAGCTCAAGTTGCCCGCCAAGTGCGTCCTGATCGCCGTGCTGCGCAAGGGCGAGATGATCCTGGCCCACGGCGACACGGTGCTGCAGCCGGTGGACGAGGTCATCGCCCTGGTGCATGAATCGCAGGTCGCCGACCTGGCGCGTCTGTTGGGCAAGGCGGCGTAGGGCGAACACAGGAGGGCGAACACAGGAGGGCGAACACAAGGTTCGCCCCTACAAGACCACGTGTAGGGGCGAACCTTGTGTTCGCCCCGTTCGCCCCGTTCGCCCCGTTCGCCTCGTTCGCCTCGTTCGCCTCGTTCGCCTCGTTCGCCTCGTTCGCCCCGTTCGCCCCGTTCGCCTTTGACATCCTGCCGTTTTCGGGTACTATACGGCTGTGATCACGAGAACCCCAGGAGGCCCATAGTGAGAGATCGCGCGAGAGCGTTGTGGATAGGCATCGGAGTGGTGGCGGTGGTGGTGTTGCTGGCGCTGGCCGGCTGCGCCGGGTCGGACCGGGCTGAGCAGCAGGGCACGCCCACCGCCGTGCGCACCAAAAAGCCCACCTTTACCCCCATGCCGCCGGCCACGGACACGCCGACCATCACGCCGTTGCCCACCGCCACGCCGGAGCCGCCCACGCCCACCCCCACCGCCACGGCGATCCCCACGGACACGCCGGTCCCGCCCACCGCTTCTGCCGCCGCGGGCTATATCAGCGGCCTGGCCGATGGCGCGGTGGCGCTCTTTGAGGTGGAGGTGTTCAGCGCGCCGGGCGGTGCGGCGTCGGCCAAGCTGCGCCACGGCGCCGCCGTCGAGCTGGGCGAGGTCAAGGACGGCCACGTGCAGGTGAAAAGCGGCGACGTGCAGGGCTGGGTCAAGGAAGCCAACGTCGCCAAGGAAGCCCCCGCGGCGCCCACCACCATGTACATCAACGCCCGCGACGCGGCCAACATCCGCCGCGCGCCCAACGGCCAGGTGGTCAAGTCGGTCAAGCGCGGCGCCGAGGTCTATCGCTTCGAGTGCCAGGGCGAATGGTGCCGCATCGGCATCCCCGGCGAGGCCAGCACCCTCTGGGTGCACGAGAGTCTGCTCTCCGCGTCGCCGGTCTAGCGCGGATCGCATATCGCGTATCGCAAATCGCAGATCGCGTGGCGTAAGCCTCTGGCTTGCGCCGCCCCGTAGCGCAAGAGGCGCCCACCTTTGGGCGCCTCTTGCGCTCTTTCTTTGTCGGGCACTTGAGCCAGAGGCTTGCGCTACGGGCGCCGCTTGCGCCACGGCTCTTACCCCAGCAGCCGCGCGGAGAGCTCTTGCGCCGAGGCGGCGTAGCGCTCCAGGTCCTCCCGCAGCCGCGCCACGTCGTTGCCATAGCGCAGCCGCCGCGCCAGAAAGGCGAACTCGTCGCTGTCCGGCGGCGGCACGGTGAGGTCGCGGGCGTTCCCCCGCACCATCCGCAGCGTGTCGATGAGCCAGCGCAAAAAGGTGTGCGCCCGCCGCAACTGGGCGTAATCCTCCGCCGAAAGGACCCCCGCCTCCGCCAGCGCCGCCATCGCCTCGCGGATGTTGGTCCGCCGCAGCGCCGGATTCGCCTGCCCGTGGCTGATTTGCAGCGCCTGCACCAGGTACTCCACGTCCACCAGCGCCCCGGGGCTGTACTTGGCGTTGAACGTCCCGCCGGTCACCAGGTGGCGGATCTGCCGCTCGCGCATGGCCCGCATCGCCGTCACGTCGAAAGGCTGGCCGCTATAGACGACCTCGTCCCGCAGCCGCAGCACCTCCGCGCCCAGCCCGGGGTTGCCGGCGATGGGCCGCAGCTTGACCAGCGCCTGCCGCTCATAGGCCCAGGCCGGGCCCTCGGGCGCAAAGTAGCGGCGGAACGATTCCAGCGACACGGCCATGCTCCCCGCCTTGCCATAGGGCCGCAGTTGCAGGTCGATCTCGAAAATCCCCTCGCGCCTGGCCTCGATGGCCTTCACGAAACTCTCCACCACCTTTTCATAGAACTCGGAGGTGGTGATGACCTGCGGGCCGCCGGTGCGCCCGTTCCCGGCATAGATGAACATCAGCTCGATATCCGAGGCGAAGCCCAGCTCGCGCCCGCCGCACTTGCCCAGCGCGCAGACGGCCATCTCGCTGGGCTGGCCGTCCTCCAAGAGCGGCGCGCCATAGACGCTGCGCAAGTCCTCGTGGCTCAGGTGATAGGCGGCGTTCACCACCACCTCGGCCAGGTCGGTCAGCTCGCTGGCGAAATCCCAGAACTCGACGGTGTGGCCGAGGATGTGGCGCATGTCGATGCGGAACATCTCGCGGTCCTTGAAGGCGTTGAGCGCCGCGCGCCAGGGGGCGTCGTCGCGGGGGGCCTGCGGCCCGTCGTGCACCGGGCGCAGCTCCCGCTCCAGCTCGCGCTGCAACTCGTCCCGCGTCTTGGCCGTCTCCAGCGCGCCCACGTCCCGCACCACCGGAAAGAGGTTGGCGTGCTGCATCCGCAAAAAGTCGTCCCAGAGAAAGTCGCTCACCCCCAGCACCCGCGCCAGGGCGTGCAGCACCTCGGGGCGCTCCAGCGAGGCCAGCTCCTTGCTCCAATCCGGGCGCTCGAAAAGCTGCGCCATGAACTGCCGAAAGTGCAGCAGCGCCGACTCGGGGTTGGGGAGCTGCGGCAGCAGGTGGGTGAAATGTTTGGTCAGCACGATGGCCGCCCGCAGCTCGCGCTCGCGCTCGGGGTCGGTCACCTTGCGCCCGTTCTCGTCGGTGATATAGAGCGTGTCCTCCACCCGGCTCCCCACCGAGTCCACCATCACCCGCGCGATGTACATCCGGCTCATCGCCAGCGCGTTGGTCAGCTCGTAGAGAAAGCCGATGGTGTCCGCGGCGGTGATGTGCAGCACGGTGTACCGCTCCGAGCTCTCGTTGTCGACCTCGATCTCGATGGGGTAGAGCGTCGGGGCGGCGTCGGCCAGGCCGTGCAGCGCGGTGGCGACGCGCTTGGCCAGCCAGCCGCGGGCCTCGGTGCGCTGCCCCTCGTGCATCAGCCGCAGCAGCCCCTCCAGGTCGGCGGCGTAGCGCGCCCAGGTCTCGGCGGTGATCTCGCCATATTCCGGGCGCACGGTAAAGACATCGACGATCTTTTGGCGGGCCGGGCTGTCGGCGCTGCTGCCTCCCAGCGGCCGCCGGTAGGTAAAGCGCGGGGCGGGGGCGGCGGTCTCGGGCGCGGCGGGCAGCGGCTCGTAGGTAAAGACGTCCCCGTCGAGGATGCTCAGCCCATAGACGAAAAGCAGCCCGCAGATGAGCGAGAGCTCGCCCGGATAGTCATAGGCGATGACGCTCACCCGCCAGGCGCCCTCGTCCAGCGGCTGCGTGTCCACCTGCACCAGGTTGTTGGCGTCGAGCTGCTCCGCCAAGAGGGCATGGCGGGCGATGTCGCTCTCGCGGAAAACGGCGGCGTAGGAGGGGTCCAGGCGCGCCAGGTGTCGGTTGATCTGCGGTTGGGAGGGCTCCGGTTGCTCGCGATCTGCCATTTTGCTGCTCCCTAGATAGCGCGTATAGATCGCGCGGATCGCCGCGCGGTACTGGTCATAGCGCGCGATAAAGGCGGCGGCGGCCTCCGGTCCCTGAAAGCCGAGCCGCTTGGCCAGGTGGGCCAGCGCCTGCGGGTCGCTGGGGAGGGCGTGGGTCTGGCGGTAGTGCATCATCTGCAGGTGGTGCTCGATGGTGCGCATGAGGATATAGCCGTCGGCCAGGATGCGGCGCTCCTCGCCGGTGAGCAGCCCCGCCGCCGCCAGCCGCCCCAGCGCGTCCAGGGTGGTGGGGCTGCGCAGCTCGGGCAGCTCGCCGCCATAGGCCAGTTGCAGGTACTGCGCCACGAACTCGATGTCGCGGATGGTCCCCTCGCCCAGCTTGACCTCGCCCCAGGACTGGCCCCGCTGGCGCAGGTCGCTCTCGGTGCGCTGCTTCATGGCGTGCACCTCGGCGCGCACCACCTCCGGGTCCAACGCGCCCTCGCCATCGCCATAGATCAGCGGCTCGATGGCCCGCAGCGCGGCCTCCCCGGCCGGCCTATCCCCGGCGATGACCCGCGCCTTGAGCAGCGCCTGCCGCTCCCAGAGCCGGGCGTGCTGCCGCAGGTAGGCGAGGTAGCCCTCCAGCGAGGTGACCAGCGCCCCCACCTGGCCCCAGGGGCGCAGCCGCATATCCACGCGGTAGAGGAACCCCTCGGCGGTCATGCGGGTGAGGGCGTCGATGAGCCGCTCGCCGACCCGGCGATAGTCGGCCTCGGCGGCGTTCAGGAAGAGCAGGTCGATATCCGAGCTATAGTTGAGCTCCTGGCCGCCCAGCTTGCCCATGGCGATGACGGCCAGGCCCGGCGGCGGCGCGGCGATCCCGGCCTGGCGCGCGGCCCCCGTCAGCGCGGCCTCCACCAGCGCGTCGGCCAGGTTGGAGAGCTGCCACGTCACCGCCGGCAGGTCCAACAGCCCCAGCAGGTCGCAGACGCCGATCCGCAGCAGCTCCCGGCGCTGCAAGCGGCGCAGCGCGCCCAGTTGCCCCTCCACGTCCTCCGCGCCGGCCGCCGCCTCCGCCGCCTCGCGCGCCAGCAGCTCCGCCCCCTTCTGGTGGACCCACTGGTGGTGGTCCATCAGTTGGCGCAGGTTGCTGGGCTGGCGCAGGAGGATCTCGGTGAGGAACTGGCTGCTGGAAAAGAGGGTGGCCAGGATCTCCACCGCCCGCGGCTGCCCCGCCAGGCTGGCGAGCATGGCCTCCGTATCGCCGGCGGCGCGGGCCAGCCGCTCCAGGTTCACCAGCACGCGGTCGGGGCTGGCCACCCGGGCCAGGGCCTCCAACAGGTGGGGCATCAGGCTGGCCAGGGAGCGGCTCGCCTGGGGGGTGCTGGCCAGGCGCGACAAGATATCGCGCGCGCTGGCCCAGTCGGCCAGCCCGGCGGACGCCAGCAGGCGCTGGAGCTCAGCCTGGCTCAGGTTGTCCAGGGGGATCGGCGGTGCGGCGGGCTCTGGAAGCAAGGTCGCGGCCTCCTCATCGGTCTAGAGGCCCATTATACGGGCGAGCGCCCCGCCTGTCAACGCTGGGGGATGGGCAAACAGGGCTTGTGCAGAGTCGTCCATGGCGTGGGCACGCCGCCCCGCACGGCGACAAATCGCCGAGCGCGACTTTGCACAAGTCCTGGATGGGCAAACGAAAGCGCCGCAGTCCACGAGACTGCGGCGCCTGATGACGCTTGCTAGTTGCTGCCGCCTCGCTGCCAGAGGAGCCGCAGCCGCGACAGGACGCCGCTCTCGGCCTTCGCGTCCTCGGCGGGCGCGGGCTCCTCCGCCGGGCCAGCGCCCCGGGCCACCCGCGCCACCAGGTCGGCGTCGATGCTGTGGCGGCGGTCGGCAAAGGCCTCCCACAGGCACTTCATGCACACCAGGTTGATCTGCCGGGGCCGCCCCTCGGTGGCCTCCACGATGGCGTGGACGGCGGCGGGGGTAAAAAGGCCGTTGGCGCTCCCCGCCTCGTGCAGCCGCGCGGAGATCATCTCCTTGGCGTCCGCGAGGCCCAGGGGCCGCAGCTCGCAACGCGCCACCACCCGGTCGGCCAGCGCGGGGTTGGCGGCCAACCGGTGCGCCAGGGGGAGCTGTCCCGCCAGCACGACCTGCACCATCTGCTGCTCGCCCACGTGATAGTCCAGCACCCGACGCAACTGGGCCAGGCAGCGCGGCGACATCTGGTGCGCCTCGTCGATGAGGAGGACCACGGTCTTGCGCGCCTCCAGCACCTGCTGCTTGAGATAGGCTTGCAGCGCCTGCTCCAGGTCTTGCAGCGAGCGCCGGCGCGCCGGGGTCTCGTGCAGCGCCTGCAACAACGCCTCCATGAAGGCGAACTCGCTGGCATAGTTGGGGTGGTGGAGGAGGGCGACCCGGTAGCGGGTGTCGGCAAAGAGCTCCTCGTGCAGCTTGCGCAGCAGCAGCGACTTGCCCATCCCCACGTGGGCATAGACCAGCGCCAGCCCCTGGCGGTGCCGGATCACCTGGCGGCACGTCTCGAGCGCCTCCTGGTGCTGCCGCGTAGGGTAATAAAAGCGCGGGATCGGCACGATGCTAAAGGGCTCCTCATCCAGCCCGAAATAGTCGAAATAGTCGCGCAGCTCCGGCTGGTAGCCGGCGTTCCGGGCGGCGGCCTGCACTCGGCAATAGGTGGGGCAGGCCAGGTGGTTCGCGCTCAGGCAGGTCTCTTGCTGCGTGTCCGTGGGGACGTCGCGCGGCGGGCGGCGGCGGGTGGCCTCGGCGTGGCAATGGTTGCCCGGGCAGGCGTAGGTGAAACGCGCGCCGGCGTCGTCCCTGGTCCCCAGCTTGGGGCAGGGGGTGAGGCATTCCGCCTCCACGGCGCTGCGGACCGGCTCCCCGCGGGACTGGCGCCCCTGGGCCCAGTTCAGCAGCACCCTGGCCGTCTCGTGCTTGGGGTTGTTGGCCAGCACCCGCTGCAGCGCCTGGAACTTGGCGGCCCAGCTATCGGCCCAAACGGCCTGCCAGAGGAGCGCGTCCTCGTGGTCGGGCGCGCTGGCCAGCGCCTGGGCGCACAGCTCGCGCGCGCGCGCCCAGTCGTTGCCCTTGGCCGCGGCAAGTGCGCCCAGCAGCAACTGGTTCGGCAAGAGGATCTGGCGATCATCGGCACGGGCGGGCATGGTTGGCTCCCTTGGGGGGACGGCTGGCGCCTGGCTGGGTGACGGCATTGGGTGCGAAGAAGGGTGGCCCCTGCCAGAATCGGGCGCAAGCGGATGCTACCCCTGTCGGACCATTCTACGCCCTCCAGATGAATGTGTGATTAAAATACCCATATCGCTGCATGACAGAATCTTCATCCGGGGAAAACGAAAATGGCCCTCCTTGCGGGGGGCCATTGGGTCCTGGATCGGGAGCCCGGTTGGGCAACCCTATTCCTCCACCTGATGGGCGAGGATGATCGCCTCGGCGATCTCTTTCATCGGGCGGCGCGTGTTCATGCTCATCTTCTGTATCTTGCGGAAGGCCTCGGCCTCGCTCAGGTTCTGCCGGTCCATCAGCAGCCCCTTGGCGCGGTCCACCAGCTTGCGGGTCTCCAACGTCTCGGTCAGGTCGTGGACCTCTTTCTCCAGCGCCAGCAGCTCGCCAAAGCGCGCCAGCGCCACCTCGATGGCCGGCCCCAGGTCGGCCTCGCGGAAGGGCTTGACGATATAGGCCACCACCCCGGCTTCCTTGGCCTGCTCCACCAGGTCCTTCTGGCTAAAGGCGGTCAGCAGCACCACCGGCGCCAGCCGCTCCTGGGTGAGGATCGTGGCCGCCTCGATGCCGTTCATGTCCGGCATCTTGATGTCCATCATCACCAGGTCCGGCTTGAGCTCGCGGGTCACGTTCACCGCGCTGCGGCCATCGGACGCCTCGCCAACCACCAGGTAACCGAGGTTGGTCAACATTTCGCGCAGGTCCATGCGGACGATCGCTTCGTCCTCGGCGATTACGATTCTTACACGTTCCAACTTGGCCTCCTATATGCGGAACACAAGCTCTGCTGGAATGGCCCCGCGCCGGTTAGGGCAGCTCCCATCCTCGCGGGGCGCGCAGCGCTTGCCATGACACTAGATTTGCCCATCATCCGCCACCTGCTTCGGGAACGAGATGTCCACCCGCGTCCCCTGCTCGCGCCGGGAAAGCGCCAGCGTCCCGTGCAGGTCGTCCGTCACCAACGCCCGGACGATGTGCAGGCCCAAGCTGGTGCTCTGCTCCAGCTCGAACCCCTCGGGCAGCCCCTGCCCATCGTCCTCGATCTCGATTCGCACAATGTCGCCCTCGTCCACCAGCGCCATCTGCACGAGCCCCTGGCTGCGGTCCTGAAAGCCGTGCTCCACCGCGTTCTGCAGCAGCTCGTTGATGACCAGCGCGCAGGCCGTGGCCTGCCGCGAGGGCAAATAGACGTTCGGGCCCTCCAGCGTGAAGCGGATCTCCCGGCCAGGCTCCAACAGGCTCTCGCGCATCTGCCCGATGATGCGCCGCCCGATCTCCTTGACGTTGATCGCCGAGCTCCCGCCCTTGGAGAGGAACTCGTGCACCACCGCCACGCTCAGGATGCGGTTGATGCTCTCTTGCAGGATCGTCCGCACCTCTTCGCCCTTGGCCCGGCGGCTCTGCAGCCGCAGCAGCGAGGCGATGGTCTGCAAGTTGTTCTTGACCCGGTGATGGACCTCCTGGATGAGGGCCATCTTGACCTTGAGCTCTTGCTCGCGCCGCCGCGCCTCCGTGTCGTCGCGAATGGTCACCAGCACGCCGGCGGGGTAGGAGCCGCGCCGCCGCAGCCCGGGCAGCCGCACCGGGGCGTTATAGCGGCCCCAATCGTCCATGGCGCGGACCGGGATCGCCTTGCGGATCCAGGTGAGCCCCTGCTCTTGGTCCTCCCGCTCGGTGCAGCCCTGCTCGCGGAGCGCCTGCTCCGCCAGGGCGTCATCCGCCGTGGAGAGCGAGTCCAGCCGGCGCCCCACCAGCTTGCCCATGTAGCCCAGCCGCCGGAAAAAGTTGAGCGCGATGCCATTGATGTACTGAAAGCGGCGCTGGGTATCCACGTAATAGATGCCGTCGTGCTCGCCAAAGGGCGAAAGCCCCTCGGCGTTGCGCAGCTCGCCGCGCAGCATCGTCTTGTGCAGCAGCCGCACCGCCCGCTGGAAGGAGCGGCTGCGGCGGCGGTGGCGCTCATAGGCCAGGGCGTTGGCCTCCACGCTCAGCGCGCCGATGACCTGTTTGGTCTCGGGGTCGCGCACCGGATGGACCTCGCGCATGATCGGCGCGCCGTGCAGCGCCGCCGCGCGGGGCTTGGGCCGGTAGAGCAGGCCCCGGAGCTGCCCAAAGGCGGCGGGCATCTCGCGCAGCGGCGCCCGCTGGCCCACCAGCAGCTCGGAATAGAGCGGCAGGATCGAATGCGGCCGCGCCTGGCCGACCAGCTCGACGGTCTGGGCATCCACGAAACGGTAAAGCATCAAGTCCGCCCGGCTGGCATCCGCCACGATCGGCAGACACGAGGCGATGCGCGCCATCAGGTCATCGGCAGGTGTGATGGGGAGGTCTTGGTTGTCGCTCACTTGCGCCCTTGCTCGGAAAACGTCAATTTGGCGCGATTATAGCACAGTTCGCGCAAAAGCCGAAATCTAGCGCCGTCTTTTGGGGCGCGCGAAAGGCCCGGCCGCGCTGGCCGCCGGGCCTCTCCTTGCCTGTCGCC
>JAAYEA010000128.1 GCA_012689325.1 Chloroflexota bacterium
TGCCGAACCTGGCCCGCCTGGCGGCGGAGGGCGACCTGCGCGAGAACCTCTCGGTCTATCCGACGGTCTCGTCGGTGGCCTGGTCGTCGTTCATGACCGGGGTGAACCCGGCCAAGCACGGCATCTATGGCTTTGTGGACCGGCAGCTCGACTCGCTGCGCCCCTATATCCCCAACGCCGCCAACATGAAGGCCAAGACCCTCTGGGAGGTGTTGAGCGAGGCGGGCAAGCGGGTCTTGGTGATGAACGTGCCGGTGACCTATCCGCCGCGGCCGGTGAATGGGGTGCTGGTGGGGTGCTTCCTCTCGCCCAGCCTGGAAAAGGCCACCTACCCGCCGGAGGCCAGCGGGGAGCTGGCCAAGCTGGGTTACATCCTGGACGTGGACCCCTGGGCGGCGCGCCGCGACAAGGCCGGCTTGCTGGAACAGGTGAACCAGGCGCTGGCCGGGCGCGAGCGGGCCCTGTTTCACTATATGGACCAGGAGCCGTGGGATTACGCCCACTTGCACATCATGGAGACGGACCGGCTGCATCACTTCCTCTGGGAAGAGATGGAGGCCGGCGATCCCCAGTTCGCCCCGGGTTTCATCGGGTTCTATCACGAGCTGGACGCTTTCCTGGGGCGGCTGCGCGACCGGCTGGACGAGCAGACGACACTGATGCTCATGTCCGACCATGGCTTTTGCACGCTGCGGCAGGAGGTCTATATCAACCACTGGCTGGCGAGCCAGGGCTGGCTCCGCTACGCGACGGAGCAGCCCAAGTCGGTGGCCGACATCCACCCGGAGAGCGTGGCCTATAGCCTGGACCCTGGGCGGGTTTTCCTCAACGTGCGCGGGCGCGAGCCGCACGGGCGCATCAGCCGGGGGGCCGAGTACGAGCGGGTGCGCGACGAGATCATCGCCGCCGCCCGCGAGCTGCGCGACCCCGCCACCGGCGAGCCGATGATCCAGCACGCCTTCCGCGTGGAAGAGATCTACCACGGCCCTTACCTGGACCAGGCGGCGGATATCATCTTGCACCCCTACAACGGCTACGACCTGAAGGGGCCCATCGCCAAGGAGACGCTCACCTATAAGGGGCGCGAGCTGGTGGGGATGCACACCTATGACGACGCCACGCTCTACATCGGCGGGCACAGGATCATCCAGGAGCAGCCCTGGGTGGCCGACCCGATGCCCACGATCCTGCGGCTGCTCGGCGTGCCCATCCCGCCCGACGTGGATGGGCGCGTGTTGATCGCATGAACGAGCGGCGGGGCGCTTTGGGGCGGGCGGCGCGCTGGGTCGCCGACCACGAGCTGGCCGTGGTGCTGGCCCTGGCGCCCTTCTTGCTGTTCCCCGCGGCGCTGTCCGTGGCCACGGCGGCGGCCCTGGCGGCGCTCCCGGCGCTATGGGCGATCCGCTGGCTCGCCCGCGGCCGGCTCACCCGCCGCACGCCGCTGGACGGGCCCATCCTGGCGCTCATGGCGCTGGTCCCGCTCTCCGTGATCGTCTCGCCGTACCCCGAGCTGAGCCTGCCCAAGGCCGTCGGGCTGGCGCTGGGGCTGGCCCTCTATTACGCGCTGGTCAACCACCGCGACGCCCTGGCGTTGGCGCGCTGGCTGCCGCTGCTGGGCTGGGCGGTGGTGGCGCTGGGGCTGGTGGGGATCGACTGGGTGGTCTTCAAGCTGCCGGTGCTGACCCCGATCTATCAGCACCTGCCGCGGCTGATCCAGGGGGTGCCGCGCACCATGTCCGGCGGGTTCCACCCCAACGAGGTGGGCGGCACGCTGGCGATGCTCATCCCCGCGGTGGCGGCGCTTTGGCCGGAGCGCGGGGAAGCGAGCGCCGGGGGCAGGCTGCGGGCGCTGGTCGGCTCGGGGGGCTTTATCCTGCTCACGCTGGCGGCCATGGCGGGGCTCTTGCTGCTGACGCAATCCCGCGCGGCCATCGCGGCGACGGCGCTGGCGCTGGCCTTCCTGGGGGCGGTACGCTGGCGCTGGGTGCGCTGCGCCCTGGCAGCGGCGGCGATCCTGGCGGTCGGGTTGGTGATGTGGCGCGGCCCGGCGGCTATCCTCGATGCGGTCTTGTCGCTCCCAGGCTCGCACACCTGGGCGGGCCGCCCCGAGATTTGGGGCAACGCCCTGCGCGCCTGGCGAGACTTTCCCCTGACCGGCGTGGGGCTCAACGCCTTTGAGCCGGTCTCCCGGGCGCGCTACGCCTACCTCATCGCGCCGCCGACGTGGGACTTTGTGCACGCCCACAACATCCTGCTGCAGATCGGCGTCGACCTGGGGCTGGTGGGGCTGGCGGCCTTTATCGCCTTGCTCGTTGCGCTGGGGATCGTGGGGCTGCGCGCCGGCAAGCTGGCCGGATGGCGGGGGCGGCTGGCAGGCGGGCTGCTGGCCAGCGTCGTCGCCTATCTGGCTTTTGGGCTCATTGACGCCATCACCCTGGGGGCCAAGCCATCGGCCTGGCTGTGGGCGGCGGCGGGGCTGTTGGGCGGGATGTCGCTGGAGGCCCCGTCGCAGTCGGCGCCAGGCCGGGCACGGCGCGCGGGGCGGTGGGCGGCTCCTGCGGCGAGCGCGGCCCTGGGGGTGGCGGCGCTCCTTCTCCATTCCCCGCTGGCGAGTCTCGCGTTAGGTAACTGGGGCCAGCTCGCCATCAACCACCAGCTCTATCCGCAGGCCGTCGGCATCCTGGAGCGGGCGGTGGCGCTGGACGAGGGGAACGGTTCTGCCCAGTGGGGGCTGGCGGAGGCCTACGCGGGGGTGGGACGGGAGGAGGAGGCGCTCCATCGCTGGCGCATCGCCGGGGCGGACCCCAAGGAGCTGGCGGAGCGAGGACAGGCGGCCCGGCTCGCTGGCCAATTGGAGGCAGCGGAGGCCTGGCTGCGCCGCGCGTTGACGCTGGATGCGATGCTCAGCGAGGGGTGGTACTACTTGGGGCTCTTGCGGGCCGATCGCGGGCGGCACGGGGAGGCGGTGCAGGCGCTGCGGAAGGCGCTGGAAACCGGCCACTCCGGCGACGCCCTGCCAGCGGATGCCCGGCGGGTGCTGGGGATCCTGCTGCTGGCCGAGGGCTCGATCCCCGAGGCCACGAGCCACTTCCGAGCGATGCTGGCGGAAGACCCGGGCGATATCCGCACGCGCTTTGACCTGGCCCAGGCGCTCTCCCTGGCGGGGGATTACCCGGCGGCGCGGGCCGAGCTGGAGGCGGGGATGGCGGCGCTGGAGGCGGGCCGAACGGCGGGCGATGCGCTGCAATACGCCGCGCTGCGCCTGGAGCTGGCCGTTGCCCTGACCACCAACGCGAACCGGCAGGACGACCTGGCGGCGGCCCAGCGGTGGGGCAAGCTGGCGAAGCAACTGGAGCCGCGCCACGCTTTCCCCTACACCGACCTGGCGGAGCTCTATTTGCGGCATGGCCTGCATGCCGAGGCGCTGGAGGAATGCCGCGCCTTGTTGCAGATCAGGCAGGACGTGCCGGGCATTCACTACCTGTTGGGCGAGGCGCTGGCGGGGGCAGGGGAGCCTGCCGCGGCGATCCCGGCCTATCAGGAGGCGATCCGGCTGCGGCCCGATATCGCGCGGTTCCAGTATGCCCTGGCGGCGGCGCAGGCGGCCAGCGGCGACGCCGCCGCCGCGGCGCGGACTCTGGAGCAGGCGCGCAAGCTGGGCCCGGACGCGCCTCTGTCGCTCACCGGCCACAGCCGCCGGCTATAGGGTTACGTGCTGCCCATGGCCCACTTCAGATAGGCCTCGATAAAGGCATCCAGATCGCCATCGAGGACGGCGGCGGTGTTCCCCGTCTCGTAGTCGGTGCGCAGGTCCTTGACCATGTTATAGGGGTGCAGCACGTACGAGCGGATCTGGTTGCCCCAGCCGGCGTCCACGTGTTCGCCCTTGAGCCGCGATTGCTCCTCGTCCTGTTTGGCCTTTTCCGCCTCGTAAAGCCGCGCGCGCAGGATCTTCATGGCGTATTCGCGGTTTTGCGCCTGGGAGCGCTCGTTCTCGCAGGTGGCGATGAGGCCCGTGGGGATGTGGATCAGGCGCACGGCGGTCGAGTTCTTTTGCATATGCTGGCCACCGGCGCTGGAGGCGCGATAGACCTCCATGCGGATATCCTCGGGCTTGATGTCGATCTCGATGTCCTCTTCCAGGTCCGGCCAGACCTCCACCAGGACGAAAGAGGTGTGGCGGCGCTTGGCCGCGTCAAAGGGCGAGATGCGCACCAGGCGGTGGACGCCTTTCTCCGATTGCAGGTAGCCGTAGGCGTACTTGCCCTCGACGCTGATCATGACGCGCTTGATGCCTGCCTCGTCGCCGGGGAGCATGTCCATGATCTCGCCTTTGAAGCCGCGGCGCTCGATCCAGCGCAGGTACATGCGCTGGAGCATGCTGGCCCAGTCCTGGGCCTCGGTGCCGCCGGCGCCGGCATGGATGGCGAGAATGGCGTTGGCGCGGTCGTGCTTGTTGGGGAGGAGGAGCTGGAACTCGGCCTGGTCGAGGGTCCGCGCGATCTCGTCGGCCTCAGCGGCCACGTCGGCGAGGACGGCGTCGTCGCCCTCCAGCCCTGCCAGCGCGGCGAGCTCGTTGGCGTCGACGGCGCGCCGGCTCAGGTCACGCCAAAAGCCCACCTCGTCGCGCAGCTCGGAGAGTTGGCGCATGTGCCGTTGGGCGTCCTCGGGGACATCCCAAAAGTCCACTTCCAACGAGCGCTTTTCCAGGCGCTCGATCTCGGCTTCTTTGCTGGCTAGGTCAAAGACGCTCCTGGATCAATGTGATGCGCCCGAGAACGTCGTTTAGCTTGCTTTGCAGCTCTTCCATGTGTGGTCTCCCTACTCGAACAGGCCGTCGACGTAGGCCTGCGGATCGAACTCGGCCCAATCCTCGATGGTCTCGCCGGTGCCCACGAATTGGATGGGCAGCCCCAGCTCGCGCGAGACGGCAAAGGCCATGCCGCCCTTGGCGGTGCCGTCCAGCTTGGCCAGGACGCAGCCGGTGATCTGGACGGCGTTCAGGAACTCTTTCGCCTGGGTCAGGGCGTTCTGGCCGGTGGTGGCGTCCAGCACCAGCAGCGTCTCGTGGGGGGCGCGGTGGACTTGCTTCTGGGCCACGCTGCGCACCTTGACCAGCTCTTGCATCAGGTTGTACTGGGTGTGCAGCCGCCCGGCGGTGTCGATGATCAGCACGTTGGCGTGGCGCGAGTCGGCGGCGCGGATGGCGTCATAGACCACCGCGCCGGGGTCGGCGCCGGGCTGGTGGGCGATGATGTCCACCTCGGCGCGCTCGGCCCAAATCTTGAGTTGGTCGATGGCGGCGGCGCGAAAGGTGTCGCCGGCGGCGAGCAGGACGCGGTCGCCGCGGTTGCGGTGATAGCGGGCCAGCTTGGCGATGCTGGTGGTCTTGCCGGAGCCATTGACGCCGACGACCAGCACCACGTTCAGGCGGCGCTCGCCCTCCAGATAGGTCCGCTTCTTTTCCGTGAGCAGCGCCACCAGCCGCTCTTTGAGCAGGTTGTTGAGGTCGTCCGGCGTGCGAGCATGGCGCCGCTCCGACTCGGCGCGCAGCCATTCCACCAGCTCCACCGTGGTGGCCACGCCCATGTCCGCCTGGATCAGCAGCTCTTCCAGCTCTTCCCAGGTGCCCTCATCGATGGTGCGCGCGACAAAGAGGCTGGCGATCTTGCCAAAGAACGACGTGCGCGTCTTGGTCAAGCTCTGCTGGATGTTCTTTCCTCTACCGAACACGGGCGACTCTCCTCATGGTGGTGGCCTCAACCAAATGGCCATTATACCGGATTCGGGGGAATCGGGCAAATGGCGCGTGCCGCCATTTCCCGCGGGGGGCGAGCTGTGTTATCATGGCGCAAACGGGCCGGGGAGGCGAGGCGATGGCGACGATAGCGTTGGTGGGCGGCGAGGTGGCGACCCCGAGCGGCGAGCTGCGGCGGGGCACGGTGGTGGTGCGCGGCTCGACCATCGCGACCATCAACCCGGAGGGGGGCTGTCCCCCCGAGGCGGAGGTCATCGACGCCCGGGGGCGGGTGGTCTCGCCGGGGTTCATCGACGTGCACATCCACGGCGCGGCGGGACACGATATCATGGACGCGACGCCGGAGGCGCTGGCGGCCATCTCGGGTTTCGCCGCCCAGCACGGCGTGACGGGCTTTTTGCCGACCACCGTGACGGCCGGGCTGGAGGCGACCTGGGCCGCCATCGGGGCGGTGGACGAGCTGCAGCGCGCGGGGGCGCCGGGGGCGGCGGCGCTGGGCGTGCACCTGGAGGGCCCCTATATCAGCGGCGAGCGGATGGGGGCGCAGAACCCCGCCCATGTTCGCGGCGCGGAGCCGTCCGAATATGTGCGGCTCTTTGAGCTGGGCAATATCCGCCTGATCTCGCTGGCGCCCGAGATGCCGGGGATCGAACGGCTGGTGCGGTTCGCCGTGGCCCGCGGCGCGGCGGTGGCGGTCGGCCACTCCTCCGCCACCTACGACCAGGTGCTGGCAGCGGTGGGGTGGGGGCTGAGCCAGGCCACGCACACCTACAATGCCATGCGCGAGATGCATCATCGCGAGCCGGGCGCCACCGGCGCCGTGCTCACCTGCGACGCGATCTATGCCCAGGTGATCGTGGACCTGGTCCACGTGCACCCCGCGATGGTCAAGCTGCTGGTGCGGGCCAAGGGGCCGGACCGCGCGGTGCTGGTGACCGACGCCATGCGCGCGGCGGGGATGCCCGACGGGCGCTATGACTTGGGCGGCCAGGAGACCATCGTCAAGGGCGGCGAGGCGCGGCTGCCCGCGGGCAACCTGGCGGGGAGCACGCTGACCATGGAGCGAGCGGTGCGCAACGTGATGGGCGCGGCGGAGCTGACCCTGCCGCAGGCGCTGCGGCTGGCGACGCGCAACCCCGCCGCCTCCATTGGGCTGGGCGGCCGCAAGGGCCAGCTCGCGCCGGGCTATGACGCCGACATCGTGCTTTTGGACGCCGACCTGCGCGTGGCGCTGACCATGGTGGGCGGCCGGGTGGTCTATCGGGCTTGAGTGGAGAATCTAGCTCTAGAGGAGGCAAGAATGACCCTTCCAACCATTGCAGCGCAGCTCTATACCGTGCGCGAGCATACCCAGACCGCCGCGGGGCTGGCGGCGTCGCTCAAAAAGGTGGCGGCCATCGGCTACCGGGCCGTGCAGATCTCGTCCATCGGGCCCATCCCGGATGCCGAGGTGAAGGCGATGCTGGACGACAACGGCCTGACCTGTTGCATCACGCACGACCCCGAGCCGTGGCCCTGGCAGGACCTCGACGCGGTGATCGCGCGGCACAAGCTGTGGGGCTGCCCCCATGCCGCGCTCGGCGGGATGCCGATGGACTATCGGGCCAGCGAGGCGGGCTATTGGCGGTTGGTGAAGGAGGCCAACGCCATCGGCAAGAGGCTGCACGAGGCGGGGCTGACGCTCAGCTACCACAACCACAGCTTCGAGTTCGTCCGCTTTGGCCAGCGCTTGGGGATGGACCTGATCTACCAGGAGACCGACCCGCGCTATCTGAAGGCCGAGCTGGACACCTTCTGGGTCCAATTCGGCGGCGGCGATCCGGCAGCCTGGATCACCAAAATGGCGGGCCGGATGCCGGTGGTGCACTTTAAGGACATGTGCATCCTCTTCGATCCGAACGATGAGGCCTCGCTGTGGCGCGGGAAGCAGACCATGGCCGAGATCGGCGAGGGCAACCTTAACTGGCCGGCGGTCCTGGCGGCGTGCGAGGCGGCTGGGGTGGAGTGGTGCGCCGTCGAGCAGGACGTCTGCCAGCGGGATCCCTTCGAGAGCCTGAAGATCAGCTATGAGAATCTGAACGCCATGGGGCTGCGTTAGCCCCGGCGCAAAACGGACCGCCGCCACGGGCATCTTCCCGCGGCGGCGCTTTGGCTTATTGGCGCAAGATCATCGGCAACTGCAGCCGGCCCGGCCCCAGCGAGCAGGCCCACAGCTCGTCGAACTCGGCGACGGCGCGGGAGACGGTCACCCCGAACCAGCCCGCGCGGTAGGTGGGGCTGGCGGGCACCACCAGCTTGACCACGCCGTCCACCGTGGCCTCCAGATGGCCGCCCTGGGCGATGACCCGCAGCCGGTAGGGCTGGTCGGGGGCGACGGCCACGGAGGCCGCCGCCAGCACCATCCCCGACGGCTGCTGGCTGAGGCGGATGGCCTGGGTGTCGGCGTCCAGCAGCAGGTCATACCCCTGCGCGCCGTCGGCGGTGGCGCGAAAGACCAGCCCCGCCGCGCTCCCGCTGCGCAAGATCACCATCCCCTCGTAGACGAAATCGCCTGCCCACTCGCGGCGCATGTTCCAGGCGCTATCCAGAGCGCTCTCGCCGCGCATGGCGCCTCCCACGTTGGCCCACGCGCCCTTTTGGGCGGTCCAGCCGGGGAGGCCGCTCCCGTCGAACTTGGACTGAAAGAGCGGCGCGCAGACGACGGCGGTGGGCGTCGCCGTGGGGGTGCCGGTGGGCGGCGGCGTCACCGAGCGCGTCGCCGTGACGGTGGAGCTGGGCTTTTTGGTGGGCGTGTGGGTGGGCCGCGGCGTGTTGGTGGGGGTGATGGTGGGCGTGGGCGGGCCCAAGACCACCAGCCGCGCGGGATAGACCTCCTCCAACAGGGGCTGGCCCGCCTGGGCGATCTGCGAGGGGTTCCAGGTGGGAAAGGTGAAGCGCAGCCAGTCGCTGCCGGCGGCGTCCGGCAACACCCGAAAGCGGACGGTGGCGATGGTGACGGCGCCCTGCGGGCAGGGGCCGTCCAGCGCGCCCGCCGCGAAATAGATGATCCCTGCCGCCGCGTCCACCCGGTTCTGGTAGACGTAGGGGAGGGCGCCGGCGGGCTCGATCTGCGTCGCGGGCTGGCCGGACTCGTCCACGACGGCCAGCAGCGCGGGGTTATACTGGATATGGGCGGCGATGCCATCCACGGGGCGGCCGCCCGTCTGGGCGGCGACGGCCAACTCGAAGGTTTCGCCGGGCGAGTAGGCGAGCTCGGCGGGGAGCAGGGAGAGCGAGACGAGGTCGGCGACAGGCGCGGCCCCGGTGGGGCGCGGCGGCTGGGCCGGGGCCTGGCCAAGCTCCAGGGCGCCGGTGATATCGCCGTGCAGGCCAAAGCTGGCGGCCAGGAGCGCGGCGTCGGCGGCGCCCACCAGCCCATCCTGGTTCAGGTCGGCTTGGGGATCGTAACCGGGCGCGCCCTGGGATTGGCCGAAGGAAAGGCTCAGCAGCGAGGCGTCCAGGACGTTGGCGGCGTTGTCGTTGTTGACGTCGCCCTCGGGGAGCGGGCCCCAGTCCACCACCGTCTCGCCCAGCTCGATCGACACGCCGAGCTGGCGCTGGCCCAGGGTATGCAAACCCTTGAGCGAGATGTCATAGAGCCCCGGCGGCAGCGACACCAGCGCCAGGCGCCCCAGCGGGTCGGTGGCGGTGCTGTAGGTGGAGAGCAGGGTCTCGGTCCCGGGCTGGTAGAAGCGGACCGTCACCGGCGCGGCGTGGGAAGGGTCGGGCGCGGGCGGGCGCCCCTGCCAGGCCACCCGCCCGGTCAGGATGGCGGTGGGCCGGATCAGAAGCAGGCCGTTTTCGCTGCGCGGGGCGATGGACTGCCCGGCGCGCAGCACGTCGGTGGCGCGCGGGTACGTGGAGGAAAAGCGCAGCCAGGCCTCGCCCGAATCGGGCCGGCCGATGGCCTTGAGATAGACCGTCGCCAGGGTCACGCGGCCGCCGATGGTCTGGGCGCGGCGGGCCACCAGGTCGATGGTCCCGGCGGCGTTGTCCACGGCGTTCTGGACGATCTCGGGGAGGTCGGCCCCGGGGATGACCTGGGTCGCGAGGGCGCCGCTGGCGTCCACCACGCGCAGCCAGGCGGGGTCAAAGTTCAGATGGGCGGCGGCGGCGTCCAGCGTGGCGATCCCGGCATCCACCGTCAAGGTGAGCGAGATGACCTCGCCGACATCGACCTGTTGGAGCGCCGGGGCGACGCGGATGATCGGGCGGTCGGCCACGGGGACGACGGCGATGGCGGTCTGGGCGACGGCAAAGACGGTCCCGCCGCGATACTCGACGGCCAGGGACGTTCCATAGGTCGGCGAGGGGTTCATCCCCACGAACTGGGTCAGCGTGGCGCTGTCCACTGGGTAGCCCTCCAGGTGCCACCAGGGGTCCAGGCGCGTCAGGTCGTAGAGGTCGTGCGAGACCACCGCGGCGTCGTTGTGCATGGGATCGGGGGGCGCGGCGGGGTGCATGTGGGTCCCCCACGGGCGCACATAGCCGGGGTAGCCCACCTCGGCGTGGTTGTGATAGGGGTCCGAGATGAGCACCTGGTTATCGCGGCAGCCGATCTGGGCCAGTGTGACATAATGGCTGCCCAGGAGCCGCAGCCCCTCGGCTTGCTGCTCCCAAAAGCCCACCTGGAGGATGACGGCGGCGCCCCGATTCGCCAGGTCGCGGAGCTGGTCGGCGCTGGGGCGCTCCTGGGCCAAGACGTTGAACCGGTTGCCCAGCCCCTGGCCGCTGATATACTGCAGGAGGCCCTGCTGCAGAGCTTGCGGATAGGTGCCGTCCGCGGCGGTGTCCATGATATCCGCGAGCCGCTCCACCAGCGGGGCCACATTGCGCGGGTCGTGGTCGTCCCAGAGCTGCGAGAAGGGCTTGACCAGGGCAAAGTGGTCCACGCGCCCCGGAGGCGGGGTCTGGCTGGGCTCGAAGCGGCTATCCAGCCACCAGAGGGCGTTGGCGGCGGCAACGGGGCCATCGTGGCTCCAGCGGCCCTCGGCCTGCCAAGCCGCCTGACGCTGGTCCCAGTCGGGCAGGCCCTCGGGGGCATAGTCGGCGAAGCGCTGCTCCTCGAAGGGCGGGCAGAGGCCCGGCGGGGGCGCCGGCGGCTCCCAGGCCTTGGGCGCGCAGGTCAGCAGGCAGAGGTGGATGTCGTCCAGCCAGGCGCCAAAGGGGGCGGGCTGCCCGTCCTGCCGCACGGAAAAGACGAGGCGAACGATCTGCCCGACCAAGCCCGAGAGGTCGGCCTCGTGATAATTCCAGCCCGCGCCGCCGCCGATATAGAGCGTCGTCTGGGGCGTCCCGGCGGCGATCAGGTCCACCTGCAGCGCGTCGTTGAGCGAGGCGCCGCCGGCGGTGTCGGTCTTGTACCAAAAGCTGAGCAAGGCGCCGCCGGCATTGGCGGGGATAAAGACGTCCTGATAGGCCCAGGCGGCGCCGATGGCGGTGGCCTCGCCCTGGACGTTGCCGATAAAGAGGGCGCGCGAGCTCTCATGGCCGGGGGCGATGGTGTCGATGTGGGCGGCGGGGAAGGCGACGCTGCTGCCGGTCTGCCAGCTCCGCGTATGCCCGCCCTCAAAGTCGCCGTTGATGATCAGATCGTCCAGGCAGAGGTCGGGCTGCGTGACGACCACCGGCTGGGCGACCGCAGCCTGCCCTTCCACGGTCTGCCCCAGGAGGTCGCGGCCCTCGGCCCGGGCCTCGGGCGCGGCGGCGCAGGGCTCGGCGCCATGCAGCCAGGTGGTGAGGGTGATGGCGGCGCCCGGTTCCAGGGCGCCCAGGGAGTCCGCCAGGTTCAGCCAGACCACATAGCCGTTGGGGTCGCCGAGGTTGTAGGTGACATAATCAGGCGAGGGGTCGGCGGCGCGATAGTCGAGACAGGCGCGCGGATAGACCGCGGAGGCGCTCAGCTCGGCGATGGCGGTGGAGCCGGTGTTGGCGATGACGATCTCGAAGGGGAGCGTGTCGCTGACGCAGGCGGTGGCGGCCAGCGGCGCGATGCTCAGCGCGATCTGGGGGCCGTCCAGCGTATCGAAAGCTGGGGCGTCCGCGTCGTACCTAGCGGCGAGCCCGGGCGCGGCCGGGGAGAGGGCGCTGGCGGGTCCCCAAGCCGCCAGCGCGGCCAGGAGCGCGAGCAGAACCGCGCCCGCGGCGGCGAGGCGGAGCAAGGCCGTTCGTTTGACCGTGGCAGACATGGCTGCCTCCTTTGGGCTATCCAGCGGGCGGCGCGCGCCAGGCTGGAGGTATCCTGAGGGTAGCATAAAACGCGAGGGGTGTCAATCCTGCGGGGATGGGCTCGGGGTCTGGTTGGCTTGCCGCCGAGGTCATTTGCGCTATAATGTGCCGAAACAAGGGCTTGACCCGCGCTCGTCCGGGCCCCAGCGGCGCCGGGCCAAGATGGGTGGTGGGTAAGGAGGGTTCTCGATGCCTCACGCACAACGTGACAGCGAATCCCGCGGCTGGACGCGACGGGCGGCCTGGGCCTGGCTGGCGTTGGCGCTCCTGGCGCTGATCGTCGCTGGCGCCTTTGCGCAGCCGGTGGCCCTGGCGGAGGGCGCGCAGCCCCAGGCCAGCCCCACCTCGACCCTCGTCTGCGCCGAGCCCAACGACACCGCTGCCCAGGCGCAGGGGCCGCTCGCCTGCGGCGGGACGACTTATTGCCTGATGGACGAGGACTGGGATCTGGACTACTTTTACATCGACCTGGCCGCCTCCACGGTGATCACCCTCGACCTGGGCGACATCCCCGCCGGGTCCGATTGGGACCTCTATCTCTACAACGCGGGCAGCGTGGAGCTGGCCTACTCGGTGAACGCGGGCGACAGTCCGGAGCGGATCGTCTACAACGCGACGCAGGCGGGGCGTTACTATGTGGCCGTGGAGTGCTACGAGGGGCCGAGCGTGGAGTCGCCCTATCGGCTGGACATCGCTTGCTTGCAGACGGCGGCCCCGACGGCGACGCTCACGCGCACGCCCTCGGCGACGGCCACCGCGAGCGCGACGCCCAGCGAGACCCCCACGGCGACCTGGACCCCCACGGCGACGCCCACCTTTACGACGGTGGTGGGCGACACGCCGACGCCCTCGCACACGCCGCCGCCCACCGCCACGGGGACGGCCACCTGGACCCCCACCGAGACCTCCCCGGTGACGGCGACCTCCACCGCCACCTGGGCGCCGACGCACACGGCCACCACGGCCAGCGGCAGCCCGACGCCGGTCCCCAGCCTGGACGTGAGCGCGGCGATCCCGGCGGCGTGCATGCAGACCTACTATGGCGATACCATGGGCAAGGCCAACAACGTGGTCTATTACAGCTGCGTCGATTGGCAGGAGAGCGGCCCGGAGGAGGTCTATGCCCTGGAGCTGGGCGTTTCCTCCGACATCTCGGTGGTCCTGACGCCCTATGACCTGATCGTGGACCTGGACGTCTTTTTGCTGGGCGGGCCGTCGGAGCACCAGTGCTTGGCCTATGGCACCACCGAGGCCAACCTCGATGACGCCCCGCCCGGAACGTATTACATCGTGGTGGATGGCTATGTGGGCTTTGCCGGGGCCTATCGCCTGGACATCGAATGCGCCGCCCACGACACGCCGACCGTGACCGTGACGCGCACGCCGACCGCGACCGGCACGCCCACCAGCACGCCGACGATCACCCCGACGGCCACCGAGACGACGGACGGCAGCATCACGGCGACCCCCTCGGCGACGCCCACCGCCACCGAGACGGCGACGCAGGCGCCGACGTCCACCCCGACGCGCACGGCGACCCCCACGGGGATACCGGGGTGCATGCTCTACATCTATCCGCTGCAAGGGCCCCCGGAGACCTCGGTGCAGGTGAGCGGGTACTGCCCGCAGGTGGTCAGCAGCCTGGTCTCGATCTATTTCGACGAGGCCCTGATGTTCCAGACCATGTCCGACGGGCTGGGCAACTATCACGGCCCGTTCACCGTCCCGGCGGACGCCGCGGCGGGGGACCACGTGGTCTCGGCTCGCCGGGCCAGCGACGGGCTAGAGCTGGGGCGGGTCACCTTCACGGCGCAGCTGCCCACGGCGACGCCCACCGCCACCATCGGCGACACGGCCACCCCGACGCTGACGCTGGCGGCGACGTCGACGCCCACCGCCACGAAGCCGCCGACGGCCACCCCCACCGCTACCCCGTTCGAGGCGATCGTGGTGGAGGGGATCATCTATCGCGGCGCTGTCGGGCTGGAGGCGCCGATCTCGGGCGCGCAGGTGGATGTGTGGGTGCCGGCGCTGGGGCTGCACGACGTGCTGGCCACCAACGGCGACGGGCACTATCGCGTCGAGTACCGCGTGATGGGGCACCTGCCGGGGATCTCGGTGCACGCCATCGCCGCCGCGCCGGGCTATGTCACCGGCTATAGCATCGGCCACCTGGCCGCCTACCTGCCCGGCAACGTGCAGGTCGTCCACCTGGACGTGGGGCTGTGGCTCATTCCCACCGTGACGCCCACGGCCACACGGACGCCGTCGGCCACGCCGACGCCGTCGGCTACGCCGACTTGGACGGCCACGGCCACCGCGACCAGCACCTCCACACCGACCAATACAGCCACGGCCGTCGATACGCCGACGGTGGGCCCTTCGCCGACGGCCACGCATACGTCCACGGCAACGGCGACGTCTACAGTGACGCAGCCGCCCACAGCGACGCTGACGGTGGTCCCCTCCGCGACGCCGACCAACACGCCGCGCCCGCCGGTCACGGGAACCCCGACGAACCCGGCCATCGTGCTGGGGAGCGTCCGGCTGCAAGGGCGGCCGGCGCCGCCGGACCCCTCCTGGTCGGTGGCGCTGAGCGTCTATCTCTACCAGGGACAGACGCTGGCCTACCATTTCCGCATCTATACCGACGCCTCCGGGCAGTTCGCTTTGCCCGAGGTCTGGCCCGGCGTATACACGATGCTGCTCAAGAACCCGCACACGCTTTCGCTGCGGCATGGCGTGGTCGAGTTCGCGCCCGGCATCAACACGGTGACGGCGGGGACGCTCCTGGAGGGGGACGTGCACGAGGACAATGTCATCAACATCGTGGACTTTTCCCTGTGGCGCACCCTCTACGGCTCGGCGGACCGGCGGGGCGACCTGAACGACGACGGGATGGTGGATATCGCCGATTTCTCGCTGCTGCGGCAAAACTATGGCCGTCGCGGGGACGCGCCCTAGATGAAGCGCCACATCTATCTTTCGCCGCATTCGGATGACGCGGCGCTCTCTTGCGGGGGGGCGATCCATGGGCAGGCGCGTCGTGGCGAGCGCCCGCTGGCGCTGACCATGTTCGGCGGCAACCCGCCCCGGATGGCCTTCTCCGAGTTCGCCCAAGGCCAGCATGACAAGTGGGAGCTGGAGGAGGACGCGGCGATGGCGTTGCGCCGCCAGGAGGACGCGGCCGCGCTGCGGGTGCTGGGCGCGGAGGCGGCCTACCTGGATGACCTGGACTGCATCTATCGGCTGCACCCGCAAACGGGAGCGCCGATGTACGCCTCCGAGGAGGGGATCTTTGGCGAGATCGACCCCGCCGAGGCCGAATATCACCTGGCTCTGGCGCGGCGGATCGCCGCGCTGGCGGGGCCGCCCGAGCCGGGGCTGACCATCTATGCCCCGGCCACGGCGGGGCACCATGTGGATCACCAACTGGCCTGCCGGGCGGCCTGCGCGCTGCGGCGCGAAGGGTACCGCGTCCTCCTCTACGAGGACTATCCCTATTGCCAAAAGCCCGGCGAGCTAGAGCGGGCGCTGGCCGCCTGGCCGGGCGAGGGGCCGCTGCGCCCCCGGCTGGCGCGCTATGGCGAGGCGGCCATGCGGGTCCGGGTCGCGGCCATCGCCGCCTACCGCTCGCAGATCCGCACCCTCTTTGGCGACCTGGAGGCGATGGATCGGCAGGTGCGGGCGTACTGTGAGGGCCTCGCCGCCGGCGGAGGCGCCGCCGCTAGGGCCGCGCGGAGCCGGTACGCCGAGCGCTTCTGGGCGCCGGGTTAGGGGGGCGGGTTGAGAGAGTCGGGCGGGGTGCGGCTGCGGCGCGGGATGCTCCTGGCGCTGGTGTTCGCCTGCGGCATGACCGGCATGGCGGTGGAGATGGCCGGGTCGCGCCTGCTGGCGCCCTATTTCGGCAACTCGCTCATCGTCTGGGCCAACCTCATCGGCCTGATCATGGTCTACCTGACCGTCGGCTATTACCTGGGCGGCTGGCTGGCCGACCGCCACCCCACGCCCATCGTGCTCTTGCGCCTCACCTCGGCGGCGGCGCTGTGCATCGCGCTGATCCCCCTGGCGGCCCGGCCGGTGCTGGGCTTTGCCGCCGCCGGGTTCACCTCGCTGCGCTGGGGGCTGGTGGCCAGCTCGTTCATTGGCGTGGTGGCGCTCTTTGCCGCGCCGATGGTGCTACTGGGGTGCGTCTCGCCCTTTGCCATCCGGCTGGACGTGCGAGGGATGCACGCCGCGGGGCGGGTGGCCGGGGGCATCTATGGCCTCTCCACCCTGGGGAGCATCGTAGGGACCTTCCTGCCGGTCTTTTTTCTCATCCCCGCCATCGGCACGCGCAGCACCTTTGGGCTGCTGGCGACCCTGCTGGCGGCGCTCTCTTGCCTGGGGCTGTGGAGCGCGCTGGGGCGGCGCGCCTGGCCGTACCTCCTGGTGCCGCTGGCGGCGCTGGCCTTGTGGTGGGCGGCGGCGCCGGGGCGGATCAAGCCGGGCGCAGGGCTGGTCTACGAGGCCGAGTCCATGTATAACTATATCCAGGTGACCCGCGAGGGGGAGACCTATTTCCTCAAGCTGAACGAGGGCGAGGGGAACCAGTCCGTGTATATCCCCGGGCAGGTGCTGGTGAACCGGGTGTTCGACTATTTCCTGGCCGCGCCGCTTTTCCGGACCTCTGATGCCCCGCTGGAGCGTATCTGCATCATCGGGCTGGCCGGGGGGACCATCGCCCGGCAATACACCGCCGCCTATGGCCCGCTGCCCATCGACGGGGTGGAGATCGACCCCGAGATCGCGGAGGTGGGGCGGCGGTATTTCGACATGACCCAGCCCAACCTGGCGGTCCATGCGCTGGACGGGCGGCAGTTTCTGCAGCTCACGGAGCGGCGCTACGACGTGATCGTGGTGGATGCCTACGTGCCGCCCTACATCCCCTTTCACTTGGCCACCGCCGAGTTTTTCGCCGAGGCCGCGGGGCGGCTGAGCGAG
Source organism: Chloroflexota bacterium (assembly GCA_012689325.1). Classification (GTDB taxonomy): domain Bacteria; phylum Chloroflexota; class Anaerolineae; order JAAYEA01; family JAAYEA01; genus JAAYEA01. The sequence continues at coordinate 17,009 of JAAYEA010000128.1, forward strand.
GGCGGCGTGGTGGCGGTGAACGTGGGCCGCACGGCGACGGATCGCGCGCTGGTGGAGGCCATCGCCAACACCATGGCCGCGGCCTATCCGGCGGTGTTCGTGGTGGAGGCGCGGGAGAGCTATAACAGCATGGTCGTGGGGGCGTCGGCGCCGATGACGCTGGAAGAGGTCGCGGCCAGGCTGGCTGCGGCAAGGATCGCCGGAGCGCAATCGGCGGCCGAGCCGCTGCTGGCCAACGTGGCCCAACGCATGGAAGGCCGGCTGGCGGCCCACGTCGCGACGGGCGAGGCGCTCCGCGATGACCGCGCGCCGGTGGAGCAGATCGTGCATGGGATGATCTGGCGCGTGGCGCTAGGTGGTTAGGAGAACGGGACGCAGATTTCCGCAGATTCACGCGGATTCCGGAGCGATTCCTCCGGTCCGCTCGATCTCGCCAATCTGCGGGTCAATTCCAAAGGAGGCAAGATGATCAAGATCGCCAAGACCGCATTCATGGGCTGGAAAGACGCTTACCGGGTGACCCTCGGAGAGGCCGAGATGGTGGTGGTGGCCGAGGTGGGGCCGCGCATCCTCTCGCTGAGCGCGGGGGGCGGGCCCAACCTGCTCTACGTGGATGCCGCCACGGCGGGGAAGGGCCAGGGCGACGCCGACTGGCACATCTATGGCGGGCACCGCATCTGGTCGTCGCCGGAGGGGGAAGCGGCCTACGCGCCGGATAACGCTCCCTGCGAGGCCAAGGTCGCCGGCGGCAAGCTGACGCTGGAGACGCCCGTCAACGCGCAGACCAAGCTGCGCAAGCGCCTGACCATCAGCGCAGAGGGGGAGCGCTTCGTGGTGGAGAGCGCGCTGATCAACGCCTCGCCGTTCGTCTTTGGCGGGACGATCTGGGCGCTGACCTGCGTCGTGCCGCAGGGGACCATCGCGCTGCCCTGGGGCAGCGGCGGCACCTGGGACGTGAAGCGAATCCAGTGGTGGCAAGGCTGGGCGGGGCACAGCTCGGACGTGCGGAGCAAGCAATACCTGCCGGGGCCCGACCTCTTCCAGATTCGGCCCACCGGCGAGGAGGGCAAGATCGGCACGCACACGCCGGAGGGGTGGCTGGCGCTCTGCCGGAAGGACGCCACCTTTATCAAGTCGTTCGCGCCGGACATGCACGCCGCCTATCCTGACGGCGGCTGCTCCGTGGAGGTCTATACCTGCGCCAGCTTTATCGAGATGGAGACGCTGGGGCCGGTGATGGTGCTGGCGCCGGGGCAAGTGGTCGCCCAGCGCGAGGTCTGGACGGTGACGAGCCAGGCCGTGGACCCGGAGGATGGCGCGGCGCTGCGCGCGCTCAAGGGGTAAGGGGACGCGGGAAGCACAAAAAGCCGCCCAAGGAGACTTGGGCGGCTGCTTGGTCTGGCTCGGCGACCGGCGTCAGGACTGGGACATGGCTCCCGCTGGCACCGGGCTCTTGTAGCGGAAAACGATGCGCCCGCGGTTCAGGTCGTAGGGGGACAGCTCGAGCCGCACCCGATCGCCCAACAACACGCGGATATAGTTCTTGCGCATCTTGCCGCTGAGGTAGGCCAACAGCTCGTGGCCGTTGTCCAGCCGCACCCGGAACATGGTGGCCGGCAGCGCCTCGGTGATGACGCCGTCGACCTCGATTTTTTCTTGGCTTTCTTTCAGATTACGCATTATCCCTGCCTTGCTTACACTGGTGAAACGACACAACTCATTATAGCCAAAAAGCCGGATATGTCAAGCCTTTTGGGCAAGAAAATGCCCGGCGCCGCGCAGGCGCCGGGCATTCGTGATTACGCGCCGCGACGCTGGCTCAGGAACCAGTTGCCGCCGCCGGGCGGGTTGCCGGGATCGTCGGCGAGCAGCTCTTTATAGTTTTCGGCCACCTTGCGATAGCCCTGGGCATACTCGGCGATGATCTCCGGCCAGTAGTGCTTGAACCAGGGGATGCGGTAGACGCGCGCCTGGATGCCCTCGGCCACGGGCAGGCTGCCGACGGGCTGGCGGACGTCGACGCCCGCCGGCGAGTTGGCGATGCGGGTGGGCAGGCCGTCCCTGTACACGTCCAGGGTGTTAAAGAGCGGGTGCAGGTGCAGCGCCTTGTTGCAGCCGGGCCCGGTGGGCACGCCCTCCGCCGCCACGGCCTCGCAAAAGCGGGTCACCGAGAGGCCGCCGAGCTCCTCGGGGACATAGAGCCCCGCCGCGGCGTACCAGCCGCCCATGGTGAGGCCGGAGCCCTTGGGCGGGCGGTGGGTGCGGATGCCCGGCACGCCCTCCAGGAGATCCCAGAAGTAGTTCATGGCCTTGTCGATCTCGGCCATTTCGGCGGGGTACTTGAGGAGCTGGACCCGAGCCATGGCCGAGGAGAGCTGGTGCATGCGGTCCTTGTAGCCGCCCCAGGGCAGCCCGGCGCCAGCCACCAGGTCGGGAAGGGTCAGGTCGCCGTGGCGCTCATAGTGGCCAAAGGCGATGGCGCGCTCATAGACGCGCTGGTCGTTGGTGATCATGATGCCGCCCTCGCCGGTGGCCAGCGACTTGCCGGTCATCAGCGAAAAGCCCGCGGCGGCGCCGATGGTCCCCACCAGCTTGCCCTTGTAGAGCCCACCGTGGGCGTGGGAGGGGTCCTCGATCACGGGGATGCCGTGCTTGTTGGCGATGGCCATGATGGTGTCCATCTCGGCGGGGTGGCCCATATAGTGGACGACGATGATGGCCTTGGTGCGCGAGGTGATGCGGTGCTCGATGTCCGCCGGGTCGATGCACAGGGTCACCGGGTCGATATCGGCAAAGACCACCGTGCCGCCCAGGGAATAGACGGGGAGGCAGGAGGCCCAATAGGTGATGCTGGGGCAGATCACCTCGTCGCCCTTGCCGATGCCCAGGCCGAACATGGCCGATTGCAGCGAGGCGGTGCCGGTGTTGTGGCCCAGGGCGTACCTGACGCCGTGGAAATCGGCGAACTCGCGCTCGAACATCTTGGTCACGTCCGTGCCGGACATTTTGCCGGCGCGCAGGACCTCGAGCACCGCCGCCTCGACCTCGGGGGTCACCAGCGGCCAATCAAAGATGCCGGCAGGGTCCTTCTGAACCGCCTTGGGCCCGCCGCGAA
>JAAYEA010000015.1 GCA_012689325.1 Chloroflexota bacterium
CCCCAATCGCGGGTGGCCAGGTACTGGGCCGTGGTCAGTTGGCCCGCCACCACCTCGCCATGCCGCCGCCAGATCAGCGGATCGCCCCAGCCGTAGACCAGCGCATTGCGGAGGTACCAACCGCCGCTGAGCAGCAAGGCGGGGAGGCCGATGCCGCCGATGGCGCGGAGCCAGGGCGCCCAGCGGCTTTCGGAGGCGCGGCGCTCCGCCGATAGCCACACGCTCAGCAGGATCACCGGCGCGACGATGGCGGTGGTGTTCTTGGTCAGCAGGCCCAGCCCTAGCAGCACGCCCAACACGAGCAAGCGGCGCGACGTGGCGCCGCGGTTGATCAGCCGGACGCAGCCCAGCAGTGTCGCGGTGACGAGCAACTCAGCGAGGCCGTCGTTGTTGATGGCGGCGAGCATGGCCAAGTGCATGGGCACCACCACGGGAAAGGCCATGGCCCCCCAGGCCAGCAGCGGGCTGTCGCCCAGGACCTCCCGGGCCAGCCGGTAGACGGTCCAGATGAGCAGCGCGCCGATGGCAACGGAAAAGAGGCGCAGGACGAGCACCTGCCCGGCCAGGGGGAGCGCGCTGGCCGCCAGATAGACCCCGGCGCTCAGGAGGTAATAGAGCGGGGGCTGCCAGCCCTCGTAGCGGATCGCATCCACCGGCATGTCGGCGGGAAAGCGGCGCGACTTGAGCTCCTCCAGGTAGGCGGCGGGGTAATCGCCGACCTGCATGACGGGGAGCTGCCCGGTGGCGGCGATCTGCTTCACATAGTTATAGTGGGCGGGCTCGTCGGGGTTCTGCCAGAGCGGCGTCAGCGCGGCGTAGAGGACGCCCAGCGCAACGTACAAGAGCAGGATCGCACAGGGCACCCACCCCCGCACCCGCGCCAGCCCGGCCTCCCGGATGCGTCCGGGGGCCTGGGGCGCAGAGGCTGCACGCGCTCGGGGTGGATGCCCTGCGTACATGGCTTCTAGTGGCCGCCGCCGCCCTTGAGCCGGGCGACCTCTTGTTCGATGACCTCGTCTTCCAGCTTGACGAACAGCGGCTTGGGATCGCGCAGCTTTTGCCCGACGGGCAGGTGGCTGGGGGCCCATTCGCCCACGTTCTTGCTGCCGTCATAGCGGACGACGCGATGCTTGACCCCATCTTCCGAGATCTCTTCGATCCACTGCCGCCCGATGATGGTGCCCTTGTAGCCCAGCATCTCATGCAGCGCCTGGGAGGACTTGGGCAGGAAGGGCAGGAAGAGCGTCTTGAGCGAGTCGATGGCCCGCAGCGCCACATAGATGGAGGTGGCGGCGGCCTGCGGGTTGCTCTTGATGGTCTTCCAGGGCGCGGCGACGTCGAGGTAGCGGTTCACCTCGGCGGCCGCGGCCATGGCGGCGCTCAGCCCGGCGCGGAAGTGGCAGGCGCCAATCTCGCGGCCCACATCCACAAAGGCGCGGGTCATGGCGTCCAATAGCTGATGGTCGGCGGCCTCGAGGCGGCCCGGCTGGGGCACCTGCCCGTCGAAACGGCGGTAGGCAAAGGTGAGCACGCGGTGCACCAGGTTGCCGTAGGTGGCCACCAATTCGTCGTTGTTGCGGCGCACAAAGTCGCGCCAGGTAAAGTCGCTGTCCTGGGCCTCGGGCATGGTGGCCGTCAGCACGTAGCGGACCGGGTCGGGATCGTAGCGCTCCAGCAGGTCGGGCACAAAGATCGCCCAGTTGCGGCTCTTGGAAAAGGTGCGCCCTTCCAGGTTCAGGTTTTCGTTGGCCGGGACGTCGTAGGGCAGGTTCAGGTCCCCATAGCCCAGCAGCATGGCGGGCCAGATGATGGTGTGGAACCAGATATTGTCCTTGCCCATAAAGTAATAGCTCTGGCAGTCCTCACTCTGCCAAAAGTCGCGCCAGCGCTCCTCTTTGCCCTGGAGTTGCGCCCACTCGATGGTGGCGGAGAGGTAGCCGATGACGGCGTCGAACCAGACATAGATGACCTTGTGCTCAAAGCCCTCCACCGGCACGGGCACGCCCCAATCGATGTCGCGGGTGATGGCGCGCGGCCGCAGCCCACTTTCCAGCAGGCCGCGGGCAAAGTTGAGCACGTTGGAGCGCCAATGGGGCTTGTCCTTGAGCCACTCGTGTAGGGGCTCGCTGAACTTGGTCAGGTCCAGGAAATAGTGCTCGGTCTCTTGGGGGTGGGGCGTCGCGCCGCAAAAACGGCAGCGCGGCAGCTTGAGCTCCAGGGCGTCCAGGGGACGCCCGCAATGGTCGCACTGGTCGCCGCGCGCGTTGTCATAATCGCAGTGCGGGCAGGTCCCCTCCACGAAGCGATCCGCTAGGTAGCGCTGGCAGTGGTCGCAGTAGAACTGGGTCATGCTGTCGAGAAAGATGTAGCCCTTGTCCAGGAGGGTGAGGAACATGTCCTGGGTGACGGCCTTGTGGTTTTCGGTATTCGTGTGGGTATAGAGGTCATAGGCGAGGCCCAGGCCCACCAAGGAGTCGAGCATGTTGTTGTGGTAGCGCTCCACGATCTCGATCGGCTTGACGCCCTCCAACTCGGCGCGCACCGTGATGGGCGTACCGTGGGTGTCGCTGCCCGAGACCATGACCACGTCCTTGCCCAGCAGGCGCATGTAGCGCGCCAGGATATCCGGCGGGAGCATGGCGCCGGTGATGTGGCCCAGGTGAAGGGGGCCATCGGCATAGGGCCAGGCGACGCAAACCAAAACCTTGTCGCTCATCGGAGGTTCCTTTCTCGAAACGTGATGTTGCCTGTGGCAACAGAGTGATCGCAAGTCGTCGTGGAGCTGCGGAACGGAAAGGGCGCGCGTCTTATTCCGGGGCGGGGCCCCGCATCTCGCCCTTGGCGGCCGAGGAATAGCGGTACCGCCCGTGCGCATCGTTGAGACGGATGCTGATCACGTCCCGCAGGTTGCGCAAGGAGTCCTTGATGGGATCGACGCTGCTCGTCTCAGCAAAGTACCATTCCACAGGGACCTCCTTGATCCGGTACCCGATCTTTTGGGCCAGGAAGAGGATCTCCACATCAAAGCCGGTGACGGCCGAGCCGCGAACCGGGTCGGGCGTGCGATAGAGCAGCGCCCGGCGGAAAAGGTCGTGCGCCGCGGCGCCGCGGTAGCATTTGAAACCGCATTGGGTGTCGTTGACGCCCTTGACGGCCAGCGCTGCCACGATCCAGTGAAAGACGACGCTCATGATGTGGCGATACCAGGGAAAGCGGTAGCGCCGCACTCGCGAGCCGATGGCGATGTCGCACTGGCCAGCCTGCAAGGGCTCCAGCAGCTTGGGCAACTCGCTGATGGGCATGCTCAGGTCGGCATCGCACTGAAAGATGTACTCGCCCCGAGCCGCCTCGATGCCGGTGCGCACGGCAAAAGCCTTCCCGCAGTGCGGATTGCGGATCAGCCGCAGGCGCGGGTGGCGCTCCTGCAAGCTCTCCACGATGCCGGCGGTGCCATCCTGGCTCCCATCGTCCACCACGATGACCTCAGCCCGGATGGCCTGCTTGCGCAGGAAAGCGAAAACCTCGGCGAGGTTGCCGGGCAGGGTCACCGCCTCGTTATAGGCTGGGATGACGATGGATAGGTCAGGCTGTGCAGATGACATAACGGCGCTGTTATCTCCCCCAGGTTGGCCAAACGCGGCCAGCGGCGATGCGTCGCCGCTCGGTACGACCTTCAATGTTACACCGAGTCGCCATTTCCGTCAACTCAGGATGCTTTCGAGGTATTCGTCGGAGACGCGGCGCAAGCCTTGCCCGCGCGCCTGTTTCTCCCTCGCCTGGCGCCACCCGATGATGCCGGCCCATTGGCCGCGGAGCCGGGCCCGCGCGGCCTCGCCGCGCCAGGCGCGCAGCGCGTCGCGGGCGACGCGCCATTGGGCCGCCGCGATGCGACGCCAGTGCTTTTGCCGGATGCTCGCGGGCATGTCCTTGGCGATGACATAGAGGGTGTTGCGCCCCGTGTAATAGCTGGACAGGGCGCCCCCGCCGGTGGCGCTAAGGCGGTGGTAGACGCGGGCCTGCGGGGCATAGATGCAGCGCCAGCCGGCCAACTGCGCCCGCCAGGCCAGGTCCACGTCCTCGCAATACATAAAGAAATCCTCGTCAAAGAGGCCGATTTCATCCAGCATGGCGCGGCGATAGGCCACGGCGCCTCCGCAGGCGCCAAAGACCCACATCTCTTGGTCGTAGCTGCCATCGTCCGGCTGCCAGACGCCGCGGTTGCCAGGGATGCCGTCCCGCCCGTAAAAGTCGCCCGCCGAGTTGATGACGTCGCGCCGGTCATGGAGCAGCATCTTGGTCGCCGCGGAGCCTGCCTCGGGATGGCGCGCCAGGGCACCGGCCAGCGCCTCCAGCCAGCGCGGGTCCGCCTCGGCGTCGTTGTTCAGCAGGGCGATCAACTCGCCGCGGGCGACGCCGATGCCGGCGTTGCAGCCGCCGGTGAGGCCGAGGTTCCGGGGCATCTCGAGCAGGCGCACCTCGGGGTAGCGCTCGCGCACCAGGGCGCAGGACTCGTCCCGCGAGGCGTTGTCCACCAGAATGACCTCGAAATCCCGCAAGGTCTGCTCGCGGAGCGCGTCGAGGCAACTGGGGAGCAGGGCGGCGCCGTTCCAGTTGGGGATGATCACCGAGAGCAGGGGGCGGCTAGTGGACACTGGACAGACACTCCTCCAGGGCTTCACGCCAGGGGCGGAAGGCGATACCCAGCGCCGCGCCCATGACGTTCTTGAGCTCCACGCGGGCGGGAACCTTGGCGGGGCGCGGGTAATGGTCGACCGGCTCCACGGGGTAATCGGCCAAGCCGCTCAGCTCCAGGATGGCCTTGGTGAACTCGAAGCGGGAGCAGACGCCGGTGTTGGCAAAGTGATAGATGCCATAAGCCGGGCGGCGGATGAGCTTGGCGATGGCCTCGGCCAAATCCTTGGCGTAGGTGGGCGAGCCGACCTCGTTGGTCACCACCTTGAGCGAGGGGCGCTCCGTGGCCAGCCGGCGCATGGTGGTGACGAAATTCCGATGGGTGCCATCGTAGAGCCAGGCGGTGCGGGTGATATAGTGTTTGCGCAACAGGTCGCGGACGATCTGCTCGCCGGCCAGCTTGGAGCGCGCATAGGCGCTCTGCGGGTTGGGCAGGTCGTATTCGTAGCGGGGAGACCCCTCATCGCCGCGGAAGACGTAATCGGTGCTCACGTACAGCATCGGCACGTCCAGCGCCTGGCAAGCCAATGCGACGTTGCGCGTGCCCAGCGCGTTCACCCGAAAGGCCTGGTCGGGATCGGTCTCGCAGCCATCGACGTTGGTCATGGCCGCGATGTGGAGCACCACGTCCGGCGCAAAGCCCAGGATCGGCTCGGCGCAGGCGGGGTAGCGCGTGATATCCACCTCCGGGAGATCGAGCCCCTGCAGGGCATGGCCGGCCAGCGCCCCTTGCAGCGCCTCGCCCAGTTGCCCCTTGTGCCCGACGATGGTGATCTTCATGCCGCCTCCTCTGCCGCGGTGTTATCTGGGACCAAACGCAACCTGGCCATTATAGCACGTTGCCCTCCCCGCACCAAGGGAACGCGCGTGCTCAGCAATAGGGCGCGTACCGGCGGATCGCCTCGACCATGGCGCGGATGTTCTCCACCGGGCAATAGCTGGTGATCGAGTTGGCGCTGCTGATCATATAGCCGCCGCCGCGCCCGATGACCTCGATGCGCCGCCGGACCTCGTCCTCCACCTCGTCCGGCGTGCCGCGGGTCAGGGTATAGTGCAGGTCGATGTTGCCGACCAGGCAGATGCGCCGGCCGTAGCGCCGCTTGGCCTCCTCGATGTCCATGGCGCCGGGCTCCAGCGGGTGCAGCCCGTCGATGCCCAGGGAGAGGAGGTCGTCCAGCAGCGACATCAGGTTTCCGTCCGAGTGGTAGATCCAGGGGAACCCCTCACCCTTGATGGCGTCGGCGACGCGGCGCAGGTGCGGCATGAACAGTTCGCGGTGCAGCCGCGGCGAGACCATGGGCCCGGTCTTGTAGGCGATGTCGTCGTGGTTCCAGATCACGTCCACGCCCGCGTCGCGCAGGTGGCGGATCACGGCAATGGTCCAGTCGGCATAGCGTCCCAGGACGGTGTCCACCAGGCCCGGGTCGTCGGCCAGGGCGTAGGAGAGCCCGTCCAGCCCCATGCTCATGTGGGTGGAGGAACTGCCCAGGCGGATATGGGCGGTGACGGCGTAGCGCCCCTGGACCCGGCGCGCCACGGCCTCGGCCTCGGCGTAGAGCGCTGGGTCGTCAGGATCGGGAAAGACCATCTTGCCCAGGTCGGCGCGGGTGCGGATGAGCGGCTCGGCCAGGAAAGAGATGCCGTCGTGCTCCTCGTAGCGGGCAAAGAGCGGCGGCAAGAAGCGCACGCGCACGTTATCCAGCCCCATGGCCTCGCTGGCCTCCTCGGGGAGGTAGCTGGTATGGCCAACAAACGCCTGCTCGATGCTGGCGGCCACGCTCCCCTCCACAAAGGGGACCCGATCGGGCGGTTCCAGCCGCAGGGCCGCCAGGACGCGTTCTCTGGAATTCATCGCCGGCCTCCCGCGCTCACTCGCACATCACGGCGCGGACCACGCCGCAATCGGGCTCGACCCACACGCCGTAATCCACCTCGTCGCCGTTACGCTCGCGGTCGATGACAAAGCGCCCAGCCTCGTCCAGGTGGCCCTCGTCCACGGTGACATAATGCGCCAGCCGCGTGATGAAATAGTCGCGTGACTCGACCGGGTCGCGGCTTGGCTCCGGCGGAAGCTTGGGCCGCAGGGTGAGCCGGTAGTGGCCGCCCACCAGGTAGAACTCGTGCTCGCCCGCCTGGATCACCAGGCCGCGCCCGCGGGTGGCTTCCGGCGTCGGGCTGGGCAGGTGCCGCCAGTCGCGATGGACGCGCGGCCCCCCGGGCTGGCTGAACTCGACCAGGCCCCAATAGCGGCCCAGGTCCAGCCGCTGGCCGGCCAGGTTCTCCTCCTGCGCCACCGCATGGACCCGGCCCGTGCCCTGGTAGCGCAGCAGCAGCGGGGCCGCGGCGGCCAAGCAGCGCAGGCTATCCACGATCATCTGCGCCTCGGATCGCACGGAGCCATCGGGCGCTATGACGTGCTCGATGGCGAAAAAGGCGTAGCCGATGGCGTCGTGGTCGGCGGCGGCCTTGAACAGGTTCCAGGCGTTGCTGTTCCCCGGCGCCGATTCCGGCACAAAGAGCGGGTTATCGGGACGGGCGTAGGCGGCGCACATGGCCTCGTAGCCCTTGGAGTCGCCGATATAGATGTCCGGCGCGATCAGGTCGATGTGGGGCGCGCACCACTTGTAGATGTCCAGCATCTTGGCGACGGCCCCGCCGGAGGGGTAGGTCTCCCCGGCCAGCGCCCAACTTCCCTCGCCCAGCCAGACGTTGACGTACATGGGGATGTCGAGGATCCCCTTGCCGGCCTCGGCGAGGCCGTCGATGTAGGTGGCGATGCTCCAGGCGGTCATGGCCTCGCCCCCGGCCCAGCCAAAGAGCTCCGCCCAGTTCCCCGCGGCCTTGGCGCCCGCCGCCTGCCAGAGCTCCCAGACGCGCCCAGCCCCGGCGGCCTTGATCTTGGCTACCAGCTCGGCGGGGACGGGGGCCTCGAACTGGGCCTGGGCCTCTGGGCCATAGTCACGATCGCAGCCGAGGATCCCTGGCTCGTTCTCGATCTGCAGGGCGATGACCCGCCCGTTGCGGTCCACCTCCCGCAGGCGCTGGCAGAGCGCGCAAAAGGCGGCCCGGTCGGCCTCAAACGTCGCCCGGCAATGCGAGGAGAGGTTCCAAACGGGCCGGCCGGTGGGCGCCAGCACGCGCCGGAAGCGGGCGGGGTTGGTCTTGACCCAGGCGGGGGCATAGTCCATGTCGCCATTCTTCCAGGCGCCGAACCAGAGCAGCACCAGCCGGACGTCGTAGCCGCGGGCCAGGGCCAGCAGCGTGTCCACGGCGGACCAGTCGAAGCGCCCTTCCTCCGGTTCCACCTGCTCCCAATAGACGGGGATCTCGAGGGTGTTGCCGTGGATCAGCCGGAGCGCCTGGAAGGCGGTCTCGGCCTCGGCCTGGTTATAGCCACTCGAGTTGCGGGCCTGCCCGCCCACGGGGAAGAAGGGCTGCCCGTCGACCTGGAAAACGCGCTTGATCTGTGCCATGCTATTCACCTCCCTGAGGTCATAGCCAGCCCGTGAGCTGGGCCAGCAAGCGAGCGTACTCGACAAAGTTGGGCCACGAGATATCCGGCGGGACGCCATGGTCGCACGCGGGGATGTAGCCGCCCTCGACGAGCATGGGCGGCACCACGCTGAGCACGGCGTCGCGCATCACTTGGCCGCCCGTGGCGATGGCGCGCTTGTCGATGCCGCCGGTGTAGGCCATGCGGCGCCCGTGGCGGCGGCGCAAGCCGACCAGATCGTTCCCGGCGGCCACCTCCATCGGGCGGGCGCAGTTCACCCCCGCCTCGAGCCAGAGCGGGATCAACCCCTCGATGTTGCCGTCGGAATCCACCGCAAAGACCGGGCAGCCGCTGGCCTTCAGATGATCAGCCCAGGCCTGGTAGGAGGGTAGCACGAAGCGGCGCGTCATGGCGGGGGAGATCATGGCATGGGCCTTGTAGGCCATGTCCTCGGCGACGGTGATCGAGTCCAGTTGGACGTGAGGCGTGACGCGATCTAGCACGCCGAGCACGAACTGGGTCCAGAAGGCGGCCATCTCGTCGATCAGCGCCGGGTCGTCCTTCATCAGGTAGCAGAGCCCCTCGAAGCCCAGCCACTCGCGCATCTGCCAGAAGGGGCCGGGGATGGTGATGCTCAGCGGATAGTCGCGCGCCCGCCAGGTGGGCAAGTTGGCCGCGAAATCGCCGGGGAGCCGCCCCTCCGCCGCAGGATCATAACGCCACTTGAGGCGCTCCTCCCACTCGGCGCGGTTGTGGGCCGGGGCGTCGTGCCATTTGCGGGTCACAAAGTCCTTGGCCTGGCGGATGTAGGTATAGTCGAAGGTATCCGAGATCTCGGTGATGTTGCCCATCCAGTCCTGGACCAGATAGTGGCCGTCGCGGTGCTCCAGCACTTTTTCCTCGAACCAGGGGATCATCTTGAAATCCACCGAGAGGCCAGGGCGAGGGAGCGCCGGCTCCTGCGGGATGCCCAGGGCGTCGCGCAGTTGCTCCTGCCAGGGCACGCCCTCCAGCAGTCCTTGCTGATGCCAGGCGCGCAGGGTGGACTCGCGCGGCCCGCCCGGGCTGAGCGGAACCCGGTCAGGCTTGCCGAAAAGCAACGTCTCCAGATAGCGTTCTCTCGCGTTCATGTGGACCTCCGGCTAGTTTGGGCGTTTCTGCCGCTGGGCGATGCGTCGCCCGGACATCAGGCGATCGTAGAGGTGTGTCAGGGCCATCCAGGGGTGGTGCAGGAGCATCCGCGGGCCCGCGTAGCGCATGGCCGCCCGCACCCGCTCGCGCATGGCGGGAGCGTAGCAGTGGATGGGGCAGCGGTCGCAGGTGGGCTTGTTCGGCGCGAAGGGGCAGCGCTCCAGACGCAGCAGGGCATAGTCCAGCATCTCCTGGCAATCGGCGCAGGGTGGCTGGTCGGTGTGCCCTTGGCCGCGGCAATAGAGCTTGATCATGGCCGCGATGGTTCTTTGCTGGCGGTCCGGCACGCGACGCTCCTCGTGGGTGATGCGATGCCCTCCCATGATAGCTGTTTGCGCGGGATCGTCAACTGGCGCTGGCAGGTCAGCCTGTGGCTGTTGTCAGTGCGAGCCCCGCCAGGAGCTCGACGGACCGCTCCAGCCAGCGCAGCGGGGGCAGCCCATCCTGCGTGAGGATGCGCAGCCGCTCCTCCGTCGGCACCTTGCGCATGGCCCGAATCCGCACGCCCAGCCAGGTCTCGCGCATGAAATAGGGCAGGGCGCGCGCTTCCTCGCGGGTTAATGGCCACTCGGCCTGGTAAGCGGCCAGAAAGGCCCGCGCGGCGTCCAAGTCCGGCGCCCAGCCTTGCACCAGGGACCAGATGTCATCCGGGTCGATCGGGTCGCGGCGCGTGAAAGCGAAAAAGATCAGCGCCTCGCCCAGGTCGATTACCCGCGGCTGGCGACTGACCCAGTCGAAGTCAAAGATGCCGCCGACTGAGTCGCCGCGAAAGAGCACATTCGCCGGGGTATAGTCGCCGTGAATGATGGCGCTGGGCAGGCTCTCCACCCAAGAGCCCAGTGGAGCGCGGGACAGCTCCTCCGCTGCGGCGAGCATGGCCAGGGCATCCGGCCGCTCCGGCGAATCCGGGAGGTCGGCCAGCGCCTCGGCCAGCGTGTCGCGCATCGCCTCGATGCGATGCTCGCGCGCCCACGGCTTGCACCCCGGCAGCGTCAGCGGGGCGGTGGTGCGATGGAAGCGACCCAACGCCCGCGCCGCCGCCGCCAGCTGCTGCCGACTGCCCGGCTGGTATGGCGTCAGG
>JAAYEA010000129.1 GCA_012689325.1 Chloroflexota bacterium
ATCCAGACGCGGATCGCGTAGGCTCCCAAAGTGCTCCCTGATCGTTGCGCCCGGCTTGTCCACCTCGGCTACCCCCCTGTACAGGATAGCCGCTATTCTACCTCACTTTTAATGCAATCGCCCTGGCCTGGCCGCCTTGGCCGCAGCGGACAGGAAAACAGGCGGTCGGAAGCGCCGCTTCTCCCCGCCTGTCCAGAGCGCTATGAATCAGGAAAACCCTGTCTGGCTAGATCTCGATGCCAGCCACCGGGTAATAGCACAAGCCCACGGTGCCAGGGCCGGTATGCACCGAGAGCACCGGCGAAAGCTGGGTGAACACCGTCTCCACGCTGGTGACTTTGGCCTCCACCATGTCGCGCAGTTGCTTCGCCTCCTCCAGCGCCGCGACGTGCACCAGGGCCAGCTTGATCTTGCCGCCCGGCCCCACGTGCTGCTCCACCAACTCGGCCATGCGCTTGAAGGCGCTCAGGCGGCTGCGCGCCGTCCCCAGCGCCACGATGACCCCCTCCTCCATGCTGACGAGGGGCTTGATATTGAGCAGGGACGCCACCAGGTGCTTGGCGCGCCCGATGCGCCCGCCGAGATAGAGATAGCGCAACGTGTCCGCCGTCTGGATCATCTTGGCGACCGGGATCATCTTGTGCAGGAGCGCCAGGATCTCATCCACCGAGCGCCCCGCGCGGGCGGCCCGCGCGGCCTCGATGGTCATCCACCCATGGCACATCGAGACGTTGAGGGTGTCCACCACCTCGATGCGCGCCCCCGGCGGCAGCTCGCCGGCCATGGTCGTCTTGGCCAGGGACGCCGATTGGTAGGCGCCGCTTCCCCTGGAGGTCATGTGCAGCGAGATCACTGCCTGATGGTCTTGCAGGGCGCGGCGATAGGCTTCGATATAGTCGCCCACAGCGGGGTTCGCCGTCTTGGGGATCTCGGTCGCCTGGGCCAGATAGGCAAAAAACTCGTCCCGGCCGATGTCCACCAGGTCCTTCCGCGCCTCTTTGCCGATGTGCAAGTTGTACGGCACCATCGAGATGCCCAACTCGCCGTAGAACTCGTCAGGGATGCTGGCACAACTGTCGGTGATGATGGCGACTGAGGTCATGCGCTGCCTCCTCTTGGGTTTTCCGGACTCGGCCCCTACTTGCTGCTGCTCACCGCCATGGCAAAGATCTGCATGAAGCGCTCGCTGGCGCGCTGCCCAACGGGAAACCGCTGCCGGAAAGCATAGTTGCGCTCCATCTTGCGCCCCAGGCTCTGCGACCAGCGCTGGCCATAGCGCGCCAGGAACGCCGCCGAGGTATCCCGTGCCTCCACCGCCTCCACGGCGACCTCCGCGGCCAGGCGCCCCGCCGTCATGCCGTTGGCGATCCCACCGCCGGTGAGCGGGTCCACCTGCCGCGCCGCGTCGCCGACCACCATCAGGCCATCGGCAATGGGCCTTTCCAACGGCCTGGACACCGGCACCCCGCCCACAATCAGGCAAACCGGGCTGCCCTGCGCCAGGAAGCGGTAGCGCTCCACAAAACGGTTCAGATACTCCACCGGGGGCATCTCGGCCAGGTCGGACTGGACGCCCAGGCCCACGTTGGCGCGGCCCTGGCCCTTGGGAAAGATCCAGGCATAGCCGCCCGGCGCGATCGTCTCGTCCAGGTAATAATAGGTGCATTCAGGATCGATGTCAATCCCGGCCATGAGGTACTGCGCGCAAGTCATCAGATCGCGAGGCGGCAGCCGCGTCGGCAATCCGGCCCAGCGCCCCAGCAACGAACCGACGCCATCGGCGGCCACCACGATGCGCGCCGCCACCTCCTGGCGCCCGCCGAGCCCCTCCAGCCGGACGCCGCGCACCGCGCCGCCCTCCAGCAACAGCCCCGTGGCCTGTGTCTTGACCACGCACCGGGCCCCGGCGTCAACGGCTAGCTCCGCCAGGGCGCGATCAAAGACGCGCCGCTCCAGCACGCAGCCCTGCGCCCCGCTGGCCTCGCTGCTGGCCGATAGCCCCGGCATCCCCGCGCAGGAGATGCTGGCCTTGCGAATCGTGGCCGAGATCCAGCGCGGGTCCGGCTCCACAAAAGGCCGCAACTGCTCGTAGGCCACCCCTTCGGCGCACTGCACCGGCGCGCCGATCTCCTGGCGACGGTCCACCAGCAGGACGGAGAGCCCCGCTTGGGCGGCATAGCGCGCGGCCGTGCTGCCAGCAGGGCCGGCACCCACCACGACCACATCATAGTGATGGCGCAGCGGCGTCGCCGGGCCAGCCTGCGCTTCAGGCAGGCTCAGCGCCGTCACCGGGCAGGCCGCGACGCACCGCCCGCAAGAGGTGCAGCGCTCGGCCACCGTGAGATAGGCGTCGCTCAGGCTCAGCGCCTCCACCGGGCAGACGCTGATGCAGCTCCCGCAATAGCCGCAGCGC